>SLKG01000005.1 GCA_007134735.1 Kiritimatiellia bacterium
CGCTGGCCACGCGCCAAGGCCGAACCAGCCCGAGAATCTGCTGATACAATTGGGTGTCTTTCATGACCCCCATCGTATATCATCCAATGAAATATCCCACGGGAATCAGGGAAGAACCAAAGATATTAACTATCAATATAACCATTTTTGAAATAAATGTCAATACAATATGACCTTTATGTGCCATTTGTACGGCGGTTCTTTGGTACAAGCGCGATCGATTAGAGCTGGAATTGAAACGTTTCAACTAAAGACCTGATAGGATAATGCCCGGCTTCGTCCAGGCCGCTTCCGATCCGCGTTGAACCGTTTCGGTTGAACTTGAACCGTTGCGTGCGGAAAGTTATGCTGGCCTTGCATGCACCGTCGTGATCACCGGGAAACGATACATATGGAAGCTCGAAAAGAAGCCGGGAACGAAGAGATCAGACCGCCTATACAGTCTGTGCTGAATCCGTACGCCGAACCGGAGGCATCCGATGATTGCGTGCGCGCGTTGTTTTCCCCGGAAGCCGTGAGACAAGCACGCGCATTCCATCGTCAGATCGAGGGATATCGGGTAAGTCCTCTGAAGTCTCTGGACAACCTGGCGGACATGCTCAATCTCGGAGGCATCTGGATCAAGGATGAGTCGGTTCGATTGAGTTTGAACTCATTCAAGGTCCTGGGGGGATCCTTTGCCATATACCGCTATATCCTGCAGCAATTGGGCGAAGACATGCCGGTGGCGGACATTCTTGCCGGCCGGGCGAAAGACAAGCTCGGCGATCTGGTGTTTGCCGCCGCTACGGACGGAAATCACGGACGGGGGATTGCATGGTCGGCGAGGCGACTCGGTTTTAAATCGATCATCTATGTTCACCAACACACGTCCGCCGCGCGCATAGACGCCATACGCCGCAACGGGGCGGATATCAACGTGGTGCCGGGGACGTATGACGATGCGGTAAGGCAAGTCATCGAGGATGCGAGCCGTAATGGATGGCAGGTGATCTCGGATACGTCATGGGAGGGATATGAAGATATCCCCCAATGGGTCATGCAGGGATACACCACCATGCTGGCGGAGACACAAGCGCAACTGGCCGGACAGGGCATGACGAAACCCACCCACGTGTTCGTCCAGGCAGGAGTAGGCGCCCTGGCCGCCTCGGTAACCGGCTTCTATGACCAATTGTTCGGGGCCGACCGCCCGAAGTCCATCGTGGTCGAGCCGGAAAAAGCCGCATGTTTATTCGCTTCCGCCCAGCATACGGACGGGGAACCCCATCATTTTGCCGGCGATCTGGATACCATCATGGCCGGACTGGCCTGCGGTGATCCCAGCCCGGTGGCCTGGCGAATCCTCCGCCGTTGTACGGATGTATTTGCCATGTGTCCGGATTACGTTGCGGCCAAAGGCATGCGGGTGTATGCGACGCCGTTGGAAGGAGATCCGTTTATCGTGTCCGGAGAATCCGGCGCGGTGACGCTTGGCGCGCTGATGTTCCTTATGCAATGGGACGGCGCGCAAGCGCTACGCGAACGCCTGGCGCTGGATCGTAATGCCCAGGTCCTTCTTATCAACACGGAGGGAAATACGGATCCGGATGATTTTCGTCGTGTGGTGTGGGAAGGCGGTGATGCCGTGCCGGAATGTCACCGCATGACCGTTTCGCGAGCTTTCGGCGGCTGAAGCGGGAAACGGGATCGGGTGTGTTGTTCTTTCCGGATCAGGAAGATTCGGAAGCAGCCGGGTGTTTGCCCGCATACGACTGAATGACCAGACGTTTCCACATTAAATGGCACTCTCCCGGAATTTCGGCGAAGGGATGGCGTCCCTCGAATTGAAATTTCTTGTACTCCAGGCTGTGCACACTCCGAAAACCGCATTTCTCATGACATCGGCGCGACGCCGGGCCTGTGCATTCCGATACGGCACATACATATCCAATTTCGCGCGCCTGCGTGATCGCCGACCCGAGCAACGAGGCCGCAATACCGGTTCTCTCGTACACCGGATCCACCCCGACCGCCGCCACGTACATGCACTGCCCGGGGGGGGACGCATACGCATCGCGCAGGGGCGTTCGCAATTCTTCCATGAACGCCTTGACCGGCGGCATGCGGGCCTGTTCGTCGGATGTCAGTTCGAGGGCATAGGGTTCCTCGGCGGCCTCGGATACGTCGAGGCATATGACAAAGCCAATCGGCGCCCGGTCCTCGTCACAGGCCATCCACCAGAGTTTCCGGTCCAGGGAATGGCCCTTCCCTGCACGGTGCAACGCGTGAAGCAGTTGCACGAGGCGGTCTGTGCTGAATCCCAGGAATTGGGTGATGGGTTCACGCTGATGAAAGACCCGGGCATGCAGCTTGAAGATCTCATCCGCATCCTCCGCCCGGACGGGATGGACCTCGATTTTTGTAGATATGCTTCTGTCGGCCATCATGCGTTATCCTGAAGCCATGCGCTTCTTTACGGGGCATACGGCCTGCTTTCCCGTGTTTCGCGCATGTGCGCCGGACCACGGGAAAAGCCATTGCATAGACGTCCGTTCCTTGTACCGGCCGTTCATAATCCATTAAGGGGTTGATTCTTCCACCGGTTCATCGTTCAGCATATGCAACCGGAACCGGCCATCGTCGTCAAGAGCAACATGCGAAAGCGTGGCATTATGGAGAAACAACCGAGGGGGGGGATCGTCCAGCAATCCTTGAATGATTCGGGCGCCGGCGTGGGTGTGACCGACAATAAGTATGGTTTTATCCGTTCCGAGAAATCGTTCCCGGATCAGGTCCACGGCAAGACCGATCTGATAGTCACCGGCTTCGGGGGTATCGGCCCCGAACCGGTATACGGCCTCTTCGTCACGGAAGGTAAAGAACTCCTGCAACTCCTCATCGATTTCAATGCGCGGACCTCGTGGCAACTCCTGGATATCAATAAACCCTCTGCGATCCCAGCAGCACTCTTCCACTTCGGGCCAGATTTCCGCCGTTCTGTTGTGTCTGGCCAGGTAGGGAAGAATGGTGTGATGGGTGCGCCAAGCGGGGCTTACGATGATGACATCAAAGGAATAGGGCTCCAGTTTGTCCGCCACGCCGTCCACCTGGTCCTGTCCCCAAGGGGAAAAAGTGCGTTGATATTCATCGGTATATTCCCGCTTCCAGTTCGCCATGGTTTGGGCATGGCGCAGAACATAGATGTCCAGGGCGAAAAGGTCCGACCCGGCAATGAAGACGAGCAGACCTATGACAAGCAGATACGGATTCTTTATTTTCATAATGTACCAGTATACCCGAAAAACGGACTCTTGAAAGCCCGGGATGCCTGCGAATGTATTCCATTGTCTGCCGACGCTTCCATGGTTTGTTCCGCGGCGGTGGGGACTCGGCGAAAACAACGAGCGGCTTGATTTGGAGACACGTTATCGCATAGGGTAGGGCGGATGCGTGATAGGAGGGGTCTCGAATGTTCAAGCCCGTAAGCCAGAAAATTAATTTTTCCGACCAGGAACAGGATATTCTCAAATTCTGGGAGCAGCACGACACGTTTCGCCGTTCCGTCGAACAACGTCGGAACGCCCCGGAATTTGTGTTCTATGACGGACCCCCGTTCGCCACCGGACTGCCGCATTACGGACATCTCCTGGCGGGAACGATCAAGGATATTATTCCTCGCTATCAGACCATGCGCGGGCACTACGTGGAGCGACGATTCGGATGGGATTGTCACGGTCTGCCCGTGGAATACGAAATGGAGCAGGAACTCAAGATCAGCGGGAAACGCGATATCGAGCAATTGGGGATCGATGTATTCAATGAAAAATGCCGGGGCATTGTACTGAGGTACACGGAGGAATGGCGGCAGATTGTCACCCGCATGGGACGCTGGGTGGATTTTGACCATGATTACAAAACGATGGATCTGCCGTACATGGAATCCATCTGGTGGGTGTTCAAGGCATTGTGGGACAAGGATTTGATCTACGAAGGCCGAAAGGTTTTGCCGTATTGCCCTCGCTGTGCCACCCCCTTGTCAAATTTTGAGACGAATCAAGGTTACGAAGAAACGCAGGACCCCGCCATTACGGTGCGGTTTGCGTTGGAAACGGAGCCGAATACCTGGATTCTGGCGTGGACGACCACCCCGTGGACGTTGCCGTCGAACCTGGCGCTTGCCGTGGGGCCGGACATTCCTTATGTCCGGGTGCGGGACAAGAATGATATCTACATCCTGGCACGGGATCGGTTGAGCATCTATTACCGGAATTCGGATGAGTATGAATTGATCGATGAGTTTCCCGGCTCAGAACTGGCCGGTTTAACGTACGAACCTCTTTTCCCGTATTTTGCGGATCAACGAAAAGCAGGGGCCTTCCGGGTGTTTGTCGCGGATTTTGTCTCGACCGAAGAGGGGACCGGCGTGGTGCATATCGCACCCGGATTCGGGGAGGATGATTACCAGCTGGGTCAACGCGAGCAACTGCCGCCTGTTTGCCCGGTGGATGATGAGGGCCGTTTTACGGAGGAGGTGGCGGAATTCAAGGGCCGTGAGGTGAAGGAAGCCGATAAGGACATCATCCGGAAACTGAAGAACGAGGGCAAACTGGTCCATCAAACGACCATCACCCATAATTACCCGCATTGTTGGCGGTGCGACGCGCCCTTGATTTATCGCGGCATTTCAACCTGGTTCGTTCGCGTGGAACGTATCCGGGAAGCGCTGAAAGCCAACAACCAGAAGGTGCACTGGGTACCCGATCACCTGCGGGATGGACGGTTCGGGAAATGGCTGGAAGGCGCCCGCGATTGGGCAATCTCCCGAAACCGGTACTGGGGCGCCCCGCTGCCCGTATGGCGAAACGAAGACGGTTCAGAGTCGATATGCATCGGTTCGGTGGAGGAATTGGAACGGCTTTCCGGCGAGAGAATTACCGACCTACACAAGCACTTTGTGGACCGGATCGAAATTCCCGCGCCGAGCGGAAAGGGCCTGTTGCGCCGCGTTCCCGAAGTGCTGGACTGCTGGTTTGAAAGCGGAGCCATGCCCTACGCGCAAACGCATTATCCCTTTGAAAACAAGGAATGGTTCGAAAAGCATTTTCCTGCGGATTTCATTGCCGAGGGCCTGGATCAGACGCGCGGATGGTTCTACACGCTGATGGTGCTTTCGACGGCCTTATTCGATGATTCGGCCTTTAAAAACGTGGTGGTAAACGGCTTGGTCCTGTCCGAAGACGGCCGCAAGATGAGCAAACGGCTCAAGAACTATCCGGACCCCGGCTATATCCTTAACGAATACGGCGCGGATGCCCTGCGATTGTATATGATCAATTCCCCCGTGGTGCGGGCCGAGGATTTTTGTTTTTCCGAGGAGGGCGTAAAACAATCGCTTCGTCATCTGATCATTCCCTGGTGGAACGCCTATGTCTTCTTCGTAACCTATGCGCGAATCGACGAATGGCGTCCGCGCAGGACGCCGGATGGAACGGTGGGCGAAAACAATGATCATCGTCTCGATCGCTGGATTATCAGCTCGTTGGAGCGCCTCAATCACGAAGTCCAGACCGCCATGGATGTGTACGACCTGCAACTGGCGGTACGCCCGTTTGTCCGGTTCATTGAGGATCTGACCAATTGGTATATCCGCCGAAGCCGCCGCCGGTTCTGGAAGAGCACGGACGACCGGGACAAGGCGCGCGCGTATGAGACGCTCTACGAAGTGTTGGTCCGATTAGCCCGGATTGCGGCGCCGTTTGTTCCGTTTGTCAGCGAGGCGATTTATCAGAACCTGCGCGGGGATGATATGCCGGAATCGGTTCATTTATGTGATTATCCCCTCGCGGATGAATCACGCCGGGATCTGGCGCTGGAGCGTCAAATGGATACGGTAATGACGCTGGTTGGACTGGGCCGACAGTTGCGTACCCAGTACAACCTTAAGGTCCGTCAGCCGTTGCGCGGTATTCACGTCGTCTGCAGCGATCGATCCCGGCTGGAGGAGATTCGCTCATTCAGTGAATTGATCCGGGATGAATTGAATGTACGGGAGGTGTGGTTCGACGAAGACGAATCGCGTCTGGCGCATTTTTCGGCCAAGCCTGATTTTCGCCGGCTGGGTCCGAGGTTGGGTCCTAAAATCAAGAAAGCGGTTCCGTTGATCGGTAATCTGCAGACCGAAGAATTGCATGGCCTGTTGCGGGGCGGCGAGGTTTGTGTGCGCCTGGATGACGAGGACCTGGTATTGACGCGGGAGGATGTGGTCATCGAGCGGATTCCCCGAGAAGGCCTGGCCGTGGCCGCTCAAGGCTCCGTGGTGGTAGGGCTGGAAGTGGAACTGGACGAGGATCTTGTGCTTGAAGGACTGGCGCGGGAGTTCGTGAACAAGATACAGAACATGCGAAAGGAAGCCGATTTCGATGTCACCCAGCGCATTCGAATTCGATATGCGGCGGAAGAACTTGTGCGGACATCGGTTGAGAGACATCGTGCCTATATCGCCAACGAGACCCTCTGCGAGGAATGCCGGGCGGAGGAAGATGTGGGCGATGCGGGTACACGATGGGATTTGAATGGTTATCCGGCCTCAATCGTGGTTGAACCCATTTAAAGATACGCTATAGTGCCTACCGAAACACTTAAACAAGGAGGATACATGAGCGCCAAGTCGATCGTAAAGAATCCGGAAGTAAGGCTGAACATCATCAAGGGCCTGGTGGACGCCTATTGGAAAGAGATGGAGACCGTTCAAAATTACCTGGCCATATCCATGAACCTGGACGGAGTCCACGCGGAGCCGATCAAGAAGTCCCTGGATACCGACATTGCGGAGGAGTTGGGTCATGCGCGCCAGCTCGCCGCGCGCATCCGCGTATTGGGAGGCGTGGTTCCGGGAAGCAAGGATTTCAAGGCTAGTCAGGATTTCCTGCAACCGCCCAAATCGTCCACGGACGTCGTTTCCGTTATCAAGGGCGTCATCGAGGCGGAAGAGGGCGCTATTGAAGGATATGCCGAGGTGATCGAGGCCTGTGATGGCGTGGATTACGTGACGCAGGACCTCTGCATCACCCTGATGGCGGATGAAGAAGAGCATCGCCGCGAATTTCTCGGATTCCTTGCCGAATACGGGGATTGATTGACCCGTCGGGTGGGGTTCCAGGTATTGATGCTGCCCGCATAGTGCAGATGTCGCGAAACGGCCCCTCACCTTTAATCCTGGGGTTGTATCAAAACCTATTTGCGGCTCGGCGAGACGCCTTGCGCTACACGCGCCGGGAAGCAGGATGCAGTCTGGTCCATCTCATATCCCGGCGGGTCCGGCGGCCCCGCCCTACCAAGCCGGAATCCACCGCGGGAAGGGTAGGGCGCGGGCGCTGCACGCGCCGGACTTTGGGATGAGGCCGGAAAGAGAACGCAAAGGCGCGAAGGAAGAGTAAGGCGCAAAGGGGATATAGGGGTAAGAGGTGATTGCTCGAAATGGATGAGGCCGCTCTCCATAACCTGAAACCCATAACCCCCAACCTATAACCTTCTTCACATTCCCAGCGCCATTTGAATGACGAGCAGGGCGTAGGAGGTTACGAGCACGGCGTCGCCTTCCCAGTACCGGCTGACCTCGTTCATCCAGTAGCCATAGCCGGTTTTCGGGTCAATGCGCTGATGGGCGAGCAGCGTTTCAATTAATTCCGCGCGCCAGTTGATCGGCGGTCCGTCTTCACGGATGAGCTGATCCTGGCCGTACGCGGACAATCCTTTGGACATTACGTTGTACAGGTAGAAAAGCCCCTCGCGTTCGTCCTCGGTGTCGTGGCGTTCATCGCCGCCGGATATCGGGTTGTTCCGATCAAGTTGCCAGTGTCGGATCACCCAGTCCACGGTGGCCTGAACGCGTGGATCGTCCCGGTCGACCTCCGCGTATATATAACTGAGCAGTCCCGCGTAGGTCATGCCGGGCATGGAACGCAGGCGCACCACGCCGTCGTCGTCCACAAAGGTACCGGCTCGGGTCTGGTCCGGCCGATACACGAATCCGCCCCGTTCGGAGGGAATGTCCGTGGCCCACGGTAGTTCGTTATAATCCGGAAGGTTTTGTGTTCGCTGGACAAATTGTAGCGCCGCCTCCCAATCGAGGTCCACGCGTTCGCCCTCCCGGAAATCCTCCACGCCTTCGGTCATGCGCATCGCCGTGAAAGCCCAGGCCGAATTGGACAGGTCGGCGTATTCCCGGCCCGCCGCTCTATCGTAGCCCATGCCGCCGTAATACAGGTCGTCAACCAGGTGCTGGGCATCCGCCATGAATTTCCGGGCATTTTGGATGACCGGGATAAGATCGGGTTGGCCCGTCTGGTATAGGGCGGTCATGGAAATGGCGGTATTATACACGCCAAGGCCCGCTGCGGGATCATAGATGCCGCCATCCACCTGTGCATGATTTAGCACGAATTGCACACCTCTGCGAACCGGTTTCTCGAAGCCGTGCCGGCTTTGTGCGAGCGCCCAGACCGGGAATGCCGTAAGGGCGGGGAAGCGACGATTCGACCAAGACCCATCTTCGCGTTGATGCGCCAGAAGCCATTGATAGCCCCGGTCCAGCGCGGCCATGGCTTCGCGGCGCAAGGATTCGTCCACCGGCCACGGCTGGGTTTCGTGCGCGCGCAGAACCTCGGGCGCGCGTTCCGGCGTCTCCGCCGCGCCCCATACGGGGCCCAAGAACAACAAAAGGCTGCATAATGAAATGGTGGCTCGCATGCTAAATAATCCTTCCAGGATCAACGTATCAGAAATCCCTCCATA
Organism: Kiritimatiellia bacterium; assembly: GCA_007134735.1. GTDB lineage: Bacteria > Verrucomicrobiota > Kiritimatiellia > SLAD01 > SLAD01 > SLKG01. Next base: position 8,776 of record SLKG01000005.1, read on the forward strand.
CTCAAGGCTGTTGTGCCCGAATGAATAGACCGGCCAAATTAATCGTTGAATTTGCAGGAGGAAGTTTTATATATAAAGCATATAGATGAGGATTAGAACACAGAGGTGCGAATTATGGATGACCGGGGTCTGAATGAAATGAGAGCGGGTGAGGGGGGAGCCATTCTGTTCGTTGAGGACGGACCGGAGGCCGATGCGCTGAAGGCGCTGGGTCTGTGCTCGGGGCAGATGGTCCGTGTCATTCGGGACGGCGATCCCATGATCGTGGATCTGTTCGGAACGAAGATTGCCATGGCCGCCTCATTGGCAGCACAGGTACGCATATCCGACATGCCGGCCCCTTTCTTCCATTGCATTACGGCGGGGGATGATCATGCCGGATGACCGCATGACGGAAAATATTGAGTTCGTCCCTTCGGAATCAGCGGGAACGGAAAAGGATCTTCCGACCTTCGCCCTGATCGGCAATCCGAATGCCGGCAAAACGACCCTGTTCAATGCGCTGACCGGTCTGAAGGTCAAGACATCCAATTATCCGGGCACCACGGTGGAATGCCGGAGAGGCCGGCTGCACAGCAACGGGCGGATCATTAATCTGCTCGATCTTCCCGGCGTGTATAGTTTGTCATCGCGGTCCTATGTGGACAGCATTGTGCGCGATATTCTATTGCGCAGCACGACGGAGGAGAGGCCCCAACCCCGGCAGGCGAACGAAGAGACGGTGGATGGCATTCTGCTGGTCATCGATGCCTTGCATTTGGAGCGAGGTCTGTTCATGGCGACCCAGTTGCGGGAATTCGATATTCCGACGATTATCGCGCTTAACCGGATGGACCTGGCCGAAAAAAACGGCATCCACATCGATATTGCCCAATTGGAACGCGAGACGGGCATGCACGTGATTCCCGTGTCGGCCCGGAGCAACCGGGGGATTCCCGATCTGGCGCGGTCCCTGGCCCAGGAAATACGGTCGACGGCCGGTTCCGGACCGGAAGAGATCTGGGGTGAGTGCGCCGGGTGTCCTTTTCAGGCCGGCTATGCCTGGTCGTGCCGCGTGGCTTCCGCCTGCGCGAGAAAGCCGCAGGGGATCCGATCCAGCCGGACGGAAAAGGCGGATCGTTTTCTTACCCATCCCGTATACGGCGCGTTCATCTTTTTGGCCATCATGCTCGGTCTCTTCTTCATGGTATTTCAATTTGCCGAAATACCGATGGAATGGATCGAGGGTTTATTCACCCGCCTGCAACAGACGGTTTCGGGTGTGATCCCGGAAGGTTGGTTGAGCAGCCTGGTGGTGGACGGGGTGATCGGTGGGGTGGGGAGCATCCTGGTATTTCTCCCGCAGATCGCCATTCTCTTTTTCCTGCTGGCCCTGCTGGAGGATACCGGGTACCTGGCGCGCGCCGCATTCGTGATGGATCGCTACATGAAACGTGTGGGTTTGCCCGGCAAGGCCTTTGTTCCGTTCTTATCGGCACATGCGTGTGCCATCCCGGCGATTATGGCTACGCGCGTCATAGAAAACCCAAAGGACCGCCTGATCGCCATCCTGGTGGCCCCGCTGTATAGCTGTTCGGCGCGCATACCGGTGTATATCATGATCATTGCGCTGATTTTTCCACATAACCCGCTGATCGCCTCGCTTACATTTGTGGGCGCCTATGTGATCGGCGCGGCGGCGGCGCTGTCCGTTGCGTGGTTGTTCCGTCGAATTCTTGTGCGCGGGAGCGCGGCGCCCTTGCTTTTGGAGTTGCCGGAATTTCATGTACCCTGCCTGAAAACGGCGTTCCTGGGCATGGTGGATCGGTCCCGTATATTCCTGCAGCAGGCCGGCACGATTATTCTGCTTATATCCATCGGCTTGTGGATCATTACCTATTTCCCTCGAGGGGACGGCGGAACGGAAGCCGGACATTTGCACCAGGGACGAGCACTGGAGGAATCCTACGCCGGACGCATCGGACGATTCATGGAGCCGGTGATAGAGCCTCTCGGATACAACTGGCAGATCGGGATTGGCCTGATCACCTCGCTCGCGGCTCGGGAGGTAATTGTTCCCACCCTCGCCGTGGTATACGGGGTCGGACAGGAAGGCGCCGGAGAGGATGGGGACGATCCCGCATTGCTGTCCGCATTGCGCACCGCGCGAAGGCCGGACGGTACGCCGGTGTTCAACCTGGCCACATCATTAAGCCTGCTGGTATTCTTCATCCTGGCCGCACAATGTCTCCCCACGCAGGCGGTAACGCGACGGGAAACCAACAGTTGGCGATGGCCGGTCTTCCAATTCGTCTATATGACCGCACTGGCCTACACCGCCGCCTTTGTGGTCTACCAGACGGTGTCGAGGGTCATCCTGTAGCGAGCAATTCCGCCGTGTTGCACAGAAACTCTGGTGAATGGCTTGCCGGGTACCGTGTTGCGGAGCAACTCTGGTACCTGGCGTACCTGGCTGGATTCGAACCAGCAACCTTCTGATCCGTAGTCAGATGCTCTATCCAATTGAGCTACAGGTACGCGGCTTTCCGGTGATGGAATGCAATACACTTCATATATAGGATAAGCCGCGCATTTTGGCAATGCCCGGATTGATTCTTTCCGGCCAAGCAATTATCGTGAGGCCTGTACACCGATGATTACATCCCGGACATTCGAACTGGCTTCAGATTTTCAACCCACGGGAGATCAACCCCGGGCCATTGAGCAGCTATGTCGCGGGCTCGGCCGGGGCAGGAGGTTTCAGGCACTGGAAGGGGTAACCGGCTCCGGAAAGACGTTCACCGTGGCCAACGTAATCTCATATCATGACAAACCGGCACTCATCATTTCCCACAACAAGACGCTGGCCGCCCAGTTGTATGCGGAGCTGAAGTCGTTTTTCCCGCGAAACGCAGTGGAATATTTCATCAGTTATTACGACTACTATCAACCGGAAGCGTATATCCCGCAAACCGATACGTTTATCGAGAAGGATGCCTCCATCAATGAGGAAATCGAGCGGCTCAGATTGGCGGCAACCGACGCGTTATTGAGCCGGGACGATGTAATCATCGTGGCTTCCGTTTCCTGCATTTACGGCTTGGGATCCCCCGAGGATTACCGGGAAATGACGGTCAGTGTAAAGAAGGGCGAGGAGATTGACCGGGATTATATCCTGCACAAGCTCGTGGAAATCCAGTATGCCCGGAACGATGTCGCCCAAGTGCCGGGCACATTTCGGGTGCGGGGGGATATCCTGGATATTTTTCCTTCCTACGCAAAATACGGGATTCGGCTCTCATTCTTCGGGGATGAGGTGGAGCGGATTCAGCGTATCGACCCGTTGACCGGACACGCGGAAGACGAACAGGCGGCCGCCACAATTTCGCCGGCCCGCCATTTTGTGATGCCGCACCGAAAAATCGAGGAGGCGACACGCAAAATCAAGGCGGAACTGGAAGAGCGCGTGCGGGAATTGGAAGCACGCGGGAAATTGCTCGAGGCCCAGCGTGTGCGCATGCGTACGGAATACGATCTGGAGATGATGCAGGAACTGGGATATTGCAGCGGGATCGAGAATTATTCACGGCATTTGTCGGGCCGTGAAGAGGGCGAGCCGCCGGCCACGCTGCTCGACTACATTCCGGGGGAATTCCTGACCATCATTGACGAGTCGCATGTCACCGTACCGCAGCTGCGCGGCATGTATAACGGGGACCGTTCACGTAAACAGACGCTGGTGGAACACGGTTTTCGACTGCCGTCCGCATTGGACAACCGGCCGTTGAATTTTGATGAGTTTCTGGCCAAAACCGGTCCCATCCTTTTTACCTCGGCAACGCCGGGGCCTTTTGAGCGGGAGGTGGCCGGAGAGCCGGTGAAGCAGTTGATCCGGCCAACGGGGATCATCGATCCGCCGGTCGAGATACGGCCCCTGGCTCAGCAGGTGGACGATGTCATGGAGGAAATCCGCGCCTGCGCCGAGCGAAACGAACGCGTCCTGGTTACCACGCTGACCAAGCGTACCGCCGAGGATCTGTCCACGTATCTTCAGAACCTGGGCCTGCGGGTCCGGTATCTGCATTCGGAAATCGATGCCATCGAACGGGTGGAAATCCTGCGCCGTCTGCGAAAAGCGGATTTCGACTGCCTGATCGGAATCAACCTGCTTCGCGAAGGACTCGACCTTCCGGAAGTTGCCCTGGTGGCGATTCTGGACGCCGACAAGGAAGGATTTCTGCGGTCCGAAACGTCTCTGGTGCAGACGGCCGGACGTGCGGCACGCCATATAGGCGGAAAGGTGATTCTATATGCGGACGATATTACGGATTCCATGCGACGCATGATCGCCATTACCAACGAACGTCGTGAAGCCCAATTGGCCTATAATCAGGAACATCATATTACGCCCAGAAGCATTCGGAAAAGCATTCAGGAAAGCCTGTCCACGACCCGCGAGGCCGGGGAGATTACCGAAAACGTGGTGCGGGAGGGTGGGGAAGATTACGATGTGCACACCGCGATCCAGGATATGGAGCGTGAGATGCTGGAGGCCGCGGCCGCCCTTGAATTCGAGCGGGCCGCCGTGTTGCGGGATCAAATACACGAATTGAAAACCGGCCTCAAGCCGGAATCCGAATCTTCGCGTCCCCGCGGACGGACGCGGCATCCCGAATCCCGTACCCGATATACCATAAGGAGGAAGCCGGGAAAACGACGCCGCGGGTGAACCCCTTCCGATCGGTTTTACGGCCAGGCCGCGGAGATGTCTCGACGGCCGATACGGGGCGGATATAATCCTCCCATGCGAATATGAAAAAATCCGCTACAGAAAAAGAGCAACCGGCGGCGCTCCCCTCGGATGAGTTGGCCGGATTGATCCGCCGGGCGCTTAAGGAAGATATGGGGAAGGGCGATGCCACGGTGGAATCGCTGGTGGAAGAGCATGAAACCGCCCGGGGGTATATTCTTTCAGGGGGGGAATACATCCTGGCCGGCGGCCCGGTGTGCGCGGCGGTATTTCAAGCACTGGACCAGCGTATTACGGTGAAGCTCCTGAAGAAGGATGGGGATACGATCAAACGGGGAGAGCGTGTACTATACGTCGAGGGAGATGCCCGCGCCTTGTTGACCGGGGAAAGAACCGCCCTGAATTTTCTACAGCGTCTGACGGGAATCGCCACACTGACACGTCACTACGTGGACAAGGCGGCCCCGCATTCCGTACCGATCCTGGATACCCGCAAGACAACGCCTCTGTTGCGGTCGCTCGAAAAATATGCTGTTCGATGCGGCGGCGGCGCGAATCACCGGATGGGCCTGTACGATCGAATCATGATCAAGGACAATCATCTGGCCTTCTGGAAACGGGATCCGGAGCGCACCATGGCCGAGGCGGTGCAGAAAGCGCGTCGGCAATTTCCGGATCTCGAAATCGAAATTGAGATCGATCGTCCGGATCAGATGAAGGAGGCCCTTGACGCCTCACCGGATTGGATCCTGCTCGATAACATGACGGCTGAGGAGGTGAAACAGTGCGTGAATCAGTGCGGGGGCCGCGCACGTCTGGAAGTCTCGGGCGGAATTGCGCTGGAACATGTGGAGCCATACGCCCAAGCGGGGGTGGACGCCATTTCCGTGGGAAAGATCACACACTCCGCGCCCGCCGCGGACCTGTCGTTGGAGATCGTGCCGGGCCGCATGGAAGGTCCCGGACTATAGGAGTGGTGTGAAGAAACGATCATATGTGCTGGTTATTGATATCGGTAATACGAGCACATCGGCCGGCTTGTATGCGGCTGAAAAGGTAACCCGTGTACATAGAATTGAAACCCCCGAACTGACACGATCGTCCTTTGACCGTTTTATCGGGGAAGTGGCCGGCACACGGGATATCGAAGGGGTGTCGATCGCGTCCGTGGTTCCGTCAATCAATACCGTATTGCGCCGGAAACTGAAACGGCGGGTGGCCGGTCCTATTCTAGAGGTCAATCATACGTTGAATTTGGGGGTGAAGATCACCTATCCACGGCCGGAAACCATTGGTGCGGACCGGCTGGCGAATGCCTCCGCGGCGGTTTATCGATATCGAGCGCCGATCATCGTGGCGGATTTCGGGACGGCATTGACTTTTGATGTCATATCGCACAAGGACGGATATATCGGGGGCGTCATCTGTCCGGGCTTGCCGCTCATGTTCAGCTACCTGGCGGACAAGACCGCGTTGCTGCCGCATATCAAGCCGGGCCCCGTTCGGCATTCGGTAGGGAAGAATACCACCGAGGCGATGCGGATCGGAGCCCGGTGGGGGTATCGGGGGATGGTACGCGAGGTCCTTGATCACGTGGGACGGAATTTGGGCGGCGGTTCATACCGGATATGCGCTACGGGAGGATTTGCCGCCTGGGTTCTGAAAGGGCTCGACATACCGGTCTCGTATGATAAAGACCTCACACTTTTCGGCCTCGGACGAATTTACTCATGGAATGCATCTAAATCATGACCACACGCATTGACCATCGGTTTACCGCATTGCGGGAGGAAGGGCGAAAAGGCTTCGTGGCCTATATCACGGCGGGCGATCCCTCGCTGGCCGTGACGCCGGATATCGTTTTCCGCCTGGAGGATGCCGGTGCGGATGTAATCGAATTGGGCATTCCGTTTTCGGATCCCCTGGCGGATGGCCGAGTCAACCAGGCCGCGGCGGAACGCGCGCTCGCGGCCGGAACATCCTTGGATGGCGTGATGGATTGTGTTTCACGCATTCGCGAGCGAAGCGAGATTCCCATCCTTTTCTTCAGTTATCTTAACCCGATGGAAGCTCATGGACTGGAGCGCCTGGCGAAAAAGGCCGCGCGGTCGGGCGTGGACGGATTTCTCATTCTGGATCTGCCGGTGGAGGAGGGGAGCCATCACCGCGCCGTTCTTGCCCGGCACGGATTGAATCACGTCTGTCTCGCAACGCCCACCAGTTCGGAAGAACGATTGAAACGGATTGTCCGGAACTCAAATGGATTTGTCTACGGAGTGTCGCGCACGGGTGTGACCGGTATGCAGAGGCAACTGGCGAGGGATGCTGAAAAACTCATGACGTTGACCCGGAAATACACGGACACGCCGGTGGCGCTTGGGTTTGGAATATCAACGCCCGAGCAAGCCCGTCAAGCCGCACACCTGGCCGATGCTGTGGTGGTCGGCAGTGCAATTGTGGACCGTTTTCACCGGGAAAAGCACAACCCTGAGGGCCGCGCTCGCGCGGCGGCGTGGGTAAAAAAAATGATCCGGGCAGTCAAGGAGGTATAGATGTCGTCACAACAAGACTACGCGGTCATCCTGGCCGGAGGTCGCGGAGAACGGTTCTGGCCTTTGAGCACATCGAGCCGTCCCAAGCAATTGCTGTCCCTTGTGGGAGAGGAAACACTGATGGCGCAAGCCGTACATCGTCTGGAGGGACTGATTCCCCCGGAACGGATATTCGTGATTACCAACACGGACCTGGTCGATGCAACGTGTGCCGCCGTTCCCGAAGTGCCGGCCGGACAGATCATTGGAGAGCCCATGGGGCGCGATACCGCCGCCGCGGTTGCGCTGGGCGCCGTACTGGTGAAAGCGCGTGACCCGGACGCGGCATTCTGCGTGCTTACGGCGGATCACATCATCAAGGATATGGACGGGTTCCGGAATACGCTACGCGCAGGACTTCACATCGCCCGAAACCAGGATGTCTTGATTACAATAGGTATGGAACCGCGCGGTCCTAGCACGGGTTACGGATATATTGAGGCGGGGGAATCCGAATACGAAGAGGACGGGGTGTCGTTCTTGAAGGCGAAACGATTTGTTGAAAAACCGGATGCGGAAACGGCGGAGCAATACGTAAAGTCCGGTCGCTATTACTGGAATTCGGGCATGTTTATCTGGTCGGTCTCGTCCGTAGAGCAAGGTATGAGGCAGCATCGTCCGAAACTGGCGGACATGATGAATCGGCTGTCCTCCCAAGTGGGAGGAACCGGCTTCCTGGAGGCCGTGCGCCATGAATACGAGCAATTGGACAAGATATCGATCGATTATGCCCTGATGGAAAAAGCGGACAACATTGTTATGGCGAAGGGCATTTTCGACTGGGATGACGTGGGATCCTGGCCGGCCCTTGAAAATCATTTCAAAGCGGATCAAGCGGGGAATGTGGTGATCGGCGAAAGCGAGGGTTTGGATGCGGGCGCGAATATCGTGTATTCCAAGAATCGTCTGACGGCGTTGTTGGGTGTGGATAACCTGGTGGTGGTGCAGGCCGAAGGCGTCACGCTCATATGCGCCAAGGACCGGGCACAGGACATCAAGAAATTGGTGGAGCAAGTCCGAAAAGTGGGCCGGTACGAAGATCGGCTATAGAACGACTACACGGATAACCACGAGGCCAAAGCCAGTCAGACTTCACCCCATCACCCCGGCCCTCTCCCCCGAGGCGTGGGAGAGGGGGGAATGGGCTCCGGGCCATGACCGGCGTAATAAGTGGATGGCGGCTATCTAGCGGCAGCGTCCTCTCCCCGCGCAGCGGGGAGAGAATATGAGGTGATGGGGATTGCATTGGTCATGGGACGAATACTGGGCATAGATTACGGAGAACGGCGTATCGGTGTGGCGATCAGCGACGCCACACGCACCATTGCCACGCCCTTGGCGGTTATCCAATATGTCCGCATCGAGGAGGCGTGCAGGGATATTGCGCGTCGCCTGGAGGAAACAGGCGCCGAAAAGATCGTGGTTGGAATGCCGATCTCGCTGGGCGGTTTCCGGGGAGCGTCGGCCCACCACGTCGAATCCTTCACAGAGAAGCTGAAAGGCGTGGTGACGGTTCCCGTTGAAACATGGGATGAACGATTTACAACAACAACGGCGGAGAAGGCACTGATAGAAGGCGGGACCCGTCGTAACAGACGCAAGCAGGTAATTGACAAGTTGGCCGCCCAGATCATGTTGCAGCATTACCTGGATGCGCAGGCGGGTTCATGAGGGAGGGAGTCGCATTGAGGGCGATCATGTCCACCAAAAGTATTGCAAGGCGATGAAAAGAATAGATCGGTTGACGATTACGGGCGACGAGGTAAATCTTCCTGATCGTCCATCGTAATCGTCGCCCGTAATCGTTCAGCGAAATGGGTGAATAACAGAGTTCAAGCGGTTATGAAAGGCATTACGATCCGACGTTATAGAATGACCATCGCCTATGACGGCACGTCGTATGCCGGATGGCAGGTCCAACCGCGTCACGTCACGATCCAGGGAGAACTGGAAGGAGCCCTCAAGGAGTTGACCGGGACAAAGGTGAGGGTGGAATCCAGCGGACGCACCGACAGCGGTGTACATGCGCGTGGCCAGGTCGCCCATTTTGACGCTCCCGATTCATTCAAGCCGGATAAACTCCAATTGGGCATCAATGCGTTGGTGAAATCGGATATTCGCGTCATGGCGCTCTCGCGGGCGCGTTCCGACTTCCATGCGCGATATTCAGCCAAGGGCAAGGAATACCGGTATTTCATCTGGAATGCGCCGGTACTTGATCCCACGGTTCGATTGTACCGAACACACATTCGCGATCCACTGGATGTGGAGGCCATGCGAAAAGCGGCGGAACGTTTACAGGGACGTCATGATTTCACATCGTTTGCCGCCAACCCGAATCGCATCGTGGAGAATGCATGCCGGGACCTTCGCATTCTGACGGTCCGCAAGCGGGGGCCGGAAATCATGATCCGCGCACAGGCGGACGGTTTTCTCTATAAGATGGTGCGCAGCCTTGCCGGATTCCTCATCCGGGCCGGCCGCTTGGAGATCACTCCCGAAATCGCCGAGTCTATACTGTCATCAAAACTCCGTACTGCGCGCGTACCCACGGCCCCACCGGAAGGGTTGTTCCTGTGGAAGGTGTTCTATTGAGTGACAGGGCGCGATCACCCTGTCACGCCGGAGGTCATGCGAAGACCGCCTGAATTTGGGTTGTGTCGGAGCGGAGTCTGCCTCCCGGCGGTCGCAGCGCGACCGCCCTACCGATCCCGCGAAGGATTTGAGACGGGTAGGGCGGGTCGCCCTGTCGCGCCTTGCGGGGGCGGACGGACTCTATGTTGCTCTTCGCGGGCGACGGAGAACATGCACCACGCTTGACGCGAACCGATCCCTTCGATAGCGTGTCGGCTGCGTTGAAGGAGAAGCATATGCCCGAAATTCAAATCATGCCGTCCATATTGGCCGCGGATATGGCCAACCTGGAAGCCGACTGCCGGCGCGCGCTGGAGGCCGGAGCGGATGGCCTTCATATCGATATCATGGATGGTCATTTCGTCCCGAATATCAGCATGGGACCCGCGGTTGTGGAGGCATTGTCCCGCCGGTTGGATACACACATGAGTGTCCATTTGATGATTGTACGTCCGGACCTGTACGCGGATCGCTTCATCGATGCGGGTGCGGACACCCTGCTTATTCATATCGAATCGCCCTGTGATATTCGAAAAACGCTGCAACGCATCCGCGAACGGGGCGTGCGTTCCGGCATTACCGTCAATCCCGGGACCACGGCATCGTCCGTATTGGACTTGATGGAGGCGGGCCTTGTGGATGAAGTGTTGTGCATGACGGTCCAGCCTGGGTTCGGCGGGCAATCCTTCATGGCCGATGTCCTGCCCAAAATTACGGAATTTCGACATACGGCGCCTGATATAGATATTTCCGTGGACGGCGGTATCGATGCTGAAACGGCTCCACGTACGGCGGCCGCCGGAGCCAATATACTGCTGGCCGGAACGTTCCTGTTCCGCGCGGCGGATATGCGTACCGCCGTTGACACCATGCGCAAGGATTGTGAAAAAGCATGGAGCGCGCGGCCGGCATGAGCAAGCGTTCGCCCATGAACAGGATCAAGGACGGCCTTATCCCGCATCCGGTATCACATGTCGAGTGCCGGGAAGCGCGTGTTCGGTATTACGTATACGGCGACTATCTTCATGAGTAATCTGTCTCACATTCGCAACTTCTGTATCATCGCGCATATCGATCACGGCAAATCCACGCTGGCCGATCGAATGCTCGAACTCACCCATACGGTCCTGGAGCGCGAACAGCGGGATCAGTACCTGGACTCCATGGATCTTGAACGGGAGCGCGGCATTACCATCAAGGCCCATCCGGTGACCATGAAATATATCGCGGAAGACGGGAACGCCTACCGGTTTAATCTGATTGATACGCCGGGACATGTGGATTTCTCCTATGAAGTATCGCGGAGTCTTTCCGCCTGTGAGGGCGCCCTGCTCGTGGTAGACGCTTCACAAGGGGTGGAAGCGCAAACCGTGGCCAATACACACCTGGCGGTTGAACAAGGATTGGTCGTCATTCCGGTCCTGAATAAAATCGACCTGCCCGGTGCGGATATTGAAGATGTTCGGCGACAAGTTGAAGATGTCCTGGCCATACCCATGGACGAGACCTTTCTGGTCAGCGCCAAGACGGGGGAGGGGGTAGAGGCCATCCTCGAGGATATCGTGCGCCGCGTCCCCCCTCCCACGGGGGAGGCGGAGGGACCGACACGGGCCCTTGTGTTCGATTCGATGTATGACGCCTACCGGGGTGTCATTTCGTATATCCGCGTTGTGGACGGATCGCTTCGCAAAGGCGATCGAATCCGCCTGATGAGCACGGGTAACGACTACGAAATCAAGGAAGTCGGTCTTTTCAATCCCAAACCCGTGGCGGTGCATGAGTTGACGGCCGGGTGCGTCGGGTACCTGATTGGCAATATCAAGGACACCTCCGAAATGCAGATCGGCGATACGATCACGCTGGCGGACCGGCCGACCCAAAAAGCGCTTCCGGGTTTCAAGCAGATTCAACCCATGGTCTTCAGCGGCATATATC
>SLKG01000143.1 GCA_007134735.1 Kiritimatiellia bacterium
GAATCTTTGAAATTTTTTTGATTGTTTTACCTGTAGCCACGAAAGCGCTGGGGGGACAGGTACCGGACGTTGGTACTAAAATGAGGGGGACAGGTACGAAAAAACATTGAACATTCTTCATGAAAAGCACTATATTAAAACGTTTTAGCAGTGCCGCACAAAATGTAACCTCAAAAAAAGGCTGTTGAGTGATGAAATTCAGAGTGTTTCTTCTTTCGCTGCTTCTTTTCTGCCTTGGATCCGGTTCCGTTCGATCCGAGGTTATCCTTCAATTATTTGAGACGGAGTGGGAAGAAATTTACCGGCGATTGCCGGAGATTTCAGAGATCGGGTACGGCGGCATCTGGCACCCGTCCCCCGCGAAGTCGCCGGTGTCCGGCGGTCCGTTCGCCGGTGGCGGAAACGTGGGCTACAGCCTCTTCGACCGGTTCGATATCGGGGACGTCCCGCAACGCGGCGATCGTGCGACGCGGTACGGCACACGCGGACACCTCCGCAAGATGGTGGACAACGCACACCAGACCGATATCAAGATCTATCCCGATATCGTGATGAACCACGCCGGTAACGGGCCCCACTTCTGGACCTATCCCGGTATGCGCCCCAACGATTTTCACGGGTGGTGGAACGAAAATGAACCCGGTGGTTTCCGCCGGGCGCCGCGCATGGATGCCTGGGGCGATATCGGCAACGGATACGGCCTCACGTTCCAGCAGGAGCTCGTCAGCCTGATTGATATTGTTACCGAGCGCGACAATCGCTTTTCCACCGGCGCACCGTATTACGCTACCCCCGATGAATTTGTGCGCCACCCAGGCCAATACGATCTCTATCCGTTCCATAATCCCGGTGACCCTTTGCCGGCCGAACATCCGGTGGATTTTCTAAATCGCTGGATCAACTGGCTGGGATACGCCATGGACTTCGACGGCGTGCGCCTCGACGCCCCGAAACATGTCATTGCAGACTTTTTCGGTCAACCGGGCTGGGGCTTCAACCATGAGATCCAGTTCAACTACAAACACCGGCGCGGATTCGACAACTATACGAACGTGGATGAACTTTATCAGAATGATCTGCGGCGGCGAGACAGCGCCCTTATTTTTTCCGAATTTTTCATCGGCTCACAGGACGAAATAAACTACTGGCGGGATTTTGGGAATAAGTTCCGCTACATTGATTTCCCGCGCAAAAGCCAAATGATCTGGCCGGCGTTTGACGGCGGGAACCTGGCCGCGCTCAGTTCCTTCGCCGGTTTCAGCCCGGAAGAGGGGGTCATGTTCATCGAGAGCCATGACGAAACGCCCCCGTGGCGGCGCGATCTGGGCTATGCCTATATTCTCACCCGCGTTGGTCTCCCGATCGTGTACAGCACCGGCAACAACCTCGCCGACAACGAAAGCAAAGTAAATACCTGGATGCTGCCGGGCCACCCGCACGCGCTCGGGGACGGCGAGAACCGGATTCCGAATCTGGTTTACATCAATAACAACTTTGCGCGCGGCCGCGAGTGGGAACGCTGGAGCGAGGGCGATTTCTATGCGTTCGAACGGTACGAGGACCTGAACGGCAACGCGCAACCCGATCAAGGTGAAGGCCTGCTGTTGGTGGCCCTGAGCACCGCCGGCGGCAATAACGGGCGCACGGTTCAAACGGCATTTGAGCCGCATACGGTTTTAAAAGATTATACGGGTAACGCCGGTGACATTACTGTCGGCGCTACGGGGGAGGTCTTCGTTGAAGTGCCCGGCGGCAGCGCCGGTTTTGTGGCCTATGCTCCCTACAACGTCGACGGGCCGTCGTCAGGAGAGCCGCTTCGCTTTCTACAGGGCGGTAGCGAGGTGGACGAAATGGACTGGATCGTGCCCGGCGGACGCCTGGCGGACGACAAACCGCGCACCCTGCCCCGTGTCACCTCGGACATCGTGGATATTGATGTACACTTTTCGACAAGCGGCCCGACGGCGGACAGCGTGATGATTAAGTGGGGCGAAGGCGACATCGCGCCCAACACCGATACGGATACCTTCTTCTATGACGGCGGGCGCGGGATTGTCAGCGGCGGCTTCCAGCAGGCCCAGCCAATCGCTTCGGGCCATTGGCGTCTCACGGCGGATGTCAGCCAGTTCCCCGAGGGACTGAATGTGATTCAGGCGCGCGTGTTCAACGAGCGCGATCCCGGGTTGCCCGCATTGTTCCAAACCTTCAGGAAAGTCATTTACGTGGACCGGCACGGACCGGACCTGGATATCATCAACATCGGCGAAGGCGACACCGTTCGGGGCAACCCCATGGTTGAGATCGTGAATAGCGATCGCTTGGCCGCGGCGGTAGAATACAGTTTCGACGGATCGGAATGGCATTCCGCCGATCTCGTCATGCCCGGTTTCTGGCAGTTCGCCATGCCCGAAGTCGGCGCCGGATCTCAAACGTTGCATGTGCGCGGCCGCGAGTATGATTGGGGCGAGCCCCGCGCGCCGATCAACGAATCAACGATTACACGCAATATCACGGTGGATAATCCGCCGATTCCGCTGGCCATCACATTTGACCGGCATATCCGCCCGGAAGACGCGCACCTGAACGAGATTCACATGCCGTTCTTCACGGTGAACGTGGAAACCCATTCGTCGGTTTCGGCGGGTGACGTGACGTTGTACTGGAATGAATACGAAATGGTCGGTCTGACCGGATCCGGCGGGGACATTCAAACGGTATTCGACGGCCGATTCATGCTCGGCAGCGAGGAAGGCCGCCTGTGGGGTTGTTTCGTCAACGGCCCGCACATTTTTGAGGCGGAGGTCACGTACGGCGGTCAGGTTTACCGGACGTCGCGCCGCGTGGTCTTTAATCTTTACGGCGACAACCTGATTGATTCCGACGGTGACGGCTTGCCGGACAATGTGGAGATGGAATTCTTTGATGATGGCACAAATCCGGGTTACGGCCGGACCTGGCCCGGCGACCATAACGAGGACATGATCCCGAATGATAACGAGCACTGGACTCGTCTAAACCCGATGAACCACGACACGACCTATAACGGGACGTGGGACGGTGACGAAGACTGGAGCGGCGACGGCTTTCCCAATCTCCACAAGGTCATGGTGGGTTACTGGGTTCACGACAACGCGTATCATTACGGCATTTATGAGAACCACGCCGGGAACGAGATACTCGGCCAGGAGTACGACTTCGGCAACGGCAACGGCGCCGGGGATACACCGGGCGAGGTTACGGTTGTACCCGAAAACCCGGACAACACCGAGGGTGGCGAAACCGTGACGATCACCTACGACACGGCGGACGGCAAACTGCAGGGGGAATCGCCCATCTACATTCATCTGGGATTCAACGGCTGGAGCCTGAACGTGGAGGGGCGCCTGATGACGGACCTGGGCGGGGGCGTGTGGGAGTACGAGGTGGAGCTGCCCGACGCCGCCTATCAGATCAATTTCGTCTTCCGCAACGAAAACTCGTCCATCTGGGATAACAACCGCGAGAACGACTGGCACGTTTCCGTACTTCCGAAAGGCGGTATCGGCGCCGGCTTCGTAATGGACGCCGCCCTGGTCAGCGAGCACTATGAAATTGCCGAATACGGCGGCATGAAGCTGTGGGCGGCCGTGCGGGGTACCACGCTGTACGTGGCCACATGGGGCACCGGGGCCGGGGGCAACGACCACATTATTTATCTCAACGACCAGCCGGGCGACGCAACGCCTTCGGGGTTCGACAAGGCGGGCCTGGTATTTCTGGGTGAAGACCGGATCTGGCTGGGCGGCCGGGGCGAAGAGGGAAGTTGGTCCGGCTGGTTCAATGCGGAGGGCCCGAACGCAACCGCCAACAACAAGGATGAAGGAACCTTGAATTATCTAGAGGGCACCATTGATCTCGTATCGAATTTCGGCACGATACCCGAGGCCGTCTATATGGCCGTGGGCGCCTACGGGCCGGAAGACGGGCACGGCATGAACAACCAGGTCCCGGCGCCCTGGGTCGTGAACGATCACATCCAGGTGATGGAACTCCTGCGCGTACCGATTAATTCAATCCGCGATGATACGGGCAGCGGCTATTTCGACGGCGGCAACCCGGTGATGTGGACGTATGTCAACGAAGATGAACAGGACGCCAACTACGGTTTGCGCCGCTTTTTCATTGATGAAGTGGCCGGCGACCAGGAATGGCTGACGGTCGAACTCGAGCCTCGCACCGGTCGTGACGGCGAGATCGCGGACATCGAACTTTTCAGCAACCTCAACCGGCGCGACTTTGCGGTTCTACCGGGCGGCGAGGATTGGGACGCCATCACACCGACCTCTCTTGACACTTACTACATGGCGTATCCCATGGACGACATGGGCGGCGGCCGCTTTGGTGTGACCCTGCCGGTAAACAAGTGCGGGGCCTACCGCATCACCGCGCGCTGGCGCTTCAGCGAAAACGGTCCCTGGTATTACTACACGGACAACGGGTTGCGCCGGGACACGGCGGTGGTCGTGTCCCCGAAAAGAGCGCTGGACACGGTTCTGTACGAGTTGAACCCACTGACCGCCGAGGCGACGGACATCCATTTCTCGGGACGGTCCACTTTCCATGACATGATCACCGACGAGCCGGGTCGGCCCAACCGGATCAACCCTCAGAACATGCAGGATCTCGGCATCAACATGATCTGGCTACAGCCGATTCATCCCATTGGTGAAATCGGCCGCGAGATTGATCCGATCACGGGCCTGGAATACGAGCCCGGTTCCCCCTACGCGGTGAAGAACTACTGGGACGTAAATCCCGTCCTTGGCGGACTAAACACACGCGAGAACGCGATGGAGGAATTTATTGATTTTGTCGATGCCTACAATAATGCGGGCATAGGAATCATGCTTGACGGCACGTTCAACCACTCGGCGTGGGACGCGGAAATCGGCGTCATGGCGCACATCATGGACCTGCGCCGTTCGGACGGCGGCGCCATCGATCCGGCGAGCCGCATTTCGGAAGTGCGCCCGGCGTGGTATTCCAAAAAGGACCACTACGGCGAGCCGGCCACATATTTCCAGAGCATGGAGGACCACGATATCGCCGTCGCCCCGGACCGCATTGATTTCGGGAAATGGGAAGACGTTGCCCAGTTCTTCTTCGGCGTCTATGACGCGCTGGTCCAGGGACCGGTCACGCCGGGACTTCCCGTCATTCCAGACCAACACCCCGACTGGGCCAGCGGCTGGTTCCAGCGCTTTCTGCGCGAGGACGACCGACTGGAGCCGTTAAAGCCGAAGACCAAAGAGTTGTGGGAATACTTCGCGAATTACGCGCTGTACTGGCTGGAACTGACCGGCATTGAACCGGGCATGAGCAAGGAACAGCAGGCCGAGACCGGCATCGCCGGATTGCGCTGCGACTTTGCGCAGGGCCTTCCCAACGAGTTCTGGGAATACGCCATCAATCGCGCGCGCCAGCACAAGTGGGACTTCCTGTTCATGGCGGAATCCCTGGACGGGTTCCGCGTGGTGGACGGTTCCCCCCGCCACGGGGTCGGCTACCGTTCCGCGCGGCACTTTGACATTCTTAACGAAAACCTCGTCTTTATGTGGCGCGATCATTTCTTCGATTACCGCGCCTGGCCGGACAAAGCCGAAAGCAATCCCAACCGGTCCACCGGCCTTCTCTGGGATGCCTTTGATTCCCGGAAGAACGCGTTTGTCATGTCGCCAATCCTCTTGAACCTGGTCTCGCACGACGAGATCTTCCCGACCGACGATCAGTGGTCGTTACTCTACGCCTACGCAATCAACACCGCGATGGACGGCGTGCCGATGATCTTTTACGGGCAGGAAATGGGCGCGCAGAATTATTATGACGAATACCATGAGCGTTCGGACTACGGGATCAATCCGGACAACAACTTCGCGCTCTACGAAGAGAACTTCGGGAAGCACATACCGAACTTCAAGCGGTACAACCACATGATGGACATCTGGGCAGAGGAGGAGTGGAAGGACTCGTTGCTGGCCACCTACGCCCGTTTGAACATGGCTCGCCTGAATTCGCCGGCGTTGCGATCGCAGCAGAATTACTTTCTGGCCGATTCCGGCCTCGGCGGTTGGAACAACGACATCTTTGCTGTCGCGAAATTTCAGGCGCCAGGCATCTCGGCTGCGGAACAAGACGTCGTGTTCGTGTTTGTGAACAATGACTTTCGGGACGACGAAGAGCGCTCCGCGACGTTCGACCTGAGCGCGGAAGTGTCGCCCGGGGTCAACTGGTTCGGCATTCAGCCGGGCCACACATACAATGTCGTCAATATCGCCTCCGCCGACCCGACGAATCTGCTATGGGGGTCGGAAGGTCAGACGGGCGCCACCCTCATCGAGAGCGGCATCTACGTGGGGTTCCAGGATACAGACACGTACACGGGCGGACAGGCGCAGTATCTGCGCCTGCTGGACATCACGGCGGGCATGGATGCGCATACGGTCAATGATTATATTGCCACGCGGGCTCGATTGCCCGCACCGGAGATTGAGCCGATCGGCGACCGGAGCGTGGACGTGGGCGCATCACTGGGCATCGAGGTGAACGTCACGGCGGATCCGGCCGACAGCGTGACGTTGACGGTCGCCAGCGATCTGCCTCCGATCAACTGGAGTTTGAGCGAGGCGGGCGAATTCAGCTTCACGCCGGAGGAGGGCGAGAAAGGCGTACACACGTTCCGCTTCACCGCCACCGGAATTGACGGATTCGATGAAGAGACGATTACGATTACCGTCACCGGCGAAGAGCGCACGGACTTCGAGAAGTGGCTCGATGACCGGGAAATCACTGAGGAACATGAAGACGGCAGCGGTTACACTCCCTGGCAGCAATGGATCGCGGATACGGATCCGACGGATGGAGATTCCTTCCCGGTGATCTATCGGGTCAGACAGGTTCCGCAAGGGTGGGAGGTCGAGGTTGAAAAAGCCACCGATGCCGTGCGCCGGTACACCGTGCACAAGGCGCACGCCTTGAGTGACGAGGACTGGGATTGGTCCGAACATCAGACGGTTCAGACGGGCATCGGCACCTTCACGGTCGGACCCACAAGCGGCAACAAAGTGTTGATCTTTAAGGTCACCATCGAGTTGCCGTAAGAGGCGTTCGCACGGGTGCCGTATAGTCCGGACCGGCGTTCCGGTCCATCCGGTATGGAATAAGTACCTGCTCCTTGTGATCGTCTCACGTGATCCGAGTAGATATAGCCCCTGACGAAATCCCTATGAACACAGGGCTTTACAGCAGTTCCCGGATATCCGCGCGCAGTTCGTCTATCGAACGGACGCCCTGATAGGTTCTTTGTATCGTTCCGTCCCGGTCCAGCAGGAACTTGGTGGGCACGACGCGAATGCCGCCGAAGGTTTCCTGCACACTCCGGTCCGCAAGCCCTACCGGATACGGCAGGTCAAAGGGTTTCACTTTTTCCCGTACCTGTTCTTTCGTGCCCTGGTCCACCGTCATTCCGACCATCATGAAATCCTGATCCCGGAATTCCTCGTACAGGGCCTTCAAGTCCGGCAACTCCGCGATACAGGGCGGACACCAGGTCGCCCAGAAATCCAACAGGACGACATTTCCCGCATACTCCTCCAGACGGATCGTGCCGGTTCCGTTCAGGGCCGGCATAACCACCGTCCGGGGAGATACCTCTTCCTCCGCTTCCTCCTCACGCTCCGGGGGTTCCGGACGTGCCGGCGGATCGACGCGCGGGGCACACGAAACGATCCCCATTGCCATCACCATCATCCATAGGGAAAAGACGTATTTCATAATTCAAATCTCCCTTGCCCGAATTTATTCGCCCGGTTTCTGCGTCCCGGGGATCCCGGTCCTTCAACAAAAGAAAGATTCTCATAGAATTTGTTTGCTACAAGTGCAAATATTGTCAAGAATCAGTTTGTTTGAAAGCGGTGCATGTCCCAAGCCCGTCCATATCAATAGACAGGACACTTTGAGTACGAACAGGAAAATTTGGGCCCCGCCGGGTTGGCCATGGGAGCTCGAATTACTGGCTTTGGTTTTCGTAATCACAGCCTTGGTGGTACCGTACCTGCTGGCCCGCGGAGAGGCTCCCACCCCGGAAGCCATCACGCTTATCCAGCGCGGGGAACTGGCCCGGCAGCAGATGGATACCGCCACCCTCCAGGATCAGCTCGGTTTCTTCTGGGCCGTGGCGATCATCGGAGTGTACGTGGTTCATATCGCACTGGCCAGCATGTCGATCGACCTGATTTCCACTTCCTTCACGCACCTGATTTCGCCTTTGGTTTTCTCCATGATCACGTATTACCGCTTATGGGCGGTGCAGACCAGCGCGGACGTCTCCGCGAAAGTGGTTTCGGGCGAACCCAGGGAAATTGCCTTGTGGATCCTGGCCGTGACCATCGTCACCATACTCGTCGCCCGCATACGCGTGGGGCGGCACATGCTGAATTTCAAGGAGGTGGACTGGGACATTGTCACCCCCACGAAATTCGAGTTCCTGCGATACCTCGAATTAATTCCAACGGTCACCTCTCTAATCTATCCGCCCCGGCTGTACCGCGCTTCCCCGGACGGGATCATGATTGAGGGCTGGCTGTACGTCATGCCGATCCCCTATCGCATCGTGGCCTCGATCGAACCGGTCAACCGCACCCGACTCACGACATCGGCGCATCAATTTGCCACGACCACCCGGGACCTTATCCGGCTCCAGCTGACCGACCGGCAGATACCCGTGTACATTTCACCCCGGGACCGGGATGCCTTCGTCCACTACTGCAAAGAGCGTATTGCAGAGCGCAGGATCAAGAAGGACACGAGGACCGGCGAGACGGCCCTATAGACCCGTTCCGCTTCCGCTTGACCCGCGCCGGTGAGCCCCCCGATAGTACAGCGAAAGACAACCATGGTTTCCATCGATCAACTGGAAAAGGGCGCCCGGCATATCCTGGATGTCCTGAGAAACGCCGGGTATGAAACGTACTGGGCGGGCGGTTACGTGCGGGACCGGCTACTGGGGCGGCCGGCCAAGGATATCGACGTGGTGACGTCGGCGCGGCCCGATGAGATCCGGGCGCTTTTCCCGAAAACCTTCGAAGTCGGCAAGCAATTCGGGGTCATCATCGTCATGCAGGACGGGCATCCTTTTGAGGTCAGCACATTCCGCCGCGACCGGGAATACCGGGACGGGCGGCATCCGGTTTCCGTGGAATTCTGCGCACCGGAAGAAGATGCGCGTCGCCGGGACTTCACCATCAACGCGCTTTTCCATGATCCCGAAACCGGGCGTGTCATTGACCATGTAAACGGGCAGGCCGATCTCGAGGCCCGCCTGATCCGGGCCATCGGCGATCCGGAAGCGCGGTTTCGGGAGGATCATCTCCGACTGCTGCGGGCCGTGCGGTTTGCTTCGGTCCTGAATTTCCAAATCGAGCCGGACACCTTCACGGCCGTTCGTGAAAACGCCGAGCGGATTCACCGGGTCAGCGCCGAACGGATCCAGCATGAGTTGACCTGCCTGCTGACCGAGTCGCCCCGCCCCGGGGACGGCCTTTGCCTGCTCCGGGACAGCACCCTGCTGGCCGAGATTCTGCCGGAAGTGGCGGCGTTGGAGGGACAGGAGCAACCGCCCCAGTTTCATCCCGAGGGCGACGTATTTACCCACACCGTCATCATGCTCAACGCCATGGAACGCCCTTCGACGGAACTGGCCTATGCCGTGCTCCTGCACGATATCGGCAAGCCCGCGACGGCATCGATCGGGCCGGGCCGCGACGGCCGGGACCGTATCCGCTTCGACCGGCACGACGAGATCGGCGCCGATATGGCCGAACGCATTCTCCGGCGCCTGCGTTTTCCCAATGAGTCGATTGAAACCATAACGGCCGTCGTACGCAATCACATGCGCTTTATGCACGTGCAGGAGATGCGTCCGGCCACGCTCAAGCGCATGATCGGCGCCCCCTGGTTCCCCCTTGAGCTTGAACTTCATCGCCTGGACTGCCTGGCCAGTCACGGCATGTTGGACAACTATCATTTTTTACGGGCGCATGTGGAGGCGTTGCAGGACGAACCGGTCCTGCCGCCGCCGCACGTCACCGGTCACGACATCATGGCCCTGGGGGTCCCGGAAGGCCCTGAAGTGGGACGGTGGTTGAAGGAAACCTACGAGCACCAGCTGGAACACGAAGCCATGGACCGGGAATCGCTCCTGGACTGGTTGCGCCGGCGAATGGACGAAGAATAAGGGGAGCCGTTGGAGGGTGACCATCGAACCCGGGATCCGGCGCCGCGGTTCAGCCCAGGTCGACGGTTATCCGGGCGGAACGCCGGGTGTCGGATCCCGTGCGCGGCGGCCGGGGCCGGCCGGGGCGAAACATATGGACGTGGCGGGCCACGTCCTCGGGGGTAATCAAGCCGCACAGTTCACCGTGTTCGAGCACGGGAAAAGCCGCCTGCTTCATCATCCACAAATCCTGAAACGAGGAGGACAATTCCGTTTCCGGGTGGAGGCTGATGAAACGGGTCAACATGACGTCCCCGACCCGGACATCCTCCCCTGTCTTATGCAGGGTCTCCTGCCAGATTCGGCGCGGCAAAAGGCCTATGAGGCGGCCGTCCGCCACGACCGGGAAATCCTCCTGTTTGCGCCGGTAATAATGATCGAGACACGACCGGATGGTTTCCCCGGGGTGCACCGTCGCAAATTCGGTCATCATGATATCCCGCACGCGCACATCGCGAAGCCGTCTTTTAATTCGAACCATCCGGTTCTCATTCTCCGCGCCGAGAAACACGAACACGGCGATGATCATCAGAATCGGCATCCGGAACCAGAAGCCGACCCCCACGAAGCCCACGGCGAGAAACTGGCCGATGCCCGCGGCCCAGGCCGTGGCCTTTCCGTACGGAATAACGATGGCCAACAGGCTGCGCAGAACACGGCCGCCGTCCATGGGAAAAGCCGGAATCATGTTGAATACGACCAGCACGATATTGGCCAGGAGGATGTGATGCAGTAACTCGCGGGGGGTACCCGGCAGCATCGGCATTTGGTCCCAGGCGGGCCATCCGCCCGTCACGCCGGCCAGGATGGATACAATCATGACGTTGACCATCGGTCCGGCCACCGCGATCAACAATTCCTTGTGCGGTTCCTCGGGGATGGCCTTCATGGCCGCCACGCCCCCGATCGGAAGCAGCGTAATGCTGTGCACCTCGATGCCGAATTTCAGGGCCACCACGCTGTGCCCCAGCTCATGGAGCACCACGCAGGTGAACAGCAGGAGGACCAGCGCGAGGGCCCACAGGCCGGCGGTCACCCCGCCGTACTGATAGCCCGCCCATCCGAACCACAGCAGGATCAGCACAAACGTGGCATGCACGCCGATGCGAATCCCCAGTACGCGGCCCAAGGGTAACGACCATTTCATGGTACCCGGCTTCCTTTCTTCATGGACGGGCTTCTCACCGTATGATCGTCACCTGGTCGAAGGGTTGCGGTTGCAGCGGGCTTTCCCGGCGAATATAGTCCAGAACCGCCGAGCGCGTATGGATATCCGTCATGTCCAACCGGGAAAGCGGGTGATCGGCCAGCCGGCGGGCCGCCGGGAACCGGGCCCCGCCCGACGCCAGCACGTAGCTGTTGATCGCGACACGGTAGCGCCTGCGGGGATGCAGACGGGATCCGTCCGCCTGGCGGAGGTTCCGTACCCGCTCGCCTTCCGGCGCCCGGGGATGCAGGTCATAACGCACACCGTACACGCCCTGGAAATGGGGGCGGCCCGACAGGGCCGCATTCTCTTCCAGGATTTCGGTCAATTCGCCTGGCGTCAATTGAAGCACGCCGATGGTGTTATCATACGGCATAAGGTTCCAGACATCCCCAAACCGGATATCCCCCTCCGGAATGGAGTCCTTGGAGAACACGTTGTGCAGTACGATTTCGGCGTCCACCGCCCCGGCGATGGCCCGGCTGATCAATTGCTGGACCGGCGATTGTCCCTCGATGGATGTCCGGGCGGCCAGTTCCGTTTTCGCCCGGCCCACCCGCTCGTCCAGCAGGCGTTCCGTCCGTTCCAGGTCCTCGCTTAGCAGGGCCTTCAGCTCCGGATGTTTTTCGTACCCGTCCCCCACGTGAATGACCCGGCCTTCCCGGCGGATCAGCCGGCGTTCCACGGTGTCGTACACCAGATCCACACGGCCCAACCATATACCGTGATAGCCGGGCTGCACATACAGGATCCCATTGATTTCCGCCCGGGGGATCACCTGATGCGTATGACCGCCGAGAATGACATCCAATTCGGGGAAATGCCGGGCGATCGCATTGATTTCATTCGCGTGGTTATCGCCGTAGGGCATGTATCCCTGGTGCGCGATCAGGATCATCACATCCGGCCGTTCCGCCCGGACGGAGGGCAGGATCTCGCGCAGGCTGTCCACGGAGCCGGAGAAAACCAGGTTTCCGACCAGGTGGGGACGGCTCCAGGATGGAATCGCCGGGGTGGTCAATCCGATAATCGCCACGCGCACGCCATCAAGCTCCCGGATCAGGAACGGTTTTAACCGCGGCAGAGGATGGTCCGTTCCGGGCCGGGGCGCGATGTTCGCGCCGAGCACCGGGGTGGTTCCTTCCTCGAGGCGTTCGGCCAACCGGTCCAGCCCCCAATCGAATTCATGATTACCGAGCACCCACGCATCGTACCCGAGCCCATCGAGCACCCGGTTCATGATTTGTCCGCCGGTCAGAAAACTTTCAGGACCGCCCTGGTAGGTATCACCGCTGTCCAGGAGCAACACGTTGCGTATTCCGGCGCGTTCGGCCTCAATGGCCGACGCCAGCCGCAGGACACCGCCCACTCCTTCATTCCCCTCGTAATCGCGGACGGGCCTCAAGAAGCCGTGCAGATCCGTTGTATGCAGAATCGTAATGGACACTTCCCGGGCATCCGCCGGGCGCGCGAGGGACAGCAACAGGACACTAACCAGGCATGCCGTGCGGAATAGCATCATGGGGGCTCGATGTATCATAGTCCATGCGGGAGGTCAGGCGATCTTCAGGGACTTACCGGCACTTCCGAAGGCCGCCCGGTGTCCGGTCACGATGGACTTATCGACCCGGAACTTCTTGACGTTGCCTTTCAGGGGGATCTCGTACATCACGTCGAGCATGATGTGCTCGAGAATCGCGCGCAGGCCGCGGGCGCCCGTTCCTTTTTGCCGGGCGATTCGGGCAATTTCCTTCAAGGCCGAATCCGTAAACGAGAGGTCCACGCCCTCCATCGCCAGTAGTTTCGTGTACTGCCGGATCATGGCATTTCTGGGTTCGGTCAGAATCCGCACCAGGTCCTGCTCGGTCAGATCATGGAGCCGGCACACCACCGGGATTCGTCCCACGAACTCGGGGATCAGTCCGTATTGAAGCAAATCTTCGGTTTCCACGCGCGGCGCCGCAAGTCCGGTGCGTGCACCCGCCGCTTCCTGTTCGCTTTTCCGGAACCCCAGGGCCCCGGAATCTATCCGGCGGCGCAGGATCTCGTCGATCCCCACAAACGCCCCACCGCATATGAAAAGGATATGATCCGTATTCAGCTTGATGTACTCCTGCTGGGGGTGTTTGCGCCCGCCCTGCGGGGGGATATTGGCCACGGTTCCCTCGAGAATTTTCAACAGGGCCTGCTGGACGCCCTCCCCGGACACATCCCGCGTGATCGAGACGTTCTCCATGCGACGGCCGATCTTGTCGATCTCATCGATATAGACGATCCCGCGTTCCGCCCGCTCCACGTTGAAGTCGGCCGCTTGCAGAAGACGCAACAGGATGTTCTCGACGTCCTCGCCAACATAGCCCGCCTCGGTCAGGGTGGTCGCGTCCGATATACTGAACGGGACGTCCAGAATGCGCGCGAGCGTTTTGGCCAGCAGGGTTTTTCCGGAACCCGTCTGCCCGATCATCATGATGTTACTTTTCTCGATTTCCACATCATCATGGGCTTCGCCGACTTTGCCGGGCATCCGGGTTTTCACGCGCTTGTAGTGATTGTGCACGGCCACGGCGAGAATCTTTTTCACCCGGTCCTGACCGATCACATACTCATCCAGTTGCCGGACGATCTCGTGCGGTTTCGGTACCTTGAGATCCGCCGGGCGTTTCCGCCCGGATTTCCCCTCCTCGCTCTGGACCAGGTTGTGGCACAGGTCCACGCACTGATCACATATCCATACGCCCGGACCGGCAATCAGCCGGTCCACTTCGCTTTGCATCTTCCCGCAAAACGAGCATTTCGGATATGCGTTCCGGTCGGCCACGTCTTATTTCCCCTTCTCTTTCTTTTCGACATCCTTGCGGTTGACGATCACCTCGTCCACGATGCCGTATTTCGCGCTGTCCTCGGCCGTCATGAAGAAATCGCGTTCCGTATCCCGCGCGACCGTATCGAATGGTTTTCCGGTATGGTGCGCCAGGATCCGGTTGAGCGAATCCCGCAGGCGGAGAATCTCGTTCGCCTGTATGCTGATATCCGTTGCCTGGCCCTGCGCGCCGCCCCACGGCTGGTGAATCAGAATCCGCGCGTTCGGCAGGGCAAACCGCTTGCCGCGGGCGCCGGCCGCCAGCAGCACGGCGCCCATACTGGCCGCCTGTCCGACGCAATAGGTCATGACATCGCACTTCAGGAACTGCATCGTATCGTATACCGCCATCCCGGCCGTTACGGATCCGCCGGGCGAATTGATATACAAGTTCACATCCTTCTCCGCGTCCTCGCCCTGCAAAAACAGCATCTGGGCGATGACCAGGTTGGCGACTTCATCGCTGATTGCCGTCCCGATAAAGATAATGCGCTCCTTGAGAAGCCGGGAAAAAATATCGTATGCGCGTTCGCCGCGGCTGGTCTGTTCGACCACCATCGGCACCAGCACCTGATTCATCGGTTTCATGTACTCCCCTTGTTCTTTATGGCCTATCCCGCTCATTCGAATCCTGCCTTTACTCTATTCCTTGATGTCGGCCTGTTCCAACAGAAAATCGACGACCCGTTGACGCCGCAATTCCTGCTGCATATCCTCCAGCGCATCCCGCTTCATCAGTTCCTGCCGGAACGCCGACGCCTCCATCCCGTACCGGGCGGCCATGGACCGAAGATGATTGTTCAGATCCTCGTCGGAGACCGCCACATTTTCCTGGTCCGCGATGGCGTCCAGGATAAACCGGATACGGACCCGGTCCCGGGCGTGCCGGCCCGCCGTCTCCATGATCTCATCCTGTTGGCCCGTGATATCCTCGCGGCTCGCGCCCCGGGCCGTCTGGTTGCGGACGATTTCTTCGACCATGGACTGCGTTTCCCGGGCCACGATCGATTCCGGCAGGTCGAACTTTGTTTTTGATGACAGTTGTTCCAGCAGTTCGCTTCGCTGCCGGGCGCGTACGCGATCGCCGGCCATGCGCACCAGGTCTTCGCGCACCTGCGCGCGCAGGTTGTCCATGGACTCCATCTTCAATTGCTTCGCGAATTCGTCGTCCGCTTCGGGCAGGTTCTTTTCCCGGACGGCCTTCACCTGGACAAAATACGCGCCCTGTTTACCCGCCAGTTCCTTAACCGGAAAATCCGCTCCAAAATCGACGAAGATCTGCTTGCGCTCGCCGGGTTTCATCCCGGTCAGCCCCTCGGCAAACCCGGGCAGAAATGCATTTTCATCGACCATGACCCAGAAATCCTTGCGTTCGCCCAACCCTTTCACGGCCTCGCCGAGCGCTTCGATCGGTTGCCCGTCCAGCAGGCCTTCGTAATCGACCTGCGCCATATCGCCCCGCTGTACCGGCCGGTCCTCGACATCCTCATATGTCGCGTACTGCTGACGAACGGATTCGATGGCTTCGTCCACCTCGGCATCGGTCACTTCCGGTTTCTCTTTTTTCACCCGGAGCCCCCGGTATTTGGGCAGCTTGAATTCCGGTTTCACATCCAGCGTCACGCTGAACGACATCGGTTTTTCGAGGTCGAACGACACCTCGCCCATATCCAGCACGGACAGCACGTCGAGCGATTCCTTCTTCAGCGCTTCCTGGTAGCTTTCCGGGATCAGGCGTTCCTTGACGTCATCCGCGATTTCCTTGGAAAACTTGCGTTCCACCAGTTGCCGCGGCGCCTTTCCGGGTCGAAACCCCTTCAATTTCGCGGAACGCGCATATACGGATACGACGTCCGCGAAGGTCGATTTGACTTTTTCGGCCGGCACTTCGATCCGCAGTTTCTTTCGACAGGTCCCGGCATCTTCCACAACGGTTTTCATCAAACAATCAGCTCCTTGTCTCATCCCTGCAACGTCATTAGAAACTCGGCGTTGCTCTTGGTTTTCTTCAACCGGTTGATCAACAGCTCCATGGCTTCAACCGCCGGCACATCCTTCAGTGCTTTCCGCAGGATCCAGATCCGGCCCAATTCATCCGGATGCAGCAGGTTTTCCTCCTTCCGCGTACCGGACTTCTCTACGTTGATCGCCGGGAATATGCGTTTATCCACGAGGTTCCGGTCCAGCCCCAGCTCCATGTTGCCGGTGCCCTTGAACTCTTCGAAGATCACCTCGTCCATACGGCTGCCCGTATCCACGAGCGCGGTCGCGATGATGGTCAGGCTGCCGCCGTCCTCGATGTTCCGCGCGGCGCCGAAGAACCGCTTGGGCTTGTGCAGGGCATTCGCGTCCACGCCGCCCGACAGGATTTTTCCACTATGGGGCTGAAGCGTGTTGTAGGCGCGCGCGAGGCGCGTGATGCTGTCGAGCAGAATCACTACGTGCCGGCCGTTTTCCACCATGCGCTTGGCCATTTCGATCACGATCTCGGCGACCTGCACATGCCGTTCCGGCGGTTCGTCAAAGGTCGAGCTCAGGACCTCGGCCTGCGTGTTGCGCTCCATGTCCGTAACCTCCTCGGGGCGCTCGTCGATCAACAGCACGACCAGCTTCACTTCCGGATCGTTGGCGGAAATACTGTTGGCGATCTGCTGAAGCAGGACGGTTTTCCCGGTACGCGGCGGCGCCACGATCAGGCCCCGCTGGCCCTTGCCGATCGGCGTGAGAATATCCATGACCCGCATGGAAACGTTGTCCGCCTTCGTTTCGAGGACCAGCCGCTTGTCGGGAAACAACGGGGTCAGATGCTCGAACGGGATTTTCTTTTTCAACGACTCGGGATCCTTGTCGTTCACCCGTTCCACACGCAGGAGGGCAAAGAATCGTTCCTTGTCCTTGGGCGGACGGATTTCTCCCTCAATCAGGTCCCCGGTCCGAAGTCCAAACCGTCGGATCTGGGAGGGCGATACGTAGATGTCCTCCGGGCAGGGCAGGTAATTATAGAACGGCGACCTCAAAAATCCGAACCCGTCGGGCAGGATTTCCAGGATGCCCCGGCCATGCATCACGCCGTTTCGCCGCGCATTGGCCTTGAGAATCTGAAAGGTTAATTCATGCTTGTGCAGGCCGCCCAGTTCCTGCAGGCCGAACTCCTCGGCCATTTTAATAAGATCGGGCACGGACAATTGCTGCAGTTCATGCAGCTTCAAGGGTTTCCCTTCCCCCTGCATTTCGCCGCCTTCATGGTCCGCGTCCTCCACGGACGGCTGATTCGGTTCCTTGCGCCCCTGGTTCGGGCGATTTCTTCTTCCTGGTCTTTTCCGGTTCCTGTCTGCTTCGGTCATGTATGTGTCTCCTTCCTGAAAATTCGATTCAACAGGTTTTGCGTTTCCTCGCGCAGATCCGCGAGACTTCCCGTATTCTCGATGATGTAATCCGATCGTTGCTTTTTTTCCTTCAAATCCATTTGCGCCGCAATGCGTCGGCGCGCCTGCTCCTCCTTCATCCCCTGCCGGCGCAGGCGGTCCAGTACGACCGCTTCGGGCGCGGCCACGCACACCACGGCATCCCATTCCCCGCCGGCGCCCACTTCGAACAACAGCGGGATAATCACCATGGACGGACGGCCCGCCGCGCGCATATCGTCCTTCCAGACCCGCCACCTGCGTCGTACCGGCGGATGTACGATCGCGTTCAGGGCCGCGCGCTCTTCCGCATCCGCAAAGACCCGTTCGCCCAGGGCCGACCGGTCAATGGTTCCGTCCGGCCGCCGTATGGCAGGACCGAACCGGGCCACGACCGCCTCGTGGGCCTCTCCGCCCGGCGCCAACACGTCGTGGGCCACATCGTCGGTATCCAGCACGGCGATACCCATCTCACGGGCGACCCGTCCCACTTCGCTCTTGCCGCAGGCAATCCCGCCCGTGATACCGACCTGAAGCGCGCGGAACGCGGTCGCCGCCGCCGGCCCTATTTCCGCTTCGCGTTCATCATTCACGAGTATCCACTCCAAATCCCTGGTCGCGCAACGAACCGATATGCCGCATGAGCGTCAAGGCCCGGCCCTCGTTCGGGAACAGCGCCAGCGCCTGCACGGCCAGTTCCTCGGCCTCGTCCAGTTCCCCGTGTTGGAACCGCTCCTCCGCGGCCCGGGCCAGACGCCAGGCC
The DNA here is from genome assembly GCA_007134735.1 of Kiritimatiellia bacterium. Taxonomy (GTDB): domain Bacteria; phylum Verrucomicrobiota; class Kiritimatiellia; order SLAD01; family SLAD01; genus SLKG01. The sequence continues at coordinate 18,544 of SLKG01000143.1, forward strand.
CGTTCTTCATCCTTCCGGGTCACGATCCGGAACACCCGGTATTTCCGGTTTCCCCACAGCCATTCAAAATAAACCGGCTCGTAGGGCTGCGACTCAAACAGGTGCACCGCGGCGTAATCCGGAGGCTCCAGCGCGTCCACCATGTACCGCATCTGCATGGTCAATTCCCGGGGATAGAATTCACCCAATGCGTGCACATAATATTCCGCACCATACCGGTCGGCCCAATCGCGGAAATCCCGTTCCGTTCCCTTGAACAAAGCCTCCCCGTAGGCGCGTACGCGCTCCCGGATTTCACGGGTCTCAAATTTCGGATGCAACACCACGGGACATCCGCCGTATGCCGCAATCGACCCGCTCACCCCGAAATTCGCCACAACCGGCGAAGGGGAAACGAACTCCTCCAACCAGTCCGTCAATTCCGTCAATTCATGATAATAAACCCCCGGACGCCCCCAGGCTTCCGGTGTTCGCCATACATGTGCCGCCTCCACGTAAAGCCCCAATACCAGAAAGGTCAGTACCGTCCACTTGATCCAGGGTACGCGACCGACGGCCCACGCCGCGAACCACCCCATCAACCCCGCGGAAAACAGGGCCAGGTACACATGAAATCGCGCAAAAAGAACATAGGTAATTAAAGAAGATATGAAGAAGAACGAATATTGAAGTAAACGGGTCGCCCGGGCCGCCCGCCGGTTTCGGTATAGATGCGCCGCAGCCACCCCCAACGCGACTAAACTTAGGGGCAATATATAGGGGAACAGCATTTCTGTCAATGCCCAGTCGCTGGAATTCAACCCGGGGGTCCACATGATACGCTGATCGAACGTCAGCAACGAGGGGTCTTCGGGTTTTATATTGCGAAAACGGATCTTGGCCATCAGCAATTCCATGAAATGGCCGTAGGCTTCTCCGTACCGGCCCGGCCAGAAGGAAACCGCCGCCAAAGGCACGGCCCCCAGCACGGCCCGCCACCCCGCCAACCCCCGCGCCCGTATCGGGGGCTCGGCTCCCGGTTGACGGGTGGAACGACCGGACAGGCACCACCCCAATGCCGTTCCATAGACCATCAGCATGCCCGGCGATAACAGGAAATAATGCGACCGAAGATACGGGTTCAGGCCTCCGGCGAGGAACAGCGCCGCGGCCTGGAGCGCCCAGACCATCCGGCCACTCGGAGCATCCGGGCAAAAGCCCTCATTCGAATCCTCACCGGGATCGCCCCGGACCATACCCACATATCCCGCCACCGCCCACAGGATGATGTAGAATTGGATCAAATCCCAGGTCATCAGCGCCAGCGCCAGGCCGGCCGCCGACAAGACCGCGCCCGCCCAGCGAATCCGCCCCGTGGCGCCGCGCTCCGCCAGCGCGGCAAAGGCCAGGTGCGCAATCAGAAACGGAAATGCGAAATTCTCGCGCGACAATTCCTGTCCCGTGGACCGGATCACCGCAGATAAAGAAACCGCATAGAACGCCGCCGCGAAGAATCCCGCCGTGTGCGATCGGAACCGCCAACCCGCCCACAACGCCATCATCGGAATTCCAAGGCAAAACCATGCCGCCGTAATCCAACGCACCCGGTCGCCCAGCGACAGCGTCCCGGGCAGAAATCGGGCGGCCAGGGCATAGACGTATTCGGCCCCGATCGTATCGTGCTCGCGTGTGACCACTCCTTCGGGATATTGAATCTTGCGGTCGATCTCCGGCAGGGATTCTCCTTCATACAACAGCCGCACATTCCGGAACTGCAACGCGCTTTCCAGGGTAAACGGAAAATCAGGGCCCAACCGGACATATTGCGCGTGCAGCACCTCCCGCCTCATACCCAACCCGACGGCATACAGCGCCAGGAGAGCGAGGAGGATCAGGAGGGAACGAATGATGCGAGGGGAAAGCATTGGGGATTGGGGATTGGGGATTGATGATTTTAGATTGATGATTGCAGATTGATGGTGTCGGGTGTCGGGTGGCGGGTGGCGCGTGTCGGGTGGCGCGTGTTTAAATCGTAATCTTAA
>SLKG01000094.1 GCA_007134735.1 Kiritimatiellia bacterium
ATCCGGTGAATACGGCGGACTACGAGAAGCTCAAGCAAAGCCTGGACAAACTGGTGCTGAACGACAGCTCCTTTCAGTATCAGGCGGAGAGTTCCATTGCCCTGGGACTGGGATTCCGCTGCGGGTTTCTCGGATTGCTCCATATGGAAATCATTCAGGAACGCCTGCGACGCGAATACGACATGGATATCATCACCACCTATCCGGGCGTGATCTATCATGTCCATATGAGGAACGGGAAGGTGCTCCATGTGGATAATCCGGCACATCTCCCGGACGTCACCATGATCGAACTTATGAAAGAACCCATCGTAACGGCTTTTATCATCTGCCCAAACGAGTATATTGGCGATGTGATGCAGATGGTCATGGACCGCCGAGGCGATTTGGAAAAAACCGAGACGATGGATACGCGCCGCGTCATGTTGACGTGCCGATTGCCGCTAAATGAAATTCTGATTGATTTTCACGATCGCTTGAAGAGTGTAACCCGCGGGTATGCCTCCATGGATTACGAATACGCCGGTTACCGGGATTCCGATCTTGTTAAACTGGATATTCTCGTACATGGGGAGATGGTGGACGCGTTCTCGAGCATTGTGCATCGTTCCAAGGCGGTGGAACGGGGACGGCAAATGTGCAAATCGCTCAAGGACGTCATACCGCCCCAGATGTTCGCCGTGCCGATCCAGGCGGCTATTCAGAAACAGATTGTGGCGCGCGAAAATGTGCGCGCCGTGCGGAAGGATGTGACCGCCAAATGCTACGGGGGCGATGTAACGCGAAAGCGAAAACTATTGGAACGGCAGAAGGAAGGTAAAAAGAAGATGAAGCAGGTGGGACGCGTGAGTATTCCCCAGGACGCGTTCATATCGGTGCTGAAGTCATCGCAGTGACCGACTACCGGAGAAACAAGGACGATGAGCAACTTTCTCGAACGACGAAGGATCAGGAAATACGTACGGCATATACTGCACGAGGCACGTCATGCCCGGCATATGCGGGAAGATGTGGCGAATCCTGAAAAGATTGAGGCCCTGCGGGAAGCTGAACATTGTCTCAGGGACGCATGGAAGCGGCAGGATAGGGGGGCCGTCGAGCAAGCCATGGAGGAAGTAACGGCCCGCACGGCCATGGTATACCCGTCCCGGCCTCGTGCCAAAGTGCGAGAATACGTCGAGATTGCGGTCGTAGCGGTAGCGGTTGCCATGGGATTCCGGACCTACTTCATTCAGCCGTTTCGAATACCGACGGGCTCCATGCAGCCGACGCTGGCCGGGATTACGGTGGAAGCGCGTGAGCGAAGCCCAATGGACCGATTCCCATTCAGTACGATTCGGTTGGTTCTCTTTGGCGAGCGGTATATCGAGATACGGGCGCCCCGATCGGGTGTGGTACAGGAACATGTGGAAATCAATGACGGAAGCGGGCGAACCGCGTTGCTGATCAACGGCGCTCTGACCCGGCCCATACCCAGGGGGATGCGCATCCATGCGGTCCGCGGTGAACATGTAGAACAAGGGGATATTTTGGCATCCGGTCAGATCCGGGCCGGCGACCACATTTTTGTCAACAAAGTGAAATACAATTTCATGCGGCCTCGACGTGGCGAGATATTTGTGTTCAGAACCGACGATATTGATCATCCGGATGTCAAGGAAGATGCCTTTTATATAAAACGGCTGGTGGCTTTACCCAACGAGGTCGTATCCATCGATCCTCCTTATCTCGTTGTCGACGGGGGGCGACTGACAGAACCGAAGGTCTTTGACCGCCAGGCGCACGCCAGGGACCGGGGGTATTTCGGCTATGTATTTCCAGATTCCAGCCGCCATGAGCGCTCCGGCCTCGTCCTGCGGAATCCGGGGGATGAACTGCATTTAAGCGCTACGCAGTATCTTCCTCTGGGTGACAACACCCGCTTCAGTCTGGATGGACGTTATTTTGGAGCGGTGGATCAGCAGAACATTGTGGGGCCGGCCTTCATGGTCTATTGGCCGCTCGGCGCTCGGTGGGGTTTCGTGCATTAGCAAAACCGGCCGGACAGCAAAAACCACGCATTCAGGGAATAAAGACACAATGCCGGTAAGGACGGCCAATATACACTACGTCGCATAATATATCTTATGTTTACTACGGTATGCTATTTTGGCCGTGTCTGTGTGGTCCAATGCTAGAAATGGCGACCGATATAGAATTCCACTTGTCCGGCAAACCACTGAATATGAATATCATCCAACCGGTAAGCCGGTGAATCCACGCCGGTGTCTATGCCGAAACGCCACGTATCACCCGCATATCCACTGGCGATCTTTAAGCCGACCTTGATGATGGGATGCCAGTCCGTAACGGATGCATCATCGTCATCCGAAAACACGGAGTGATCGGCATACATAAGGCCCGCACCCAACGTAAATACGGGTGATAGGTACCAGGGGCCCCTGACGAAGGTATGACCGTAACCGGGGCCCAAGGAAGCGATATAGAACCGTCCCCCGTCCAGCGGTGGGTCAAGATCATCCAGCAATGGGCCATCATTGCTCATATCCAATAGATTAAACCCGCCAAATAGAAGCCAGGAACCCCCGCTTTGATCCGGACGTCCGGATTGGTTATACACCGCCTGTTTGGACCAGCGCGGGTCAAAAATGTAATGAACTATCGCGGCGGCATGCCGAATGCGTAGATCGGGCCGAAGCGAACAGGGATCGCCGCGCCGGCAATCTCCCGGAAGATCGCGAATATGATAGCCCCGATAGGATTGTAGATATCCGTCCACCGCCAACGGCTCCCGGTACCAACGGAGCTGTGCGTCGTAATACCGGGTAGTGCCGTATAAATCGGGATCCTCGCCGCCGGCCGCACGGACGGATAATCGCCCACCATATCCACGCCAGGAAGCCGCCACGCCGAGGCTCAGCACCGAGTTCGGATCGAACCATGTTTCGTCAATCCCCTCCCCTTTAATGGACAGAGAGAGTCGGGGCAACGTCAGGAACCCCTTGATAAACACCGGTTCCGTGTCGGGGCTGAGGAAATCACTGAACGCCGGACTTCCGGCACGGACCGACGATGAGAGCAGTATGAAAAGGAACACGATAACGGATGCCGGCATCGCATGAATCATACGCCGACTTCTTATCGCTTCCGCCATGGTCCAGCCCGTTTTCGGATCAACCGATGTTTTCGTATACGGCAATGTATTCTTTCGCCGCACGAGTCCATGAATAGTCCTGCTTCATTCCCCGCCGCTGAAGAGCCCTCCAGGCATCCGGTTTCCGGTAGAGTTGGAGGGCGCGTCGAAGGGATGCCAGTAAATCGTCCGAAGTATACGTGTTGAATTTAAATCCGTTGCCGCCCGTCCCGTCCTCGCTCACGTCCTGAATCGTATCGTCCAGCCCCCCCACGGCATGAACGATGGGGACGGTTCCGTATCGAAGGCTGTATATTTGATTGAGGCCGCAGGGCTCGAATTTAGAAGGCATCAGAAAAATATCCGCCCCCCCTTCGATTTTATGCGACAGTTCGTCGTTGTATCCGATATACACACCAAAACGCCCCGGCCACATGCGGCTCCACTCCTGAGCGGCCTCGTGGTATTCCTTCATGCCGGAACCCAGCAGGACGAAGGAGACGTCCTCCTTCATGATCTCCGGCATGGCCTGTACCAACAGGTCAAAACCCTTGTGGTCAACCATGCGGGATACCATGCCAATCAACGGTCGGTTCCCCCGCCGACGATCCAGCTTCATGACTTTGAGCAGGTCCTTCTTGCATTCCGCCTTTCCTGAAAGATCATCCGGACCGTAGGTGCGCGCCAGATACGAATCGGCCTGTGGGTCCCACACCGAATAGTCCACCCCATTCACGATCCCATGAAGCCGGTCCTGTATCTTGGTCAGGTACCCATCCAGACCGCATCCGAATTCGGGTTGCAGGATCTCCTCCGCGTAGCGCCGGCTGACCGTTGTAACGCGGTCGGCCATGGATACCCCGCCCTTCAGGCAATTCACATTGCCATAAAATTCCAGTTGCTCGATGGAGAAACAGGAGAACGGCAGGTTGGTGTAGGCATAATCAGACCCCGGAAAGATTCCCTGATACGCGAGGTTGTGAATCGTAAACACTGTTTTTTCCTTGGCCGCCCGCCCAATCCCCTGGATGCCGTGTTCCAGGAAAGCCGGCACCAACCCTCCCTGCCAGTCGTTGCTGTGCACGATATCCGGCGCCAAGCCCAGCTCATCCATCAACGCTACGGCCGCTTTCTGGAAAAATATGAATCGCTCGAAATTGTCTTCATAGTCCCGATCCGGAAGACTGTACAATTCACGGCGATCAAAAAATTCGTCGCGCTCTACAAAATAGGTTCGTATGCCCTCCATTTCATGAAAACGTATATGGGCTTTATACGTGCGAAATCCGACGGGTATTTTCAGGGTCACCCCGGTATCCTGCAGCGAATATCCCTTGTCATATACAGGACGATACATCGGCATTATGCGGCAGACATCCAAGCCGGACTCAGCCAGGGCCTTGGGAAGCGCACCGGCGACATCCGCCAAACCGCCCGTTGATGCATACGGGCTGATTTCACTGCTTATGTAGACAACCTTCATATTTGACTCCGCACCCGTCACCGATATAGATTGACGGATATGTACTGTTTGTCCGGCCTGAAAATACCTCCCTGTGGCATTTGCTATCCGTTCATTATGAGCATATTACGTAATAGAGCAAGCCGTCAATCCGCGCTGCGACTGAGTGTATGAGCGATTTTGTACCATCCTTGGAAAGTTTAATACAGAAATATCTTCATAGGGACGAGTACCGCCCCATGAAGCAGCACGACCTGGCCGGAGCCCTGAATATCAAGGGCGAAGATCGACGGGCGTTTCGGCATACCCTGCGGGATATGGAGCGCCGTGGGAAAATCGTGCGCATCCGAAAGAATCGTTGGGCCCTGCCCGATGCCGGACGAATGATTATCGGCGACCTGTCGGTACACGTAAACGGCTTCGGTTTCGTTATACCCGAAGATCCGTCCATGCCCGATATCTTCATCCCGGAACGCAAAATGGGCGTCGCCCTGCACGGCGATCGTGTGCAGGTGATGGTGAGCGATCCCTCCTCGCGGGGTAGAAGCCGGCGAGGACGCGGACGACGCGTGCCGGAGGACGATGACTCCGTCTCGGGACGAGTCGTACGCGTGGTCGAACGGCGCCGCACCGTCGTTTCGGGACGGCTTCGCAAAACACCCTACTACTGGTATGTGATTCCCGACAATCCGCGGATCCCGCACAGTATTCGGGTGGATCCGTCGGAAACCGACGTGCCCTTCCGGTCCGATCACAAGGTGCTGGTCCGGCTCCGCGAATGGGACAACGCCGCACAACCGCCGGAAGGTGTGGTGGAGGAGGATCTCGGTCATGCCGACGCGCCCGGTGTGGATGTTACCAGTCTCATGCGGGGATACGGCATTGATCCCACCTTCTCGCGCCGTTCCGAATCACAAGCGAAGAAAACCCAACCAGCCTCCGGCACGGCCGTGCTGAACGGACGCCGCGACCTGCGCGATATGGTGACCTTTACCATCGATCCCGAAGACGCGAAGGATTACGACGACGCCGTCTCGCTGGTGCGCGCGCCCGATGGGCGATGGGAATTGGGCGTGCATATTGCCGACGTGCCTCATTATGTGCCGCAAGGATCGTCCATCGATCTCGAAGCCTATGAACGGGGAAACAGCGTGTACCTGGTGGACCGCGTGATCACCATGCTTCCGCCCGATCTCACCTCAAACGTATGCAGTCTAAACCCGCGCGAGGATCGTCTGACGCACACCGTGAGCCTGGTCATCGACCGGAAAGGATCCATTCAACAGGCGGAAACGTATCGCTCGGTAATTCATTCAAGCGCGCGTCTTACGTATGAACAGGTGCAGCAATTATTTGACGGGGATCGTGCCGGCGAGATTCCCGAGCCGGTGCGCCATTCCTTGCTGGAGATGCGCGAGCTGGCCTCCGTTCTCCGGAAGAAGCGGGAACGCGAAGGGGCCCTGCTGTTCAACACACCGGAAGTCCGGTGTGTGCTCAACGATGAGGGAAAACCGGTCCGCTTCGTGAAGCGGACGGCGGCCGAGGAGGCCTACGATCTGATCGAGGAATTCATGCTGGCGGCCAATCAGGCCGTGGCGCGGCGATTGTCCGATGTGGAGGCGCCCGCCGTGTTCCGGGTGCATGACGAACCCGAAGAGGAACAGTGGGGACGCATGGCTGAGGACCTCTCGGCTCTCGGAATCGACGCGACGCCGACATCCCGTCGGGATATCAATGCACTGGCTTCATCCGTAACCGGCGATGCGGCCCGGGATATGATCCATCTGTCCATTCTTCGGAACCTCAAGCGTGCCGTGTACTCCGCGCATCGGAGCGAACATTTCGGCCTGGCATTCGATCACTACACGCATTTCACTTCTCCGATCCGACGTTACGCCGACCTGGCGGTACACCGTATCCTCTGTGCGCTGGAAGAGGGAGAGCCCCCCCCCTACTCCATCGATGAGGTACAGCAAATCGCGTCCCAGTGCACACGAATGGAGCAGAATGCCGATGACGCGGAGCAGGAGAGCCTGAACCTGAAGCGGTTGGAATATTACTCGGAACGGCTCAAGAATAGAGAAACCGGACCCTACAAGGCCGTCGTAGTTGGATTCACGCCGAAAGGCCTGCTGGTGGAGCTGGACGAATCCCTGCAACGGGGCATGGTGCCCTTTGGTTTGATGTCCCACGGCGATTATATGGTGAATCGAGCGCGCAACAAGGCCCGTAGCCGTGGCCGAAAGCGCGGCTGGACATTTGGTGATAACGTGAACGTGGACCTGGTACGCGTCGATCGCGACCGCAAGCAGGTGGATTTCCGCCTGACGGAAGACAGCCCCCCTGCCCGCGCCGGCAGGAAAACGGGTAAGAGGACGAAAGGACGCAAGAAGTAGGGCCATCGTCTTCCGTCTCTACACGCCTTCATCATGCGCACGTTCGCTTCCTGCAGGAAGTCTTTCGTAGGGGCCGCGTTCGCGCGGCCCGGATCGTATTAAGGCCGCCCCGGGCTTCACAAGCGACGCCCCTACGGGCGTCTTCGTCCCTGAAGACGCTCCTTTGCAGGAAGCGCGCTTGCGTGCGACGAGGACTAAATGAGCATGCCCCCTCACAGTCCAGGCGGCAAACCTTCACCCGCTATCTGGCGTTTTCGATCCGGCTCTATTTGTTCAGCTTCTTGAGCCAGGTATCAAGGTGTTGTCCCGCCACTTCCTTGCCGCCCAGTCCGAAGGAAAGCGCAAATGCAACGGCCACGGCCCCGAGACTCAGCAGGAAGGCAAGATTAACGATATCGTCTGCGATTCCCATGGCTCGCAAGCCCATGGCCAGCACGAGGACCATAATGGCGGCACGAGCGACTTCCGCGGCGATGCCCTTGGCTGCTGTCCGGGAAAGCCCGCTGTACGCCAATTGCGCAATCCAGGTTCCCACGGCCAGGATCACCAACCCCAACAAGACCTGTCCGGCAAATTCCATCAGGTTGTTTATGGCAGCGGTAAGCATCGGCAACTCAAGCTTCTCACTGGCAGATAACGCAGCCGCCAACATGATGAAGAAAAAGACCACCCCGGCCACCGTTCTGGAAAGCGAGGCCTTTCCGAACATTCTATCCATGCCTATTTTGGAAGGCAGACTGTCCGCCCCGAGATTGGACAACAACGTTCCCAGAACGTCCGTCGCAAATCGGCCGACGACATAGGCCACCGCAAGAATCAGGGCTGCGGCGAGAATCTGGGGAATCGCCGCCATCAGGGTTCCCAACATGTCGGTAGCGGGGTCCGAGATCGCCTTGATTTGAAGCGCATCCATAGCAGCGACCAAGGCCGGGACAAAAATGAACAGGAAAACAATCTGTCCCAACAATTTGGACGGACTGAACGTGGGCGGTAATTTGGTCTTTTCGGACACCTTGTCGATGCCGGTGGCCAGAGCCGTAACAATGTTGCCGCAAATGCGGGCGAGTATATATCCCAGTACACCGAGCAGCAGAGCGGCCACAATATTGGGCACCACAACAATAAAACCGCTGAACATGTCTTTGAGCGGGTCTAATACGCCTTCAATACCCAATACCCCCAGGGTAAGAATCAGAACATAGACCAGAAGCAACGAGTAGATGAGGCCGGACAGAAACACTTCTATGTGTGGCGAAGTCCCCGTCTTCTCTTCAATGCGCCGATCCAAGCCTACCTTTTTAAGAAGCATACCGACCAGACGCTTAATCCCCAGGGCCGCCAGCCAGCCGACGAGCAGGACAATTACAGCCCCGATTACCTGCGGCACATACTCCCCCAACCTTTGCACCATGGATCCGATGAACTGCTCAACTGCACTCATGATCGCCTCCTTTGGATTTATGCTACTCCGTTCTTGGCACGGGTATTCGTTTCCCCTCCCGCTAACCAATAGCGCCCCAAAAGAGAGTGTCCAGCATTTATTTGATTTTTTGTCGTGTGATGCCAGGTAAATAGAAATATTCCGGATGACAGAGTCACCTATTCCCGGACTATTTCCCGGGTCCCGCCTTGATCATGACCAGCATCATTTTGAAATCGCTGACGGCAAGAACCGCATGCGGGATATCGGCCGGGAGAGTAATCGTCTCGCCCTCCTTCAAGGGGTGCGGGTGGCCGGCAATCGTGATCTCCGCCTCTCCTTCAATACCGATGACGAAGGCATCAAACGGCGCCGTGTGTTCGCTCAAGCCTTCTCCCTTTCCAAAGGCGAACAACGTCACCGTGCCGCCCGGATTCTTGAGCAGTACGCGGCTGACAATCGATCCCTCCTGGTATTGCAGAAGGGCCTTGAGTTTTCGGACTTCCGCTGTCGAGCTGTTTTCTGAGGTATTCCGGTTCATTGGTCTTCTTCCTCTATTCCGGGGATCCATTTCCAGTCATTGGAAAGAATGGTATCCGACATTTCCAATCGTTGGAACCATATTTGAAAAGACGGACTGAAGTGTCGCAGGCTTCGCAAGCGAAGCCCCTACAGGGTTATTTTCGCGCTTGACCCTTCGGCGTCTCCGGATACGCTCTTCCGCATCAAGGAGGTTGTTCATGAACATAGCGAAATGCCGGTATTGGGCGGCGCCCATCGCCTGCCTGTTGATGCTGAATGCCTGTCAGACCGCGCATATGGCCGTTCCCGGGTTTCTGGAAGAGCGATCCGATGTTCTTCACTGTGTCGGTCGCCAGGGATTCGTGCGCGGCGAGCAGTTTACGTTCGGGGACTACGAGGTGGAACGGGTCCGGCGCGGTTGGGTGCGTCGCGTATCGTGGGATATGGCGTTAGCCGAGGGTCACGCGGCGCGCCAGGAATATGAGTACCAGGTGCGCACTCCGGAAGGGGTTATTTGGCAAGGCCACGCGGTTACCGGCGTGCGGAAGGAGGATATCCGGGGCACGGCAGGCCGCCGCGGTGAATGGGTCTGGGATCTGACCTCGGAAGTGAATTACGTGGTGCGATTCGCGGATGAAGCGCAGGAACATTTCTGGACGCTGGCGATGGCGGAAGGGCTTGGCGATACCGTCATGAACGGCGAGTTGTCCGACGGGGAGACCGTATATCGGGTGGAGGGTACCTACCAATTGGCCGGATCGCCGATGCCGCTCTCCAGCCCCTCGGGATTCATCGTGTACGACAAGCACCGCGCGGTGGCCGCCGTAGAGGTGATCAACGAGGGGGCGGTTTATCTGGACCGCGATCTGCCGGTCGCTCAGCGCGACGTGCTGGCCGTTGCCGCCACCGCGATTCTGCTCTACAAGGACATCTCCGATCACCGGATGAGGTAAATCAACTTTTCCTCTTCCCCGTCCCGCTCGATGTCGAAGACGATCGCGCTCACGCGTTCACTGAAGAATTCGTTGAAGAAATACTGAGCGCGCGCCGGGCTGGTCATGGGCATGGAATTCACCATGCGCACGATATCGCCTTCTTTCATTCCAGCGGCTTCATACAGGATGTCTTCGCCCTGTTTATGCAACTGGTATCCGGCAATCTCGCCGTCCTGGATGTCGGGCTGCATGGCCAGAAACAGCGCGGCCAATCGTTCCGCATCCTCCTGGACTTCGTCCGCATACGCCAGCAGGGCGTCCCGTTGCATCACCCATCGGTTCTCGGCGATGCGTTTTCCGAACCGGCTTGTCTCCAGCGCTTCCATGTCCTCGAAGCGAAGGGGGGGCGTATCCGCCTCGGCAACGTCATCCACGGCCGGTTCCTCCGCTACCCCCATGAAGCTCAGCCATAATTCCTCCTGCCCCGCCGGGGCACGCAATATGATGCGGTCCCTGAAAATACTGATCACGTGAGCCTCCCCGACGGCATCTCCCTCCTGTACCAGGTGTTGTTTCCGCTCCCGCACATCATCCAGAATGGCCTGACGTGTGCTGCGTGAATCCGGCGTGGCCTCGTGAGGATACGCAAAAAAGGTTCCGGCCAAACGATACCGTTCGGCCAGGGGCCCCATCCGGCCGGGCGCTCCGCCGGCACGTAATTCAAACACACTCCAGTCTTCGTCGGAGAACGCCCGTACCTCAGGCCACGAAACTACGCCGAGTTCGTCCTCCTTCGGTTCCGCGGGGACGGGCGGCAAGCCGCGATACTGGCGTATACCGGCTATCAACAAAACCATACACACCACCGGTACCACCCAACGCCCGGCTTGGATCAGTCTGTCGAGTGTCGTCTGCATGGAATTCTATGCTCGCGCTAAAAAAGAAGGGACGGGGGCCGTAAGCCGGATTCTGTTCCCGTCCAGGGCGGGTTCGGCCATTTATCTTTGGCCTCCCCTGAGGGAGGCACTGCGATCTACCCGAAGCTTCTCCCGCCAAAGCGGGATCGAGACGGGCCGCCTCTTTGCTTCCTATTCGATCTTGCTCCGGATGGGGTTTGCCCTGCCCCCTCGGTTTCCCTCGGGGCGGTGGTCTCTTACACCACCTTTTCACCCTTACCCGGCTTCGCTCCCCAATGGAGAACTAAGCCGCGGCGGTATATTTTCTGTGGCACTTTCCATACCCTTCGATATGGCGAAGGGCTTCCCCGCTTTCGCAGGGACATCCTGCCCTATGGAGTCCGGACTTTCCTCCCCGCACCCGAATCCATACAGCACCTTGATGGGGGTTCCTTGTACGTCTGTCCGGATTCGGGCGCGGGGCGGCCGAAAGCCCCCGTCCCCATTCAAGGGGACTATACCGGGTCATCCATGATAATACAACATGCGCCCGCAATAATTGCACAGGCTCATGGTGTCGGCTTTCCGCGCGTCGTGGGTGACCTGCGGGGGGAGTTTCATATGGCAACCGCCGCATACCCCCGTGTCTATTCGGACCAGGGCATAGTCGCCGGTGTGATTGAGAATACGTTCATAACGGGACAGCCAATCGGGGTTGACGTCCGCGACGAGCGATTCCCGCTCCTTTTTGAGGACTTCGACCTCGGATTCCAGATTTTTCGCTCGTTGGTCCAGGCTCTCAATCTCCTTGGATACCATGTCCTGTTCCTTGTTGAGTTCGGCTTCATGGAGGACGGCGGTCTTCTTCAATTCCTCTATCTCCTCCATGACGTTCAGTTCCCGATCCTCGAACTCCGATATTTCGCCGTTTACTCCGGCGATCTGTTTTTCCAGGGACCGATAATCATCGTTGCTTTTGACTTCAAATTGCTGGTTTCGCAATTTGTTTATTTTTTCGCGGGCCGCCGCGACCTCTGCTTCAATTTCCTTGGCCTGCAGATTCTTTTTCTTTATCTCTTCATGGATTTGATTGAGAACACGGCGATGTTCTTCAAGGCGGGATTCAATCCGCTGCTTCCGGGCAGGAATGTCGGTGACTTCCCTCGTCAAACGCCGGATTTTTCGGTCGCGATCCTGAACGGTTAGAAGTTTCTCAAGGTTTGTAGACACGTACCCTCCCGGAAAAATGTAAATGATCCGCGGCCAGTGTATGCGGAGGTGGCGACCAAGTCAACCGATCGTGCTATGGACCTGATCGGTTCAAGCGTTACGGGGGGTCGGCCCAGCCCTGTTCACGCAGCTCTTCCCATGTGGGGGCCCGGGGAAATGATCCCTCCTCCAAGGTGCGCCGGACATACTTGGCGAGAATGTCGGTTTCCAGATTGACCGGATCGCCCTCGCCCAATTCCTGGAGTGATGTATGATCCCACGTGTAGGGAATGATGTGGACGTGAAACGATTCCGGACCGAGCGCGGCAATGGTCAAACTGATTCCGTCCACGGCCACCGAACCCTTGTACACCATATCCCGCAACAAGGACGGTTCGGCCGAGATTTCGAGCAGGCGATCCTGTCCTTTGGGGATGACCGCCTTCATGTGGCCTACGCCGTCCACATGGCCGTTTACGATATGCCCGCCCAGCGGATCCCCGGCGCGCAATGCGGGTTCGAGGTTCACCAGTTGGCCCGGCTTTCGGGAGGCCAGGTTGCTGCGATTAAAGGTTTCGGCCAGTACATTGAAAAGCATTTTCCGGCCTTCGATGCGGGCGACCGTGAGGCATACGCCCTGAACGGCAATACTGTCCCCGGGTTTGACCGGTCGATTCCATGGTTCGCATTCCATATGAATCGTTCCTCCTTCATCGGAGGGAAGCACCGATATGATTCGACCTTTATTTTCGATTAAGCCTGTAAACATGATTTGACTCTTTTGTCTTATTATCGGGCTTCGTCCTGACTGCAAAGAATGAGGCCTGTGCCGAATCATTCCGCGGGCAGGCCCGTGAGGCCCCTACATGGATACTTGTTGTTGGCGGTCTATTTGGGAATGGCGTGGATCAGCAGATCCGGCCCTATCCGCTCGACGTTTTGGAACCACAGTAACGGCATGTTCTTTAATTTCCAGCCTTTTCCGGAAATCGCCCGCACCGCCCGGGTATCGCCCAGGATGGCAGGCGCTATAAAAATTTCGTAACGATCCACCAGGCCGTCGCGCATCAATGCTTCGGCCAGTTCCCCTCCCCCCTCACACAGTACGTGCAAGACTCCTTCTTTTCCCAAGCGCCGCATCAGGGATTTCATCGATACGCGACCTCTGCGAGCGGCCGTTCTAAAAACCTGAACACCTTTCGATTGCAGGGCGGCCACCTTGTTCGCCGGAGCGGTGTGCGTTACCGCCACGATCGTGTGGCGCCGATGGGCATCGTTCAGGACCTGCGACGCAAGAGGCAGGCGTGCACGGCTGTCCACAACGACCCGATACGGGTGTCGCCCGCGAGCGGGACGCGGCCATAAAGAGGGATTATCCGAGGCCACGGTTCCCCGTCCCACCATGACGGCATCGGCCATGCGGCGAAGCGCCTGGGTATGGGCCCGGGCGGCGGGACCGGAAATCCATCTTGAATGGCCATCCCGGTCGGCGATACAGCCGTCCACGGTCATGGCCAGTTTTAGCGTCACGAATGGACGCCGCTCCGCAATCCAGACGGAGAAGGGAGCTATCAGGTTGTTCGCCTCTTCTCCTCCGATGCCCGTCACGACATCCAGCCCGCCGCGTTGCAAAATCCGGAGACCCCGCCCCGTGTGATTCGGATTGGGATCGATGGCTCCCACCACAACCCGGCGCACGCCTGCGTCAAGGATGGCTTGTGTGCAGGGAGGCGTCTTCCCTTGGGTTGAACACGGTTCCAGCGTGATGTAGAGCGTACCGTCCCGCGCCCGTTCACCGGCCTGACGAAGAGCATGTATTTCGGCGTGCGGACCACCCGCCTTGCGGTGATAGCCCTCGCCCAATACCCGATTCCCCTTTACCACAAGGGCGCCGACAGGCGGGTTCGGCCGTGTGAGCCCCTCTCCCCGCTTGGCGAGTTCAAGGGCCCGCTGCATCCATTTTTCGTCTGTTCTGCTATCCGCCGTCATGGTCACGCGTCTTTTGCAATGGTGTCCGCACCGAGGAGGCCGCTTACAAACGCTTCGGGGTCGAAGGGAACCAGGTCGTCCGGCCCCTCCCCAAGCCCGACGAATCGAATGGGAATTCCAAGCTCTTGTGTAATGGAAAACACAAAACCTGCTTTCGCGGTACCGTCCAGCTTCGCGATCACCGCACCCGTCAAAGGCCGGATCCGGTGAAATTGGGAAGCCTGGGAGACCGCATTTCTGCCGATGGAGGCATCCAATACGATCCAGTTTTCCTCCGGCGCTCCCGATTTTCGTTTATCCATCGCCCGACCGACCTTGGCCAGTTCATTCATGAGCGGTTGCTGGGTATGCATGCGCCCGGCGGTGTCCACGATCACCACGTCGGCTTTCCGCGCGATGGCCGCATCCAATCCGTCGTACGCGACCGACGCGGCATCCGCGCCTCGCGTTCCGGAAACAATGTCGCACCCCACTCGTTCGGCCCAGATACTCAGCTGATCCGTGCCGGCGGCGCGAAAGGTGTCGGCGGCGACCAGTAACGGCTTGCCGCCATCCCCGACGACGCGCCTCGCCAATTTGGCGCAGGTCGTGGTCTTGCCCGAACCATTGACACCGGTTACCAGGATCGACAGCGGAGGATTCTCGTGATTCCAGTGAAATGTCGGTGAAACGCCCAGCGCGTGGATCAATAATCGGCGCAACGTGGTCATGCGGGATTCCCGCATAGCGCCGTATGCGCGGTCCAACGCCTCCATCCATTCATTCGCCAGCCGGGCTGATACATCCGAGGCAATGAGACTTTCCTCAAGTTCCTCGATGGGTGTGCGGTCCGCTTCGTCCGCCTTCTGGAACACCCGGGACAAGGCGCCCGATAAACGGTTTCGTGTTTTGGCCAGGGCATCGATCCAGGTAACCATCTTCATTCCTTTTCCGAAAACACCGCCCGCGTACGGATTCGGGCGCGAGGGAACCGCTCATGATAGGCGGGCAACGGACCGGGCTCTTCCCCTCATGTACCGTCTTTTCCAGAACCCCCGCCCGCTTCCCGGTGGGAGCGGTGAATATCCTGCAACGCACGGTCCAGGATTCCATTTACAAATCTTCCCGATTCAAAGTTGCTGTACGCCTTTGCAATCTCCACGGCCTCGTCGATGGATACTATGGGAGGAATATCGTCACAATGCAGCATCTCGTACAACGCGATCCGCATGACATTCCGGTCGACGGCGCCCATTCGTTTC
The DNA here is from genome assembly GCA_007134735.1 of Kiritimatiellia bacterium. Lineage (GTDB taxonomy): Bacteria > Verrucomicrobiota > Kiritimatiellia > SLAD01 > SLAD01 > SLKG01. The sequence goes on from SLKG01000094.1 coordinate 15,204, forward strand.
ACGTCCCAGTGTTCCGCGTATTTCTGTATCAGGTCATCCAATGCGCCGCGATGGGTCTCGACGCCGCGCACCAGGGTTTCGGTAAACATGCGCGCGCGGGGATCCGGCGTCTTGTCGCACCAGAAGTCCTCCAGTGCGATATCCAAATCGTCGGGATTGAAATCCCGTTGGAACAGGAATTGTACCGCCCACTCACGAGCCTGACGTCGTGTACCCATGCCGCTCATGCCTTGAGACATTCATACACGCGGGCCATTTCAATCGCCACGGTGGCGGCATACCAGCCCCTTCCACCGGTGCCGACCTTCGAACGCACTTCGGCCTGTGCCATGGTATGCGTCATCACGACGCCGTCTACAACCGGCAATCCGTGCCGCTGCGCAATCGCGGACATCGACCGATTCACTTCAGCGCTGATGAGGGCGGCATGGGGTGTTTCGCCCTGAACGATGGCTCCCAGTGCAATAAGCGCATCATACCGTCCGGACTGGGCCATTTTTTCCAGAACGCCCGGTATTTCAAAAGCGCCGGGAACCCATACCACCGTGATATTGGTATCCGACGCGCCATGCTGGGTCAGGCAATCCGCGGCTGATCGCAACAGCTTGTTCGTGATCTTGTCATTGAAGCGGCTGACCACCAGCCCGAATTTCAATCGGCCGGCATTATGATTTCCCGTAATCTGGTGGATCCCCGCGCGTCCCAAGTGCGCCTGGGTAGGGCTGGTCGACATGGTTTTTCTATTCATGAATGACTGTCCCGGCCCGACGTCGGGCCGTCTCATGGGTTAGCGCGCATACCCCCGGCTGCATGCATATTCCGACTCGCCTACCGCATTTCCGGAATCCGCCCTTGCGGTATGGCCCGTCCTCTTCCCGGCCTGGGCACGGGCATACCCAATCAAATCCGAAACCGAAGACATCATGAGACCATGACGTTTCGAAAAATCCAGAAGATCAGGCAAGCGCGCCATGCGGCCGTCGTCCCGGATAATTTCACAAATCACACCGGCCGGTTTCAGGCCGGCAAAGCGGGCCAGATCGACCGCGGCTTCGGTATGGCCCGGCCGTTGCAACACGCCGCCCTCTTCCGACTCCAACGGAAAGATGTGACCGGGACGCACAATATCCTTTTCGGTGCTTCGATCGTCCATCAGCACCTGGATTGTCCGGGCACGATCGTATGCGCTGATTCCCGTGGTGATCCCATCCGCCGCGTCCACCGATTCCAGGAACGCCGTATTGAAGTCCGCGCGACCTCCCGCTTGCGGCATGCGAGCCAGGCCAAAACGCTCGATGAGCGACCCGGCCATGGCGATGCAAATAAGCCCGCGGCCGTATCGGGCCATGAAATTGACGACCTCCGGCGTTATCCGGTCGGCCGCACAGATCAAATCGCCTTCATTCTCACGCCGCTCGTCATCGGTAACCACCACCAGCTCCCCGCGGCGGATGGCCTGGATTACTTCCGGAATAGGCCTGAAAGGATCTTCTCTCCTGTCCAGATTCATAAAAAAACCCCGAAGACAATTTATCTTCAGGGCACTATGCAACTCAGCTCCGATCTTCTTTCATCCAGACTTTACTGTCGGCCCCGGGTATCCTCTTTCAAGGATTACCGTGTCAGTCCCTTACATACAAGGGAGTCGCGGGCTTTCACCGCCGGTCAGGAATTTCCCGCATGCGCGGGATCACCTTGCCCTGAAGATCTTATATGTTGATTCACGCGTAGTGTACGTCACCCCCCGGACGGATGCAAGGAGAAATCCTTTTAGAGGTCTTCCTCATGATCCCGGGACTGGTGGCCGCCACAAATCCCGCGTTGAGCGGATTCGATAAACGGGATGAATTCGGCCGCCGGACGTTCCGGCAATTCTTCTTTCATGCGTCGTACCGCCTGCTCGGTATTCAGGCCGGAACGATAGAGTAGCTGAAAGGCTCGTTTGATCCCTTTCCGGTCTTCCGGCGATACCCCGGCACGGCGCATGCCAACGACGTTAAGACTCCCCACGGCATTCCGGCTGCAACCCACCGTGACACAATACGGCGGAAGATCCTTGGAGATGCCCGAATTGCCCGACAGCATGGCCAGTCGGCCGACCCTACAAAATTGATGCACCACCACATTGCCGCTCAGAAAGGCCATGTCGCCCACTTCCACATAGCCGCCGCACAGGGCTCCATTGGCCATAATCACCCCGCGGCCCAGACGGACATTGTGCGCCAAATGACTGAAGGCCATCAGAAAACATCCCTCGCCCACCTCGGTCGTGCTTCCGGACTTCGTGCCGCGATGAATCGTAACTCCTTCGCGGATGATGCAGTCGGGTCCGATGCGCAGATAACTTTCGCCCCCTTCAAACGCAAGATCCTGCGGAATATCCCCGAGCACGGCGCCGGCATGAACGCGGCATCGCGCTCCGAGGGTTGTATGGGAGTGGATCACGGAATGGGGACCGATTTCGCATCCATCGCCGATATCGGTGTTCGCGGCGATATACGCATACGGTCCCACGCGCACGCCTTCGCCCAAGCGCGCGCTTTCGTCAATCAGGGCTGTTTTGTGGATGCTCATGCTGTATCCCTTCCGGGTGTCGCGTGTCGGGTGTCGGGTGCATCACCGGAAAGCCGAGTCATTCGACATATATCCCAACCTGCCACGTCGGCGGCTACGCGGCACCCTGTAACCTTCAACCATTAACCTCATCTGAACTTCACCAGGCCCGATTCCCGCAAACTGACAAAATCTGTTCCATCCGGATCGCGACGGCGTCCCAGTATAACATGGTCGAGCACATCGATCTCAATGATTTTTCCCGCTTCCACCAGTTGTCTCGTAACCCGCAGATCCTCGGCCGACGGCGAAGGATCGCCGCTGGGATGATTGTGCGCAAGGATGACCGCGGCGCAGGATGTCCGAATGGCCTCCTTGAATACTTCACGCGGATGGACCAGGCTGGCGTTGATCAGCCCCCGGCTGACTTCCACCGGTGGGCGTTTCAACCGGCTGCGCGTATCGAGCAGCAGGATCCAGAATATTTCCTCTTCACAGGTGCGCGCCCGTTCACGCACCAGGCGTGCCGCCTCTTCCGGCGTGGATATCTTGGGATTCTCGGCCGTCGCCTCTTCCGACAGGCGGCGCGCCAGTTCCAGCGCGGCCTTCAATATCTGCGCCTTGACGGGACCCATTCCCTTGACCTCTATCAGTTCCTCCGTGGACGCCATGGACAGGGCGGTCAGCGATTGGTATCGAACCAACAGATGGCCGGCCAGGTCCACGACATTGAACCCGCTGGTACCCGCCCGCAGTAATATGGCCAATAATACCTGGTCCGGCACGTTTGCCGCGCCCATACGTTCCATGATTTCACGCGGACGGAGGCGCGGCGGCAGATCACGGACGCGCGATGGGTACGGTTCCGCGCTGTATTCGATACCGGATTTCGGGACCGCGCTTTCCACGATTACGGGAGGAGATGAATTCATGGCGGGACACCTTACGACAAGACCGGCCTACGGGAAAAGAAGGAAATCGGCGGTGCGAAATGACCCGGATTTAAGGCGCACCGGTCTTGACGCGTCGCGGTAATTTCGCTAGTGTACCGCGCATTATGAGACCCACAAAAAAACGCATACAAAAAACCGGTTCCCAATCCCCCTTGACGGCCATCCTTTTTGTCCTGTGCCTGATTCTTCTCGGCGGGTTAATCTATTATTTCAATCAATACCAGGTAAAGACCGTCACGGCAAATCAACTCCTGGCGGGTGTTCTGCAAATTGCCGAAGCAACGGAATCCGAGGAAATCATGACCGCATTTACGGATCCCGACACCGAGCCCGCCGAGGCGCTTTCCGTTCTGTCGGCCCACATTGAAGCGCGCCTGGCGGAACTGGATTCCCTGCGAACGAATCTGGCCCAGGAACGCGAAGAGCTCGAGCGTTTGCGCGGAGAGCGGGATGCCGTTACCCTCCAGATACGCGACACCAGAAGCCGGGCCGATCGCCTGGGGAATGAATTAACCGAGACACAAAGTGAGCTTGCGCAGTTGCAGGAACAACATACGGAAACCGTAGCCGAACTAAACCGCCGCGTGGAGGAACTCTCATCCGAACTCGAGAGGGCGCGCTCGCGCCTGGAACGATCGGGTATCGAGCCGGACGAGGAGGAAGTACCGGATGCGGATCCGGAGGTGCCGGCCGAGCCGGCGACGCAACCCGGGGCGGATATGACCGCATTGCCGGACGGCGAATCCGAACTGTTCAAAGGTTTTCATTACGACGAGGACATCAATCGGCTCACTCTTTTCACCATCCGGGGACATGAACTCGTCTACCGTGACGTTCCGCCGCACATACCGGAACGTATGGTTCAGGCCCCGTCGTTTGATATTTTTTACCGGATGAACGTTCTGCAAAACTTCCCCTGTGAACCCGACGATCTGGAGCTGATACGCTCCTTGCGATGATCGCTCCTTTGCCGCGGACGTTCACGGGAGACGTAAAGCCTGCTATTCCCGACGGATGTTCTCAGGCAACATGGTGCCATCCGGATGCAGAATAATAATACATCACCGATTCGATTCGACACATCGGCAGGCCGGGCGGTTCTGTTTAAAGCCCTGGAACACGGACCCGCGGCTATCGCGCTCACCGACCGCAACGGTACGATCGTGTATGTCAATGAGCGCTTCTCCCAAGTGACCGGATACGAGCCCGCGGAGATCATCGGTCAACATTCCCGAACTATGAAATCCGGGGAGCAGAGCCCCGCCTTCTATCAGCGCTTATGGGACACCGTCCTCAGCGGAAGTGAATGGTCGGGTGATTTTCACAATCGCAAGAAGAATGGCGAATTGTACTGGGAGCGCGCCACGATTTCACCGATCCGCAACGATAAGGGCGATATCGAGTTCTTTGTCAAAATCAGCGAGGAAATTACGGCACAGCGCGAACTTGAGAAGGCGCTGCGCATGAGCGAGGAGCGGCATCGCACGCTTATCGAGAATATTCCGGGTGTGATTTACCGCTGTCGGGGCGACCGGAATTGGACCATGCTGTTCTTGAGCCCGGATATCATATCCTTGTCCGGATATCCTGCATCGGATTTCCTCCACAACCGCGTACGCACGTTCGCCAGCATCATTCACCCGGACGACCGTGCCATCGTCGAAGAGACCATGGCGAATGTGACCGGCAAGCAATCGCATTTCAATCTGGAATACCGGATTGTGAATGCCGATGGAAATGTCCATTGGGTTCATGACAACGGCGAAGCCGTGTACGACGCGCGGGGAGTGCTGCAATGGCTGGATGGCGTGATGCTGGATATCACGGACCGAAAACGCCTGGAGCATGAGCG
>SLKG01000106.1 GCA_007134735.1 Kiritimatiellia bacterium
CTCTTGCACCACTCGGGATCCCGGGTCCGGTGGTTTGCCAGAATTGGGAAAGCAACGGATGCACGAGTTGCTCGCGAAAGGTGGTCAACCCGTCCTGATCCGGATCGGCATCCTTGTCATCCCACTCAAACGGGTTCAATCCGTGGTTCTGCTGATACTCGAAGGAATCGATAAGGTGATCGCCGTCCGTGTCGAAATTGAGGGGTAGCGTGTACTCCCCATCCTGCGGGCTCGGCGTCGAGATCTCATACGGCGACGTGGCCGGCCCGATGGGGGGCAGCTGCCCGTTGGGTCCCAGGAATTCTTCCATGTTCGTCAGACCGTCTCCGTCGGGATCGGCATCGGCGCGGTTGTGCGGATTGCTCCAGCCCTCGACCAAGCCGTTGTCGCGCGGATCGAGCCCGACATAGATTTCCCATGCATCCCACATTCCGTCGCCGTCTGTATCGCGACTCTGTGGGTTCAGGCCTAGCTCGCGTTTGACATAATCCGGAACTCCGCCACCGCTGGAATCCAACCGATCCAGCCAGGACCCGTCCCTGATGTGGGCGTCCGGATAATGTCCCGCCGATCCCAGGTTGGGGGGCGTGATCCGCCATCCGAAATAGTACCTTTCGCCGTTGATAACGCTGTAATACCCCTCCCATTCCTGCCGGTTGGTCAATCCATCACCGTCCAGATCTTCTATGGGCCCATAACCCGCAAAATAGACTACCTCGCCCGCCGCATTTAACTCCGCAAAATCATTCGCCAGCGCAAAGTCGGAGTAGGTATCCGCCCGGGTGTACGGTACCAGAACCTGGCCCTGAGCTTTCTCCAAACCGGCAAAATGAATAAGCACCCCGAACAAGACGGCCGGCAGGCACAATCGATTGAGCTTTGGTTTCATGGTAGCCTCACGGATTAGGTATGCGTAGTATTGAAAATGGTTGAATCGGACCTTACTCGGACACTTCTTCCTCTGCTTTCATTTCGTCCTCGTACTCCGCCTCGGCAATCAATCTCCGGACCTCGGTGCGCAATTGCATGAGTTCGAATAAATCATGTTTGTCGCGTTCCAGCTCATCCCGCACTTCCTTCACCTCCGGTAACTCATCAATGGCATCCTCCAATTGCAACCGCATCTCATTGATCTCGTCCTGTATGGCCCGAATCTTTTCATGGGAGCGCGCTTCCACCCGAACCTCCTGATAGCGGGTCTGCAGGTCCTGGGTGTCCTCGGCATGACCGGTTATCAGCGCCATGATTTCCTGCTCTTTCTCCCGCAATTCGTCGAGATCGAGGTCCGGAATCTCAGCCCGGAGGTTATGCATGACGTCCTGAACAGGAGTCCTTTCTTCCGGGGCATCCGGCGGGGAAACATCATCGGCATGGGCAGCCGGGATAAAAAAGAGGAGACAAACAGCGAGAGCCAACAGAGGGGAAGCGGACAATACATTCAATCTCTTCATGCTCTAAACCATATCGTGATGCGTGATGCGTGTTCACAAGCAGCAGGCCTACAAGCATACACTGTATCGCTTTTCTCTGTCAAGAAATTCACCCGAACAGCGCCCTTGCGAACCGCGTATTCATTACCATCCCTGAAGCGGAATTTAGAACAAGCTCTTCGGCCGGCCGCAAACATTTTCACACCGCCACATAGATGACTTCATTCAAATTCTGGACAAGGACACGGACCAATTTTCTTCGCGCGTCATACGAACATAATTGACAAATCATGTCAACCGGGAAACCGGACATACCGGCTAGCATCATTCCGTTTTCGGTACATTTGGAACACGCACCTCATAATTCGGTTCGGCATACCGCACCTCGTTGGTATGGGCCGTATATTGCTCGATGGCCTTGTTCACCGGCAGTCCCGTACGCAATTTTACGTGATCGACATGAATGGTATCGAACCGCTTGAGAACCGTACTTCCCATTTCCTGGTGTATCTCGTCCCGGCGGGTCTCGCGCACCCCCTCAAAGAAACCGACCAGTAATTCGCCCTCTACAAACGTGTGCGGCGGCTTCGGCATCTGTCCTCTCCCTTCCCGCACGGAAAACGCCGGGAATAAAACGCACCAGGCCATGAACACAAGCACATACACTCGTCCGGTTCCATTCATGCGCACATCCATTAGCCTCCAAAGGTTAAGTATACTCCATTGTAGGTATGTCGACAACAGGCCCGACAAGGTTCTTTTTCGGTGGACGAGAACGCGCGACGCGAACGGATAACGAGTCGGGAAATGATCGGCCACTTGCCGAATAGGCGAGGTCAATATCCAACACTCAACAAGGAATATCCAATGTCCAAGGAACTCCGATGGATATTGGGAGTTCCTTGTCGGATATTGGACATTCAGATGCTCATCCCACGGGCTGGAAGCCCGTGGTGACCGGGGGCTGGGTTGCCCGGCACTACCCACAAGCCGGCTCCTTTCTTATTCTACCCATTCTCTTTCGGTGGACGATTACGGCGACGAGAACGGATAACGAGTGAAGTCCAACCATCCATGTCTTCAAGCTTGAGCCTGTCCTTCCCTCAGTGTACCCTCCGACATCATGAACGCATCATCCAGGACACGCGTGGCGGCCATACAAATGGCGTGCGGGGGGAGTCCCGACGAAAATGTGGAGAAAGCGGCGTCGCGAATCGCTGAAGCCGCCGACCAGGGCGCGCGGGTAATTTGCCTGCCTGAATTGTTTCGTTCCCCTTACTTCTGCCAAACCGAGGATGCCGACCTGTTCGACCGGGCGGAAAAAATCCCGGGTCCGACCACCGAAACCCTGGGCGCCGTCGCCCGGGAAAAGAACGTGATTGTCCTGGCCTCCATCTTCGAACGGCGCGCCGCCGGCGTGTACCACAACAGTCTGGCCATCCTGTACGAGCAGGGCGAACTCGTCGGCCTGTACCGCAAGATGCATATCCCCGACGACCCGGGCTATTACGAGAAATTCTATTTCACACCGGGCGATCTGGGCTTCAAGACATTCAAAACATCCGCCGGGAAAATTGGAACACTCGTCTGCTGGGACCAGTGGTATCCCGAAGCCGCCCGGCTTACCGCCCTCCAGGGCGCGCACATGATCTTCTATCCCACCGCCATCGGATGGCACCCCGGCGAGAAGGAACAATACGGCCAAACCCAGCGGGACGCCTGGCGCACGGTCCAGCGCGGACACGCCATCGCCAACGGCGTGTACGTGATCGCCGTGAACCGGATCGGCCTCGAAAAACCGGCGCCGGATGCGCCGGGCATCGAGTTCTGGGGCTCGTCCTTCATCGCCGATCCGCAGGGCATTGTCCTCGCGGAAGCCTCCACGGATACGGAGGAAATCATCATGGCCGACATCGATCCCGCGCACATCGAAGAAGTCCGCCGCAATTGGCCCTTCTTCCGCGACCGCCGGATCGATGCGTATGGCGGGCTGGAAGAAAGGTGGTTGAAGTAGAGTTCTGGGTTCTGGGTTGAAGGTTGAAGGTTGCCGCGTCGCCGCACAGCGGCAAGCGGCCACTTGGCGGCGGAGCCGCTGACGTGGCAGGTTGAAGGTTTTGGGAACAAGAACATGATCGTGCTCGTCGTCCACATATCCCTTTCATGCACGGAAAAGAACCGCAAATGCACGCTAATCAACGCCAATAGAAGAGATTGTTATTCCCTTCTTCCCAGGCAGGAATGCCTGTCCTACTATCCGTTCTTATCGTCCACCGCTCGCGTCGCCGATCTCGTAAACCGATTGCTGAAAGCTGCCCCGTCGCTTTTCCAGGTTCCTTTCGGTTTACGAGATCGGCGACGAGAACGGATAACGATTCTCCGTTCCCCTGAAACCCATAACCCATAACCTAAAACCTTTTCCCCATGACCACCAAAGCAATATCCGACTCCAACACAACGGCGCCCCCCCGCCTCCCTGCCGAATGGGAACGGCACGAGGCGACGTGGATCGGCTGGCCGCATCATCATGAAGACTGGCCCGGGAAATTCGCCGCCATTCCCTGGGTGTACGGGGAAATCGTCCGCAAACTCGCCCCGGACGAACGCGTCCGCATTCTTGTGAACGACAAGGCTCATGAAACACGCGCCCGGAAAGTGCTCGATCGCGTCGGCGTGAATTATGCAGGCGTTGAATTCTTCCGGTTCCCCACTAACCGCGGCTGGACCCGAGACTTCGGTCCCATTTTTGTTCGCACCCAGCCTCATCGCGCGCAAGCGCGCTTCCTACAACCCGCTTCATCCGATTCATCCGTGTCCATCCGTGTCCATCCGTGGTCCTCTTCTCTTCCTCCCAACCCCGGCGTCTCCCTCATCGCCGACTTCCAATTCAACGCATGGGCAAAATACCGGAACTGGAAAAAGGATAACGCGATCCCGGCCCGGGCGGCCCGGGCACTGAAAAAAGATGTCTTCCAGGTAAAACACAATGACCGCCCCGTGGTCCTTGAAGGCGGCGCCATCGATGTGAACGGGTGCGGCACCCTGATCACCACCGAAGAGTGCCTGTTGGACCCGAACGTGCAAACCCGGAATCCCGGCTTCGAAAAAGGAGATTACGAAGAGGTGTTCCGGAAGACGCTGGGCGTCGCCCACACGATCTGGCTCGGACGCGGCATCGCCGGCGACGATACGCATGGTCATGTGGACGATCTCTGCCGCTTTGTGAACGATCATACCCTGGTCCTGGTACAGGAACCCAATACCGCGGATGAGAATCATGTTCCCCTGCGTGAAAACCGCGAACGGCTTTCCGACGCCCGACTGCAGGACGGCCGCCGGCCCGACATCGTTGAACTTCCCATGCCCGAACCCCTCTTCTTCGAGGGCCGGCGCCTGCCCGCCAGCTACGCCAATTTCTACATCGCCAACGCCGCCGTCCTCGTGCCCACATTCAACGATCCGAAAGACCGCGTCGCGCTCGGCATCCTGTCCGAACTCATCACGGACCGTCCCGTCGTCGGCATCCATGCCGTCGACCTCGCCTGGGGCCTCGGCACCCTCCACTGCCTCACCCAGCAACAACCGGAGGAAGGTTGATCCACAAGGCTTATTGGGTTTGGACATAATCGGCATAAACGGCCAAGGTTGAAATGCTGAGCTGCTTGTTTCAATATGGGAAACAGCCTGGTGATAAGATGTGATTTGTCGATCAAGCGGCTGGACTAAGGGTACTCGACTAAGGGTATGGACTAAGGAAGCAACTAAGGATGCACGCAAAGAAAGTTGGGGGCTTGTTGATGGCAAACCACTTCGGCCACGAAAAACTCACGGTTTATGAGAAAGCGTTAGACTTTGTCCACATGCGCAGGGAGCTACTGGATCGAGTATCTCGCAGAGTGATTGCCTGTGACCACCTTGATCGTGGGGCCGAAAGCATCCTTCTCAATATTGCTCATGCAAGCAGTTGCTGGTCGCCTAAAGATCGTATCGTTTACTTGGGGCATGCCAATGGGTCCGCACTTGAATGCGCTGCATGCCTTGACATTCTGGTGGTCAGAATGCGACTGAAAACGAGAGACGTCTTTCCCGGAAAAGTTCGGCTCAAAGAAATTGTTAGCATGCTCATTTCCATGAAGAAGACGGCCTCAAACAGGGTAAGGGAGCCCCATTCCGCGGGATATTCAACAGCAGGTGATAGATTTTTTAGTCATGAAGAACTTGAAGCCTATCAGACAGCGCTACGCTTTGCCGGGTGGACAGAGAAGATGTCCAGTGACGTTACAAGCAGCGCGGATCTTTTGGCAAAGCTCGACAAGTCATCTACATCGATCATCCTCAATATGGCAGAAGGAAACGGACGTTTCAGTGCGGCGGACCAAATGAAATTTCTGCGCACGGCTTATAAAGCCACAGTACAATCAGCGGCGCTTGTTGACCTCGCCACTTCTGACAGCCCCTCTATTGCGGGCAAAACACCTGAAGGTCTGAGTATGTTAAGGCAAATCGCCGCCATGCTCACCTCCCTTTCAAAGGCCATTTCAAAGAACCTTTAATCCACCCCCTTAGTCGAA
>SLKG01000086.1 GCA_007134735.1 Kiritimatiellia bacterium
CGAACCCCAGTAGATGAGCATTCAGAAAGAAATTATGCGATTCGCACAAACGGACGGCCTGCAGGGCGTGGTCAAGGTAATGCGTGGGCGAGCGGTGTATGGGAATCCATTGTGCGCCCTGCGCACGGCAGATCATCTCCGCAATTCCGGCCTCGCGATTGTAACCGTCTGTAATGGTAAATGCGCGCACGCCGGTGGTTCCGGGGATAAAAGACAACACGGCCCGGGAGTCTTCGCCGCCGCTCAGTAACAACCCTGTTTCACGCTGGCCGGAACATACGAGCCGTACATTGTTTCTTACGGTCTCACGGGTTTGCTCGACCGCTTCCCGAAATGTCTCGAAGTGTTCTGTTTCCCTTGGTTCCCAGTACGGGATGGCAGTCTGCCGTGAGGGGGCCGTGAAGGTGGTAATGGAAGCGGGCGGGATATGTTTTACGCCGTGATACATCGTGTGGGGATACGTCACTGTCCGGTACGAAAGGAAATCCGCGATCGATACCGGGTCAATGGTGTGAGAAACCCCGGCGGCCCGGGCCACGGCGTCCGCATGTGAACCGATGATTACCGGGGTCGAATACGAATGGTAGGCCGATATAAAACCATTCAAATCGGTAACCAGCTCCACACGCTTTTCTTTTTTATCAACACACAGAATCAGGAACGAACCCACAAGGTCATTGTCCCAGCGTACACCGCCTCCCGTCTTCCATTGATGGAGAATCCAATGGGAACCCTGATTTTCCGGCGATCCGGAGTCCCGTGACGGATGATTCCGGGGAAGGGGGCCGCCGAGGGGCGCCAGAAGATATCGACTTGTTTCAACGCACTCGAAACCGGGATAGGGGTGCCCCTTGGTAACCAGGACTCCCCAATCCCCATGATACGCATGGAGGGGGTCTTTATCCGTGTCTCGGTAAATGGAAAGAGCCTTGGTGCATTCGCTTTCCTTTTCCCGGTCAAATGAAAATAGAAAATCAATCATAGTGTCCGCATACCGATTTGCCCAAAACCCGGTCGTCTGCCCTGTGGGAGATTATTCATGCTCCCGACGGCCGGGTCCTGTCTTTTGTATATCCTGTTTAGCCGGTTTTATTGATTTAAGGATGCGCAGGAGAACTTCCTGGATCAGGGAATTCCCAAGCTGTCTGGCAAACCACCAGCAGGCAAGGCCGTATAGAAGTCCTCCGGAAAGTATTAACGCGGTCAACGCGATGGCCAATTCGCCGCCGGATATTTCCTGCCGCGCCAGGAATACCGCGGGATAGGTCAGCAAGGCCATCATGACCATACTTCCGGCCAATGGGGGAAGAAGACTGTTGCGAAGAAGATCGGATATGCGGCCCACAATACCGCGCAGGCCGGCCATATACACGAGGACCATGGCGATCGCACTCAACACCACGGACAGGGCGGCCCCGTTGATTCCAAGAAACAGGATGGCGGGAGCCAGGCTCACACCCAGAACGACGGCGCGCGCGATTTGCGTGCGGAATTCATAGTGAGGGCGCCCCGTTCCCAGAAACAGAGGGCTACCTGTTGCCGACAGGCTCTTGATCAACTGAGCCACCATCAATATTTGAATGAGGGGTATGGAGGGCGTCCATTCGTCTCCGAGAACCAATCGCACGGCAGGGGGGGCGATCAGGATGATGCCCAGGCAGACGGGAAATGACACGGCGGCCGTAATGCCCAGCGTCCGTTCATAGGCACGGGAAAGTCGTTTGGGGTCTCCCTGCAGTTTGGCATATCCGGGCATGAATACACCGGATACCGCATAGGCGGTTTCCTTGAGCGGCAACAGCGATAATTGATAGGCCATAACGTAAAACCCCAGGGCTTCCGTTCCCAGGAGTTTCCCCACCATCAGGTTGTCCAAATAAGCGCTGAAGTAGACGAGCATGCTTGTTCCCGTTACCCAAACGCCATATTTCAGAAGCGTACGGGCCCGCTCCCGGTCCCAGCTGAAACGGGGGCGGTACGGATGCATCACATAGCTCAATAGGAGACCGGACAGCGTTCCCGCTATATTGGACCAGACCAGTGCCCAAACATTGCGGAGAATCAATCCCGCGATGATCCCGGCCATGGCTGAAATAAAGGCGACCAGGGTGCCGTGAAGGGCTCGCTTGTTGAAGTGAAGTTCCTTCTGCCAGAAGATCATGCCGATATTGGAAAAACTTCCGATAAATTTGACTCCACCCAGAATGCGCAGCAGCGGCAGGGCCCTGGGTTCATCGAAAAACCATGCAATGAACGGTGCGCTGGCAATCAGGAAGACGGCGAGCAGGAGTCCTCGTATAACCTGGACGGTCCAGGCGGTGTTCAGATCATCCCGGATATCCTCTCGGCGTTGGACCAGGGCCTCATCGAATCCCGTCCTTGTCAGGGCTTCGAATCCCGCCATGGCCAGGACCACAATGCCGAAAAGTCCGAAATCTCCTGGAGACAAAAGGCGCGCCAGGATGACGAGCTTGAGGGCCGTAAGGATTCGTCCCGCCATTTTTGCCGAAAAGATCCAGCCCGCGCCGCGCACCATTTTAGTGGTGAGAGACATCGGCGTTGAGTCGGAAGACGGCGGTGTATTTCCGGAATTCATGATGCTCGAAGATTCGACCACGCCGCGGGCACGGCGACAAGCAGAATGACAACCGTATACAATACGGCAGGATTCCGGAAGGGCAGATCGATCAGGCTGTGCAGACCGACCAGGAGCAGTCCGGCGAACACCATGGTAAAAACGGCGGACGCGGGTTGTTCCCGGGCCGATTGCCAGGCTCGAACGAATCCGGCGCCTGTGACCACAAGGGCTCCCAGCAGCAACGCCAGGCCGACGCCTCCGAATTCAGCAAGAAATTGCAGTGCATCGTTGTGCACATTGGCCTTGCCGGGATCCCCGGCGGATCGGGCAAACGCTTCATCGACATAATAGGGCAACAGGTGCCGATAGCCCCATCCGCCCACGCCCCACACCGGATGGTCCTGCCAGATGCGTACCGCCGTTTCCCATTGCCACTGGCGGTTCTCGACCTGGTGCGCCCATGTATGGAGACTTTGCGTCCGGGTACGGAAAGCGTCCCCGCCGAGGATGATGACCCAGATTGAGGTGATGAACAGGACCAGGGCGAGGACCAGGCCCACCTGCAGGCGACCGACCCGTCCCCGGCCGATTCTTCCAACGACCAACGCCGCCAGGAACCAGGCGATCAGCACCCAGGACAACAGGATCGCCGCGCGGCTCAACGACGTATGTATGGCCGTGACCAACACGATCCCGCCGAATCCCGTTCCCCATATGACCGGCGCCCGCACCGCCATTCCGGCGCGGTGCCGCCATCGGATTTGATAGCTCAGAAAACCCAGCACGGCCGCCAGTACGAGGACCAGGTAGGCGCCGGCATGGTTGCGATAGGCGAACGTGGCGTAGAACAGTCGAAAGGCGGGGCGCGTGTGCCGGAACAGAAAAGGGGTGCCGGCCATCCATTGGACCATGCCGGCGACGGCGAGCAGGATGCCGTTGATCATGACGAAATACAGCAATACGCGGCCGGTCCGCTTCCGGTCGGGTGCATGCCGCAAGGCCAGCGCGAGCGCCCAGGCCGGGGCGAACCAATAAAGCATTTGAAACGATTCCGACCGGTCGAACGACCAGGGCAGATACGGGACCGGGGGCGGCGTAAACATCCAGCGCGCTTCGAAAGGATGGAAATAGAGGTGCCGGCCGGCGTTCCAGGTCTGGATGACCAGCAACAGCAGAAAGAGCAGCCCCAACCAGAAGAGGGGGTCGCGGCGCAACACGATCAGGATCCGGCCGCGGAGATGAAACAGCAACGTCGCGAAGACCCACGCGCCCAGCAGCAACAGGGGGGGCTGAAGGGCGGGCAGGGTGCCGCCCTGCGCCCACACGGCGTATCCGGCCAGCGCGCAACAGGCGATCCAAAGCCGGACAGGCGCCGTGCCGGCGTGCTCCGGCTTACCTCGTTGTTTCAACCGGCTCTTCCTTCTGTTCGTTGCCCGGGAGGCCTGGGTCTTCTCCGCCTGCGTATTGATCGTAGGAATGACTGTATCGATAGGCGTGATTGTCGTAGTAATGATAATTGCTGAAATACGAAGCCCGCCGGAATTCGATGTCATTGACGAGCACCCCGAGCATGTTCGCGCCGGCTTCGCTGAAGTCGCGTGCCACATGGCGAAGCGCGCGCATGCGCGTCACACTCGGGCGGCAGACCAGCAGGACCCCCGATACCCGCCCCGCCAGCACCAGCGAATCGCCGATCAGACTGTACGGCGGCGAGTCGATGATGACGCGGTCGTATGTCCGGGTAGCCCACTCGATCAGGGCCGATACCGCCGGGCTTCCCAGCACCTCGGACGCGTAGGATTCGCGTCCGTGACGGGCGCTGATGACCCACAGCGGAATGGTCGAAACCTGGAAGGGCAGGGCGCCATAGTCGGTGCGGCCTTCTTCCTGGAGCGCCATGGTCAAGCTGGGATGCGCGCCGGGAATATGAAAAATGGGCCGCAGTTTCGGTTGACGTAAATCAAATCCGATCAGGCACGTGCGATGTCCCGCGCGGGCCAGGCTGATCGCCAGATTGCTCGCGACAGTCGTTTTCCCTTCCTCGGGCGCCGTGCTGGTGATCAGGATCGAGGTGGAATCGGCGCGATAGGTTTTGGATTCCAGCATGGCGCGCAGGTGCGCGAACGCCTCGACCATGGGGTGATATTCCTTGGATAACGCGATTTTGGCGAGGGAAGCGACTTCGTGAATATCCTCGTGCGGAATCAGTCCGATCACTTTCAGCCCCACCTCGCGCTCGATCGGTTCGGTCCCCTCGATCCCGTCTTCGATGACGTACAGGCCGAGGGCCAGCGCCACGCCCAGCACGCCGCCGCCGAACAGACCGAGCATAAGTGCCCGGTTGCGGCGGGGATACACCGGCGAGCCGGGCGGGCGGGCATTTTCGATAATGTGAATCACCGACGTATTCTCATCGGCCGCCAGGCGCGCCTCTTCAATGCGTGTCAGCAAACCCTTGAAGCTGGCATCCGCCGAATCCCGCGTACGTTCCAACGCGCTTAATCGCGTGCGCAATTGCGCGAGGCGGCTTTCGATCCGCGTCGCCGATTCCGATTGCGCGTCAATGCGGTTGCGCAGGGTCCGGGCCTGCTGCTCGTACAGGCGAATATTGGCCTCGGTGGTTTCGCGCGCTCGCTGAATGACGGATGTGACCCGATCCCGCCGATGGTCCGCCTGCCGCTGTTGTTCGATGAATTGCGGATGTCGATCCGTCATCCGTGTCGCCAGTTGGTTGAGGTGGCCGACCGCTTCGGTCCATTGCGAAACCGCGTTCAGCATTTCCCGGTGATAGGGAATGGTGTCCGGCAGGTTTCCGAATTGTTCGGGTTGCGCATTCACCGCGTCCAGCATGGCCAGCAATTCGCTGGCCGTTACGCGATGTTTTTCGATGCGGGTCAATTCCTGGCTCAAACTGACAACGGATTCTTCCAGGATGCGCTTCTCGTTGTGCAGTTGGTCCATCTGCTCATCGGCGCGAAAAGTCAACAGGGCCTCCTCCGCCTGCTCGAGCACGACGGCCTGGTGCGCGGCCTGTTGCTCGAGCCAGGCCACGGCCTGGTCCGATTCGATCCGGTTTTCCTGGATGGACCGCATCACGACGGCTTCGGCAAAGGCATTGGCCACGAAGGCGGCAAACGCCGGGTCGAGATCCTCGGCGGTGATACTGACGAGGTGGGTGTCGCGTTGCCGGTTCAGGCGCGCGGTGCCCAGTGCGGCATGTACCCGTTCGGGCGGGGGAAGCCGGATGTCGGATTGTTCCAGCAGACGTTCCCGCGCCAGGTCGCGGGTTCCGGCCCCCTGCAATTTTCGGATGCGGGTATTCAATAATTCATCGACCCGCCATCCGGCGAACCCATCATCAATCATCACACCGGGTTGCGCCAGGATGCGCGGCCGCCGGATACTCATTTCCGCGACCGCCTCGGCCCGGTAGCGGGGTTCGGTCCGGTGCAGGTACAACGCCGCAAGCGAGAGCCCGAATCCGACGGCCAGCAGGACCAGCCACCACTTGCGAAGCAGGGCGCGCGCAATCCGGGCCGGCGTCAGTCCGGCCATCGGTCCATCCTGATGGATCATGGATGAAGCGGCATAGGAGCCATAGGCCGGGTAGGCCGAACCCGCCGGGTATACATCGCGCGGTGAAGCAACCGTGCCTTCCGGCCGTCGCGGCTGATCAATCGGGTCCGACTGGGCATATTCATTCATCATCGCATTTCAATCATTGCTGTCCGTTATACGGCGGCGGCGGTGGCGGAGGAGGTGGCGGGGGCGGAGGCGGCGATGGGTCCGGTACCGCAACCCGTTCCGGATCGTCGGGCAGCGGACGAATCGGTTCCGGACGGATCGGCAGGGGGCGGATACCGAAGGCGCAGGCCCGGCACTCCCTCATTTCCGCCCGGGTCAGGAACTGTGCCGGTTGGCCGGCCGCCTGTTCGATCACGGCGCGTTGCGCATCGGATGCCGCCCCTTCGAGCATGGCGTTGATCAGTTGCGCCGAATAGGCGCCGGAAGAAATAACCGCCGAAGCGGTCACCAGGGGCAACCGTTCCGGGCGAACGTGCGAAATGAGAAGACCGAACACTTCCGGCGCCATATCGTCCAGGGCATAAATGGCGCATCCCACGGCGCGCGCGATAAGCTCGCCCTTTTCCCTTGGAGAAATGTCCGCTTCTTCGATCGCTTCCAAGGCTTGAAGAATCAGGACGGCGGCTTCCGCCGCGTCCCGGCCGCCCAGTTCCCGGACGATTTCTTCGGGATTCTTGACCAGATGTTCCACATCTTCCTGTGCGCGTGCGGATGCGCACAGCGACGTCGCCATGATGATGCCGATGGCCCAGCAAACGGTCGGATACGTTTTCATGACATGGTCCTTATAAGGGGCACTCGTTCGGTCGCCGCGCCGGGCGACAACCCGGTACCCGGATCGTTATTTAGAATGCTACACGCGCCGCCAAAGTCAACCGGTATTGGTCGTAATCCCCGATCACGTTGTCCTCGGTAATTTCGTAGGTTCCCGTGGCCCGCACGCTCGCAAATGTGGTGACCCAGTATTGGGCGCCCAGGCGTCCGAAGTATTGCTTGACGGTGCGGTCTATAAACTCGCGCTCGGGATCGCGGAACGGCCGTTCGCCGAGCGGCACCTCGCGCCGCGGACGCCCTCGAATATCGATATCCATATCCGGCGGCGGCGACGGCCGGTTGTAATCCTCGTGACGGTAGCCGACCGCGGTATCCCACCACAGGCGCGACGTGATGCGATGGCGAAGGGCCGCGGTCGCGCTCCAGACCTGACGTGCGTTTCCGGGATCGTCTTCCGCCAGTTCCATGGAATTCCGGCCCGCCAGCGAAAGTTGGGTCTTCTCGGTCATGCGCCATACGGCCCGGGCCTGAATGCTTATGCCTTCCCGGTCCACATCCGAATCATCGGCCTCGAACCAGTAATAGCCCGCTTCGGCGTTGAGCGAGAGTTTGACCGTCCGGCGATGCTGACCGCCCAGACGAAGGGCATACTTTCGCGCGGCGTCGTCGAGCCCGTCGTTCTTCATTTCCGCCATGTTCCCCGCAAGCAATAACCGGGTGCGTTCGGTGGCGTTCAGGGAGATCCGGCCGCCCACCCGGTGGGTGACGTCATCGAGCAGGTCTTCGCGCTCGAAACGGATTCGTCGATAGCCGTATCCGAGATCGAGGTGGGTTTTGTCGGTGGGAGTGCCGTGCGCATCGATACCGAGCATCAAGCGGCGCTGCAATTCGCGGTCGGGCCGCCCCATCGGAACCATCCCGTCTTCCTCGTCGTGCAACAACAGCTCATCCGCATCATGCGTGTAGTCCATCGTCTTGCTGTAGGCCGCGCGGGGGCGAACCGTCCACCGGTCCGAAAGGCCAAAGAACTCGCCGCCGATGACCCCGTCCAGCGTCAGGGTCCAATCCTCGCTGTCGAGCCGGGAGATTTCATCGTACCGCCGCATCCGGTACCACCCGCCGAGCGTCAGGCTGTTGCGGCCCGATGTGAAGCGGCCGGAAAGGCCGAGAACCAGGTCCATGAACAAGTCACTCTCCTCTTCCCCTTCTTCGTTCAGCCAGGCATTGCTGTCGTACGTCAGCATAATGTCGGCCGCCGGATGAAGCGTAAGACCCCAATGCTTCATCTCGCGGTACGGATTTGAAGAGGGATGTTCTTCCGAGCGGGTCAGCGGCTGGGCCCGCAGGGGGGAGGCGGCGACCAGGCATACCAGGACAGTATACAGTACGTGCCTATGTTCGGAATGGAAAAGCATAAACCCCCGTTGCTAGAAAAATGTTTCCGGCACATAGACGACATCGTTCGCCTTGAGCCGCAAGTCCTCGTGGCGTTCCCGTCCCGTCCCCACCTTGCGTAGATTGACGCGTATGGTTTCACGCCGATCGTCGGCATCCCGGCGCGTCACGCGTATCGACCGGGTCCGCGCGCCGGGCGCCAGACCGCCGGCCTGCTGTATGGCGTGTGTGACGGTAAGGTCTCCCGAGGGCGGCAGGTTTACCCGTCCGGGATTTCGAACCTGCCCCAGGACCGTGACATGCCCCCAGGGCGACGCCGCGCCCCGGTCATCATAAACGAAATCAATGCGGATTTCCGGATGGACGTAATATTCTCGATATCGTTCGTTCAACAACGTTTCCGCTTGCCTGACCGTCAGATCCCGGACGTTCGCGGTTCCGATCAGGGGCAGCGTGATTTCACCGTCCGCTGAGATCCGGACATTCTCCGCGCGTGTTTGTATCGTATCCGCCACAAATACCTCGACATTCAAGCGCACACCGGGACGAAGCAACGGAACGTCGTCAACCGGGTCGGGTGGGGGAAGGGCCTCTTCCGGCAATGTGCGACAACCGCCTATGAAGAAAAGCGTGAGCAGCAGGAACAGAGAGAGGCGTTTCGGGAATTTATACATCCCCGAAATACCATGTGAGCACCACTCTGTTAAATATTTCACGAAAAACACTACGGGATTGTAATGCGTAAATCGTTATACTCAATAAAAAATCGCCTGTCATCTTTGCTGAACATAACGCGTTCAATGTCTGATTAGTCGCAATAACTTGAAATGCCTAACAAAAGTTCCTGGAAAACATCAAGTCTTTTCAGTCGATCCGTACAAAATGATCATAATGGACGGATGACGGGAGGCGCGTCTTGTAGGGAGGTGGGTGTTTTGTCTTTGGGCGGCGTTTCCCCTGGTGTCGCGTCGCCGGATTCGGGTTTGACCGTCTCCGTTTCGGTGGCGGCGCTCCGGACGGAGATGTCGCCGCGCAAACCGCCGCCTTCTTCGACGGACAGATGTTCGGCTTCCAGGGTGCCCTTGAAGAAACCGCCGGCATGGATGGATACCATGCCGTCAGCGGTGACGTCGGCGTGGAGTTCGCCTTGAAGTTCCAGGTTGCGCAAGTTGAGTTTCTTGTTGAACGCGAATTTCGCTCCGGGCCCGATCCGGAGGCTTCGGGCCTCAAAAAGGTCTTCGGGTATTTTCGCGCGCTTGGCAAGTTCGAGCGTTTTGTATGCGTGCACGAAACCGGATTTCACGGTGCCTTCAAGCACCACGTCGTTGGCCGTAATCTTGCCGCCTTCCAGGATGGCCGTGGGCTTGAGATGCACCCGGCCGGCCGTGATCAGTTCTTCGGTGTAGGCGCCGGTGATGGTCTCATCGGTCAATCCAAGCCGCGCCCCGCACTTCGGACACTGCGTGGTCTTGGCGCGACCGCGTATGACGAATCCGTACCCGCAGGAATAGCAGACGATCTCGTAGGTCGTGGGCATGACCGTCCGCCCGGCCTGGATACCGGGTTTGCGTTCCGGGGCACCGGACGGTTTGGATTCGGATTTCTCCTCCGGCGTGTCGGTTCGGGTGGAATATCGGGGCGCCCGCGCATGGAGCCGGGTTGCGTGTAGTGTCGCGAAGGTATCCACGACCTTTGCTTTGCTGCGACTCGCCATAATGCTGTCCGATGCCGTTTGGCGTTACCACGCCAAACGCACGTGTGAGGAGCGTTCCGGTCGCGTTCCTATTTCCTGCCGGCCCCGCCGGGTTCGCCCGGTATGGGCGGCATGGCCGACGCGGCGGAAGAGGCCGAAGACGGAGAGGCGGCGGAAGAGACCGGAGCCCCGGAAGGATTCACATCCGAGCGACCGACAAAAGAAACGCCTTCCTCCACTTTCAGGCGCTTGGCCCTGACATCGCCGGTTACTTTTGCGGAAGCCAGCATTTCCACCCGTTCCTTTGCCGATATGTTGCCGGCGACTTCACCCGCGACGGAAACGGATTCGACGTTCAAATGGCCCTTGATCCGGGCGCTCTTGCCGATGGTCACGTCACCCCCGCTATCCAGGTCGCCGTCCAATTTTCCGTTGAAGGTGACCGGGCCCGAAGTCTTGATGGTTCCGTTGATCTCCACTTCGGAGGCAAAGATCGTTTCCGATGTGTCCTGGTTTGCCATGTCCATTTCCTTTCCGGTTCCGTTAACAGGGTTGTGTTCGCCCTTTTTTTATTCCTTGCCGCTGGTGCCCTGATCGTCGGCGTCCGGTTTTTCTTCCGGCGGGTGCGCCGGTCCGGGAGCCGATGAAGATTCCGAGCCGGCCGAAGCCTGCGTGCGATCGCGCCGGGCCGCGGGCCGTTTTGCCGCGCCCGTAGAAACAGCCTGCCGTTGCTCCAGGCGACGGGACAGGATTTCTTCGCGTTTCCGCAACCGTTCGAGTTCGTCTTCGGCCAGTTTCTGCTGATGCGTCATCATGCGTTCCTGGCGGCGCATGGCATTCATGGCGTCCTGGTAGGATTTCTTGAGCTGTTGCAGTTCCAGTTCCCGCTGGCGGCGCTGCTCGCGTTCGGACTCGTAGAACTTCTTCTGCTGTTCGAGCCGCATCGCCATGCCCTTGCTCTCGTGCTCGAGTTGGATGACGCGGTGCTGAAGATTCTCGACCTCCAGTGCGTGGTTTTCCTGGTCTTCGCGCACCCGTTCCCGGCTTTGTTCGACTTCCACCACGGCCTGCTCCAGCTGTGTTTCGAGTGCGTTGCGATCCTCCCGGGCCTGCTCCAATTGCTGGCGCAGATCCTCGAGTTCGACGGCATGCTCGCGATCCTTTTCCTCGAGCAGGTGCACCTGCTCTTCCAGTTTCCGCTGCGCGTTGTCCAGGCTGTTCTGCAGCTGGTCGTGTTCCGCGCGCAGGTCTCCCATGCGGCGTTCGAATTCCTCCTGTGCGGCCTGGGCCTGTTCGCGCGCTTCGGCGGCGGCCGCGCGTTCCTTGGAAATGGCCTCGCGCGCTTCCTCGATCGTCGACTCCGTGTCCCGTACCCGGCTTTCGAGTTCGATGATCTGCGCGTCGGCGTTCTGGCGCCGGGCGACTTCCTCCCCGTACGCTTTCCGGACCTGCGCCAGCTCGGCATCGCGGCGCTGGGCGCGTTCCCATTCCTCCTCCAGCAACTTCTTGTACTGGGCAATGTCGCTTTCCACCTGGTGCAGGCGCGCCTTGTGATCCGCGTCCGCCTTTACGAACTGCTCGACCGCGACCGTGTGCTCGCGCGCCTGTTCCTCGAGTTCCGCGACGCGTTGTTCCGCGTCCTGCTTCTCTTCTTCAAGACGCTGAATCCGTCCGGCGAGCTCGTCCCGTTCGTGCAGAACGGACTCGCGTTCCCCGGCCCATTCGTTTTCCTTCTGCTCGAGATCCCATTCCAACTGGTCCGCTTTCGCGGCGGCCTGCAGGGCTTCGCCCTTGAGCTCCTCGATCTGGCGGTTCAGCTCCGCGTCGCGGGTGCGCGCTTCCTCCTGTTCCTGCTCGTGAAGGGCGCGCAGTTCCTCCAGTTCCCGCCGGTCCTGTTCCGCCTGCTCGCGCACCTCGGTTTCGGAGCGGTTGCGATCATCAAGCTGCAACTGCAGATCCGTCACCTGGTCGGCCAAGGTCTTGGCTTCCTCTTCCGCCCGCTGGACCCGGGCCTGCAGCGTCTGCTCGATATTCCGCGTGTGCTCCTCCAGTTGGCGAACCCGGTCCTGCTGTTGTTGAAGGCGCGATTCCTTGTCTTCGATGGAATGACGGGCGTCCTCCAGTTGGCCCGCCAACCGTCCGGCCTTTTCCTCCAGTTCGCGCGCGCGTTGATCGGAGTCGTTCTGTTGCTCCCGAAGCGCCTGGATCTCGCCGGTCAGTTGTTGCTCCCGCGCAGTGCTCTCCTCCTGCAGGTTGAGATACAGCGTCTTCTGCTCCTCGAGCTCTTCCGTCTTCTGGGCGGCCCGTGCTTCCTCCAGCGAAACCTTCAGGCCGCGAACCTCGTTTTCCAGTTCCCGCCGGGTCTGTTGGAGTTGGGATTGAAGTTCACGTACGGATTCCTTCTGGCGTTCGAGCTGTTGATCCTTCTCCGCCAGCATGCCTTCCGAGACATCCAGCTTGCCGCCCAATTCGTCCACCTGCACGCCCAGTTCCTGGATGCGGCGGGTGGCGGCGGTGTCCTCCACGCGGCTTGTAAGATCGGCGATCTGTTTCTTGAGTTCGTTTTCGCGCCGTGCGCTCTCCTCGCGGAGCCGCTCGTTTTCGCGGCGGAGTTCCTCGGCGGAACGATCACCGGCGGATTTGAGTTTCTGAAGTTCCTGTTGCAGGGCGGTTTTTTCTTTTTCCAGTTCCGCCAGGCGCGCCTTTGCCGCTGCGTCGGGAGCCCCGGCGTCCGCCGGCGCCTGCTGTTTCAGTTTGTCAATCTCGGCCTGAAGTTGCTTCTCGCGCGCTTCGCTTTCCTTCCGGGCCGCTTCCACCCGCTGATCCGCCTGCTTCCGGGCGGTTTCCATATCCACTTTCAGTTTCTTCTGCTCCTCCTCGCCGGCCGGGCGGGCGGGCGGTCTCGACGGTCCTTCGGAGGCGGGGGCCGGCGCGGGTTGCGGCCGGCTTCTCGGCGGCACCGATGCGCCGCCCGCGGCCGGACGCGATTCCGGAGACGTCCCGAGCTTCGCTCCGACGGTCGAGGTCTCACCGGTCTTGCGGTTGGTGATCTTTGATCCGGCGCGCGTCGCGCCCGATTTCACAAAATCACGGATGGCCTTGATGTTCACCGGGCCGAACGTTCGGCCGTTCGCCAGTTCCACCATCCATTGCATTTCCAGTTCCGGCAGGTTCTCGACCGGCGTCCACAGTTTCTTGTCCCGGGACACCTTGTTGCCCGGAGCAATGCGGCAATTCTCCGCCCATTCGCGAAGACGTGAAATTTCGATCGGGCCGTACACATCGCCGTCATCCGTTTGCAGATACCAGGTCGATGCGCCGGGCTGGTTGTTCTGATCTTGTGGCATGATTGATCCCCTTAGGCTGTAACTTCAAAAAAGCTTTCTTTTAGCTGTTGTGTTGTAGGTATATCGGGCTTGAGAGTAAAGAACAATCTGTGCTCCGGTCGTATCTCCCGCGCCCCCCTGTGTCGGCCTTGAAATCTATCGCCGACCTCCAGGGCGAGGCAAGTGAAATCATGCCGCCTCAATGGGCGTGAACCATGAACGACGCTTCCGCGGTAGCCGTTTGACCGCTGACATGGTCGGCCACGCGTATCCGGAGCGTGTATTCTCCGGCCTCCACGGTTCCCATCGTTTGAAGATGATGCGCCGCGTACAAATCCCGCCTCGGACTCATGCCCCCGCCTTTGACCAGCGATAGGGCCGAGTCCATCAGGGGTTGCGACGGCCCGGAATCGGACCGGTACAACACCATGTACTTCGTCATGTGATACAAATGCCGGTTATCCGTGCGCCGTTCCGGCGTGGGATTATCGATTTCAATATAGGCCAGGATGAACGGGATGTGCCGCGCATGGAGCGGTATGTCCGGAATGGGTTCATAGTCGCCGTAACCGTTTACCGATCGACACAGCACCAACTTGGAAATGCGGAACGGGCCCGGATCGTCCGGTGCGGCGTATGGTGTTTCCGGGGCCGCGGGCGCGATACCGGGGTCCCGCCGCTCCACCGTTTGGGACGGGCCTCGGCGCTCCGCCTCCGGCGCCGCTTCCGGTACGGCCGGCGGGGTGGGGGCGGGGGCGGGCCGCGGCGTGCGTTCCTGAAACATCATCAGCAGAAGAACCAGCAGGGCCACGTTCAGCGTCAGGGCGCTCACGACGCCGGCCATCAGAAAATTCCGTTGCCGGACGGTCAAGGGGAAACCGGTCGCGCGCGCGTCCGGCCGCCGGATCGGAAAACAGGGGCCGCCGGTCCGGCGGACCGACGCTGACGGGAGGCGCTTCCACAGGCTCCGGCGGCGGATCGGCAAATAACTGGTCCACGATCTTGGGCGGCACGGGGAGTTCTTCCGGTGCCGGCTCTGATCGTTCCCAATCCGGTTCGCGGTTCATAGTCACGTCGTTCATGCCCCTCACAGCGAAATGGATGAAGAGATCGACTTCGCCCGGTGTTTGAGGTTTCCGCGCACGACGGAACGCCGTGCGTCGTTCACGGGACGAACCTAACTTTGCGGGGAGGGGAAATCAATAAGAAAGGAACGTCGGCCCGAAACATAAACGGCGAAGCGCCTGCCGTATTGCAAAAGACCGGACCGCTCGGTATCGTGGGGCATCATCAAGGGCGTGTGGTGGAACTGGCAGACACGCAAGATTTAGGATCTTGTGCCGCAAGGCTTGGGGGTTCGAGTCCCTCCACGCCCAGCCTCCGCTCGTAGCGCAGCGAAGAGCGAAGGCGGACGGGTGGACATCGCGTTCCGCTCGCAGCGTAGCGAAGAGCGGAGGCGGACGCGTGGACCTTTCGCTGTGAGCGGAGGGAAAGCATCTGCGCACCGGAACGACGGCCTGGACGTCCCGGTTCGGCCCGTGGTCAGGGAAACACGGGGGCGCTTTGCCATGCGCTTCAAGGAGGAACATTCATGCTGGCCATTCTTTTTGCCGCCTGTTGCGCCGTGTTTGCCGCGGCGTATCGGATCTATGGCGGGTATCTCGACCGTCAATATCGAATCGAACCGGGCCGGCCGACACCCGCGCACACGGAAAGCGATGGCGTTGATTATGTGCCGACGCCGAATCTCGTGCTGTTCGGACATCACTTCAGTTCGATCGCCGGGGCCGGCCCCATCGTGGGTCCGATCATCGCCGGACTGGCGTTCGGCTGGTTGCCCGCGCTGTTGTGGATTGTGCTCGGCAGTACGTTGATCGGCGGGGTCCACGATTACACGGCGCTGATGGCCAGCGTGCGGCATCGCGGCCGTTCCATCGGGCAGATCGCCAAGCGCTATTTGAGTCCCCGGACCTACGTATCCTTTCTCGTTTTCATCTGGTTCACCATGATCTACATCCTCATTGTGTTCCTGGATCTCACCTCGGCCAGTTTCGCGCCCGTGACGGATTTCTCGGACCTGGACGCCGCCACACGAACCGCGCTGGATCAGGGCGGCCGCGTGGCGACCGCGTCCGTGCTGTATATCGGCATCGCGCTGGCGCTCGGGTTCTGCCTGAACCGGTTGAAACTGCCGCTGTCGTGGGCCACCGCGATTTTTGTCCCGCTCGTGTTTGCGGCGTTGTGGGTCGGGCGGCACATTCCGCTTGCCGCCGATGGGGTGCCGCCCCTGTTCGGATCGCCCCGGAATACCTGGAACGCGGTGTTGCTGGTCTATTGCCTGGTGGCGTCGTTGACGCCCGTATGGGTGCTGTTGCAACCGCGGGATTATTTATCGTCGTTCCTGCTGTTCTTCTGTCTGCTCGGGGGGATAAGCGGTCTGCTGGTATCGGGATGGACCGGCCGTGTGGACATCGCGTATCCCGCGTTCATTTCGTTTCATCATCCGGGCCTGGGATTCCTGTTCCCCGCGTTGTTTATCACCATCGCCTGCGGGGCGATCAGCGGGTTTCATTCCATCGTGGCCTCGGGCACCACGGCAAAGCAATTGCGTGACGAACGATCGGCGAAACGGATTTCTTACGGCGCCATGCTGGTGGAAGGCGTACTCGCGGTGGTGGCGCTGTCGGCCGTAATGATTCTGGTCGAGGCGCCGGAAGGGGTCACGCCGGTGGCGGTCTTCGCGTCGGGCATCGGTCGCTTCTTTTCCGTCTTCGGTTTGCCGCCGGAAACAGGCATGACGTTCGGACTGTTGGCGGTGAGCACGTTTCTGCTCACCACGCTGGACACGTGCACGAGACTGGCCCGGTTCGTATTCGAGGAATTGTTCGAGTTAGAAGGCGCGGGCGGACGCGTGATGAGCACACTGGCCACACTCGCCATTCCCGCCGTGGTGGTGTTCATGGAAGTGCGCGGTCCCGGCGGCGTGCGGATGCCGGCATGGATGGCCGTCTGGCCCGCGTTCGGCTCGACCAATCAGTTGCTGGCGGCGCTGGCCCTGCTGGTGGGGTTTGTCTGGCTCAAATCCCTCGGCCGGAAAACATGGTTCGTGTTCCTGCCCATGGTCTTCATGTCCGTAACGACACTGACCGCCCTGGGGCAACTGGCCTATGTGAACCTCGCAAAGGAAGGGAGTCCGTTGCTGGGAGTCTTGAGCATCCTGCTGATGCTCCTGGCCCTGTCCCTGATCATCGATACGGCCTGGCGGCTGGGGACGGGTGCGTGGAAGAAAGAGGCAGGAGCATAGTTTTCCGTCCCGCCGCGAAGCGGTCAACTATCGCTGTATCGAATCCTGTTTCCTTTCGGTTCACGATTACGGCATGCGACTACGGTGAACGATTCAGTCTTCACTCGTAATCCGTTCTCGTCGCGCGTTCTCGTCCACCGATGAGCCGGGATTGAACAAGCCGCGAAGCAGAACCCCGCCGGGCATGTTCCAGGCAAACAAGACCCGGCGACCGAACAAATAATTTTCGCCCCGCATCATGTGCCGTTTTCTTCCTTGACTGAATGCGGTTTTTCTTCAGAATCCATCTTATGGGCATGATGTGACAACCAACCCAAAAGGGGGTGTGATATGAAATGGGTTCCCTTTTGCCGCGCGTTCGTTTTGGCGATCCTGGCTTGTACGCTCATGACAGGGCAGGCAGGTTGTCGGAATGACAAGGATGACAAGGAGGATAAACCGGAAAGTATATCCGGAGATTCGACCTTGCGCGTTCAAAACGACTTCCATATCACGCAGAGGATCCTCTTCAATGACCGGTACATTGGAGATGTAGCAACACGGTCGAGCCGCTCCTGGAATGTGCCTTCGGGCCGGCATAAAGTGACGGCTCGCGACAGCACTACGGGGGATGTGACCCGGTATTACAATTTTTCGCCCGGCCGGATTACCGTCGTGCGCGTGTACGGCAGCGTTCGGCATCTGGAGAGGCGGGAGTTGGAAGCATGGGGGCTGGAAGGCGAGCAGTTCGGATTGCCGGACGAGAAGCATCTGCGTTGATGGCAGTGTGTACACGGGCGCCGCACTTCCGCGCGTCCGGGTCACGCGTAAGAGACGGTCTTAGAATTCTGATAGTGTCCCACAGATGTGGGAGCACCCCCCCCCCCTCACCCCGGCCCTGGGGCTGTATCAAAACTTGTAGGTAGGGCGGGGCCGCCGGACCCGCCGGAGCAAGAAATGAGCCGGACCGGATTGGTGAATTCCGGCGCGTGCAGCGCCCGCGCCCTACCTTCCCGCGGTGGATTTGGGAATGGTAGGGCAAGGCGTCTCGCCGAGCCGCAAATAGGTTTTGATACAGCCTTCGGGAGGGTCGGCGGCCTCGCCGACCGCGACCCACCCACACGGCACGATGACGCTATCGGCTTCCTCTTCACTTCCACTTGATGCTGCAGCCGAGCGGATTGGTCTGCGGATTCGGAACCGGTTGATCCTGGACGATCGCTTCAAGCGCCTGTTTCAACTGCGGCGTTGCCTTGTCGGGCTCCTTCCAGTTGTCGTCAATCCCGCCCTCGTACACCAGTTTCCGGTCCCGGTCCAACACGAAGACGTGCGGCGTGCAGACCGCGCCGTAGGCCCGGGCGACTTCCTGTGAATCGTCACGGACGTAAGGGAACGGGAACCCCCGCTGGGCGGCCCGTTCTTTCATGTTCTCGAAGCTGTCGTCCGGATAGTTCTCGGCGTCGTTGCCGTTGATGGCGATGAACCCGACGCCTTTCGGTTCAAACGTCCGGACCAGTTCGATAAAGCGGTCCTCGTAGGCCTGGGCGTAAGGACAATGGTTGCACGTGAAATTGATCACCACCGCCTTGTTGTTCTTGAAGGAATCCAGGCTGTACGATTGGCCGTCGGTGCCGGGCAGGTCCTTGAAGTCCGGGGCCTCCGCGCCGATGGGGAGCGTGTCATCACCGCTTTGCGTTATCAGTGCCATGGTATCATGCCTCCTTGTAATGGATGAATGTTCCGCATCCTCATACTCTAGACGCCGCGGGGACGCTGTCAAGGAAGGGGGGGTTGACATTGGGATGAGAGTGATTATCCTGTTGGGCGTCGGAACCATTCCTTTTCCGGAGCGAGCGTAGCTCAGTGGTAGAGCTCCACCTTGCCAAGGTGGCTGTCGTGGGTTCGAATCCCATCGCTCGCTCCATTTTTTTATCCGCCCGTCCCGGGCCTCCTGCTTGTCATAAAACCCTTTCAATAGTACATGTGTACGGGTATATTCCTATTGGGTAAACCGGCCTTCCACATCCCGGCCGGCGGATGGGTTGCACATGCGGTCCGACCGTTCGTCGATTGTAACGCACAGCAGGCGGGGGATACATGACAATGAGAATACAGGCTCGCAATCGGCAGGCATTTACATTGGTCGAGATGCTGGTGGTGGTGGCCATTATCGCCATGCTGGTCATGATCAGTATGCCCGTAATCAATCGTGCCCTGGAGATCGCACGGATATCCCGGGCCCGTTCCGAAGTAAACGCATTGGAATCGGCTTTCCGGGCCTATTACAATACCTATCATGTATGGCCGTCGGAGATCGAAGGCTATGATCCTCATGATCACTCGGGGAACGAGATGAATGAGGAGTGGGTCAAATTGTTTTCCGGCGAGAATGTAAATAACATGAATCGGCGCCGCATCGCCTTTATGGAGTTTGCCGAGCATTCCCTGGATGAGGACGGCGCCTTTATCGATCCGTGGGGTAGCGCATACCGGTTTGTATTGGATCATAATTATGACAACACCATTTCGGTAGATGTGCCGGGCATCGGCGCGATTACGCTTAACCGTCGGGTGGGCGTGTGGTCTCTCGGTAAACCGACAGGGGATGATGGGGAATATGACGAGGAAGACGCGGAACCCATCACAAGTTGGGGGTCCTAGCGCATGGTGAAGAGGCCCTGTTACTCGGGAGCGCCCGGCCGAAGACCGTAAGAAGAGGAGAGCGGATGATGAACGCGAATATGAATAACAGGGGATTTACGCTGATCGAATTGCTGGTCGTTGTAATGATCATGGCGATCCTGGCAACGATCGTGATGGGGCTTGGCGGATATGCGTCGCGCAAGGCGGCGGAAGGCCGGGCCAAAGCCGACCTGCAGAATCTGCGTTCGGCCTTGGAGGAATTTCGATTGGACAGAGGTTATTCGCCGGGCTATCTAGCCTACAGAGAGCAATTGCCCACGGAAATACCCATTACAGAATTACCGGGCGAGGATATGGATAAGCTGCTGGAGATCGCCAGCAACAGAATGGCCGGTGTGGAGTTGTCTTTCCGCGACCCGTGGGCGCGACCCTATCGTTATCGATTGACGGGCAGATATGCCTATCGTCTGCGGTCCACAGGGCCACGGGGGGAAGAGGAAGAGTATGACGATATTGAGTAAAATGATCAAAGCCGTTATGCGTAACGAAGAATCAAGAATGTTCACGGCATGGAGGACGATGGGATTGCATTCGGCAACACCGTCGGTCACGTCATACACTCATGCGGGGGAATGGAAATGAATTCAGCAGCAACACAGCGTTCGGGGTTCACCCTTGTAGAACTGTTGGTGGTAATAGCCATCATAGCCATGCTGGCGACGATTTCCTTGCCGGTGATCAGCCGGGCGATGGAATC
>SLKG01000158.1 GCA_007134735.1 Kiritimatiellia bacterium
AGAGGCAACAGGGTGGGTGTGCCCTATAGACGCCTTTTCAGCGGAATGGGAATATTATGACCAGAAAATCAATTCTCGGCTACAACGCTCAGCAACAGCGCAACACGGCCCTGATCGGGCATTCGCATTACATGCGGTCACGCGTGGAATCAAAAGTCCTGCCGTTTTGTATTGATATCGCTTCAACGGAATCGCTGGACCAGGCCCAGGTGTTGACGTTGAGGGCCATCGAAACCGAAGCGGCCCGGGTCGCGCTTCGTGCGCTGGCCTCACTCGCCAAAATAAATGAACTGGACCACCTCGGCGGGGCGTTGGATTTGATTCCGGCGTTCACGCTCACCCGGGCGGTTACGGACCACAAGAAGGTCCACTACACCTTTGAGCACGCGCATACCAGCGTCGGACATTATGCGGTCCTTGCGGTGTGGGGTTATCTGGACGAACAAATCGTCGTCGAGGAATTCCGGCGCGGTCTGGATATTGCGGGCCATACGGCCTGGGTGCCGGGCGGCACGGAATTGAATGGCGGCCGGCTGGGTGTCATGGTGCCCGCGGCGGTGGGGCAGGCCCTCGGCTTGCGCGCGCTGGAAGGCGAAGGTTCCTGGGTGCTCTGTCATACGGGTGATGCGGGCTGGATTTCCGGCCAGGCCTTGAACGGGTTTAACGGGGCGGATCTGCACGGTGCGCCGATTACTTTTGTCATGCACCGGAACGGCATACAGCTTTCCGACACGAACCGTAAGGTCATGGATAAGGATCCGCGCCCGATTATCGAGGCGATGGGCGTTGAGATCCTGGAGATTCCCTCCCTGATGGACCCGGGGTCGCTATTCGCCGCCTACCGGACCGCCCGGCAAAGAGCCTTGGAAGGGCGGCCGAGCATGATTTATCCCACCGGATACCGTTCCGATGGAACACAGCGGGTGGATCTGAGCGCGTTCGGTGAAAAGTGCGGGATCCTGTCGGAAGTCAGTGCGTTCGCCAAAGAACACGCAGTGCCGATGGACACGGAGATATGGATTCCCGGCTCGCTGATGAGTTATCGCGACGTGTTCCCCATGATGGAGTGTCTGTTCCATGTCAACGGCCTGACCGGTGGAAAAGGGCATCATGACGGGCATATCAAGGGACGTGATCTGGATGTGGTTTTGAGCAATCCCATGTTCCGTGAATCCGAAGAGCAACAGGCGGCGCTCAAGCAGTTGCGCGATGCGAAGCGGGTCACCGTGGTTACGGAGTCGCGGCCGGCGCCCGGATCCCCCAACCTGGTATTGCCGGATGAGGTCATTCAATCCATTGAACTGCCGCCCGCGGGAAAGGTGGTCAGCGCCCGCGTCGGCACGGAGGCGGGCTATGCGGCGGTTGCTCGGACGTTTCCGGATCATGTATTCGTGGTTTCGTGTGATTTGGATCCCAGCACCAAACTGGCCAAGGCCGCGGGATACCTGGCGCGAGATCATCGGTTTGAAATGAGCATTGAGGAACAGGCGTCCACGCTGATGACCAACGGACTGGCGGTGAGCAGTCGTCGGCCGCAATTGAATGTGTTTTCAACATTTGCTGCGTTTTTCGACGGCATCGCGCGCGAGGGTATGGAGATGTGGCGGTATCAGCGGAACCTGAACGGCGTCAACGAGGGGTTGAACGTAACTTTCCACATGTCGCACGTGGGCGCGTGTACGGGGCGCGATCATTTCTCGGGTTGGAGCCTGGACTGGATCACAATGGCGCTTGGATACCTGCCGTATTTGCATCGGTTTTACGCGCCGGCGGATGCGCGTGCGGCCTTTATCGCCGTGAAGGATCTCGCGGCACATTACGGAGGGCATATGATCGGTATCCCGCGCGACAATGTACCCGTGCTGTCGAAGCAGGACGGTGACGATCCGTTATGGGAACCGGGCATGTCGTGGGAGCCAGTGACCGCGTTCCGGCAATACGACGGTGCGAAGAAAGCGATCCTGGCCGTCGGCGCGCCCGCGTTCCTGGCGGGTGAAGCGGCGGAGGAGTTGGCCGCGGCGGGAGAGCCGGTGGACGTTCACATCGTAAACGGGTTTCCGTTGCCGGACGATGTGATCGGGCCGTTGCTGAAGAAGTACGGCGGGGGCCTGGTGACCGTTGAGGACGGGCTGATCGGGACACCGGGAGAAGGCGTCCGCGGGTTCGCGGGCGTTGTTCGTTCCCTGTTGTCCGGGACGGGTACGCCGGTGCACCACGTGGGCATTGTCGATCCACGCATCGCGCCTTCGGATGGATTCATGGAAACGTGGGAACATTTCGGGATTACGAAGGAGGCGGTGATCGAGGCGGTGAAGACCTTGTAAAGTTGCCGTGCGCTCCTGGCATCCCGATTCGCGGGGCCGCGGACCTTCCCGGCGAATGCATGCCGAGCTGGGGCTCGGCGCTCCCGGGAAGTACACGTTCAAAGCCGTTTGTCCGGGTGCTCTTTGTAGCTCCCTGCTCCAGCAGGGAGCATGGATCGGGCGGCGCGGGTTGCGGGTACCGAAGAGCGCCCTCCTGGAGCAGGGCGCCACGAAGACAACAGAAAACAAAATCATGATCGATTTACACACACATTCCACCTTCTCCGACGGAACGCAGACGCCCGAAGAACTGGTGGACGAGGCGGTTCAGCTGGGATTGACGGCCCTTGCGCTTACCGATCACGACAATACGGCCGGGTTGCCCCGCTTTCTTAGTGCGGCCGAAGGAAAACCTTTACGCGCCATACCCGGCGTAGAATTGAGCGTCAACCATCAACCCGGTTCCATGCACATGCTGGGATATTTCATTCGGCACGACGACCCGGACTTGAATGAGCGGCTGATATGGATTCGGTCGGGTCGTGATAAACGAAATGCGGCCATACTCAAGAATCTTGGAAACCTGGGAATGGCGTTGACCCATGACGAGGTGGCCGCCATGGCCGGGGAAGATGTGATCGGCAGACCGCACATTGCCGCCGCGATGGTGGAACGCGGATATGTTTCGGATTTACGCGAGGCGTTCAATCGGTACCTGGCCCGGGGAAAACCGGCTTACGAGCGGCGCTCCGTCATGGATCCCGTTGAAGGTATACGCGTTATCCGGCATGCGGGAGGGGTCCCCGTACTGGCGCATCCCTTTTCGCTTCAGATGGAGGGTCGGGCCCTTCGCGAACTGGTGAAAGGTTTGGCGGATAGCGGATTGCAGGGAATCGAAGTTTATTATCCGGGTCATGCCCGGAATACGCAGGATCAACTGCTTCATCTGGCCCGCGATTTTGATCTTATCGCCACAGGGGGATCGGACTATCACGGGAAAACCAAACCGGATCTCTGCCTGGGCCGCGGTTTCGGTTCGTTGAATGTGCCGGACGATGTCGTGGATCGGCTGGAAAACCGGCGTTCATGAGTCGGCGGCGCTGATCGCCGGGAATTTAACAGAAAAGCCTTTTCCGGGTAATGTAATCGTGTACCATTAGGTAATTCTTTGGGTAATACCTGCGGAGCTGCTTAATGCGGTGGATCCAGCGCTCCGCATTTTTTTTTGCTCGCGATGTCATATCAAATACAACCGGTGGGCCTTCTTTCAATAAGCCAAAAAGGGGAACAAACATAATGAAGCATATGCGATGGGTTGGGTTTCTTCTGGCAGTGTTCGTATCGCAACAGGTCGGGGCGCAAAGTAATCTCCTGCGGAATGCGAGTTTCGAGACAGCGGGCTCGTCGGCGGGGGAGGCCGAATATTGGGAATGGGATAATCCGGATCAGAACGGGGCAAGATGGGGTACGGCGGCCCGTGTTGACTGGCGTTCCATGTCGGGAAACTGGGCGGGCGTCATCCGGGGTACATGGTCCGGGGAGGGAGACGCAGGCGGCTTTTGGCAACAGGCGCCGGCCACCCCGGGCCAGCGGTATCGCTTCACGAGCTGGTTTTGGGCCGATGTTGTACATAACAACTGGTCGGCGGCCGAGCAGGCGATGAAGATTGAATTTCTTACGTCCGGTTTAGACCTGATTTCCCATGAAGAGCTTCCCCTTGACTATATTGGCGAGCATTGGATCCGAAAGGGTATGGAAGCGACCGCGCCGGAAAACGCCGCATGGGTGCGTGTGGTCGTTTTTGCCTCGGGCGTCAGCAGCGAGGGCGCCCTGCAATTCGACGACTTGGAACTGATCGAGGTGGAGGAAGAAGACGGCGTTGCTCCGGGGCCGTCGTCGCGGGGCACGGGCCTGGTTATTTCCGAGATTATGTATAATCCGCCGGAACGGGCGGACGGCAAGAACCTGGAATTTGTCGAGTTGTACAACACGACGCCGTTCACCTATCAGTTGGGCGGTCATCGTCTGAGCGGCTCAATTGCCTACACCTTTGACAGTGATGTCGTTATAGAACCCTTTGGTTTTATTGTGGTGGCGAAAGAACCGGTCTCCGTCGAATCGGTATATGGTTTTGGTGGGGTCCTGGGGCCGTACGAGGGCCGATTGCCGGATACGTCCGGCCGTGTCCGTTTGCGCAGGCCGCAACCCAAGAACCCTCAAAGTGACGTATTCTTGCTGGAAGTGAACTACGATTCCCGTCCGCCCTGGCCGCTGGCGGCGGCGGGCGGCGGTCATTCGCTGGTGCTTTCACAAGCCTCCTACGGTGAGGACGATCCGCGCGCATGGAGCGCGAGTGCGTCGCTCGGCGGTTCGCCCGGCGGACCGGAAGCTCCGGTCGAAAGCGTCTACACCAATGTGGTGATCAACGAGTTCCTGGCGCATACGGAACCGCCCGTGTATGACTTCATCGAACTGTACAACACATCGGACCAACCGATCAATCTGTCGGGGGCCATGTTGAGTGACCGGATCGACCGGGACGGCTTTATCATTCCCGACGGCACGGTGATTCCGGGAAACGGATTTCTTGTTTTCTACGAATGTCCCGATCGCGACGGGCCGCTGCCTTGTCCGTGTACGACAAACTTCCATTTCGGGTTGAGCTCGCACGGTGAGGACGTGGTGTTCCGCGCGCCGGACGGGACCGTGGTGGACGCGTACCGATTCCAGGCCCAGGAATTGGACATCTCAATGGGGCGATATCCCGACGGGGGGCCGGATTTCCGTGAGTTGACGAGTCCCACCCCCGGCGAAGCCAATCATGAGCTGTTGATCCGACCGGTGGTCATCAACGAAATCATGTACAATCCGATTACCGGGGACGATAACGATCAGTACGTGGAATTGCACAACTGGAGCGAATCGCCCGTGGATATCAGTCATTGGCGTTTTGTAGACGGTATTTCGTTTACGTTCCCCGAAGGCACGGTGATCCCGGCGGGCGGTTATCTGGTCGTGGCAAAGAATGCCGACCATCTCATCCCCCGATATCCCGGCGTTCTCGACAGCGGGAATACCATCGGCAATTTCAGCGGCAACCTTTCGCGGTCCGGGGAGCGACTGGCCCTGGCCAAACCGTTGGATCCGGAAGAAGATCCGAATCGAAATTTCGTGATTGTGAATGAAGTGACGTACGTGGACGGCGGCCGCTGGGGTGAGTGGTCGAACCTGGGAGGCAGCAGCCTGGAATTGATCGATCCGCGAAGCGACAACCGGCGGGCGGCCAACTGGGCGGACAGCGATGAATCGCAGAAGAGCGATTGGACGGTGATCGAACATACGGGCGTACTGGATCACGGAAAATTGCCGGGCGGGGTGTCCATAAACGAATTGCACCTGGTGATGCAGCGTCGCGGCCAGTTGCTGGTGGACCAAGTCGAGGTGCGGCGCGTGGTCGGTGGAATCGAACAAGAGAACCTGGTGTCCAATCCCTCGTTTGGAAGCGGCCTGAACGGGTGGACGATTAACGAAGGGAATGTCGTCCAGTCGGGTTTATCCGAAGAGGCGTATGAAGGAAGTCATAGCCTGCACATTCGTGCGACGGGCGGCGGTGACACGGGCGCCGACCGGGTCA
>SLKG01000025.1 GCA_007134735.1 Kiritimatiellia bacterium
AATTGAGGTCGGACGTCATCTTGGTCATCAGATCGCCCGTGCGTTCGCGGCTGAAGAAGGCGTGATCGAGCCGGGTCAGGTGATCGAACACATCGCGCCGGATATCGTATTCCACCTGGTGGCTCAACGAGAGCAGGACGCGACGCATGCTCATGGTGAAATATCCGGACAGTAATGCCGCGATCACATACGCGGCCGAATAGCCGATCAGACGGCGAAAGGAGATGATCCCGGCGTTCAGATCGTCGATGGCAAACCGGATAAGGAACGGGATCCCCACGCCCGTGAGCGCGGCGGCCAGCACCAAGAGCGTGCCCGACACCGTTTGTTTGCGATAGGCCAGAATATAATTCTTCAGGGATTTCATGTCTGAATATCCGATTGCGGAAGGAAACCCTATCACATCTTTATGGAGATGCAGAAGAAAGTAAGCAGTAAGTAGTAGGCCGTAAGCAGTTGGAGGGATGGACTCGATCACCCACTATCCCGTTATCCCGTTTGCGTCTTTGCGTTCTCTTCTTACGGCTCATCACGAACTCCGGCGCGTGCATCCGGCGTAGTTCCGTCCCGCAGCCGCGGGCCGGAACTACGCCGCGACAGGGCGCGACCCGCCCTACCTTTCCCGCGATGGATTTGGGCCGGTAGGGCGGGGCCGCCGGACCCGCCGGAATATGGGTTGTGACCGACCGGATCGATACGCCACGGCGGTCGCAGCGCGACCGCCCTACCTTTCCCGCGGCTGATTTGAGATTGGCAGAGCCGGGACGCGGCCCCTCCCAAAGACCGCATGCCATCCATTGAACGCCCCGCCTATATGCTGGACAAATGTCTCCCTCCGCGATATACAGGACCGTTGAGGATGCGCATGAAGAAAATCATTTGTTTCGGGGATACCATTACGGAAATGGGTCTATCCCTTGAATTGCGCGGGTATGTTGCCCGATTGGCCGAACGGTATGCGCGCCGCGCCGACGTGCTGTGCCGCGGGTTTTCCGGATACACCACCCGGGAGGCGCTCGACATCCTGTATTCAGCCGTATTGAGCGAACATCCCGATATCGTCATCCTTTTTTTCGGCGTGAATGACTCCGTCCTGCCCAACCAGGTTCCGCACGTACCAACAGAGGAATACCAATCCAATCTCCAGGAAATGGCTTCCCGTATCGCCTGGGCCGGCGCCTGGCTGATCATGATCAATGCCCCGCCGCTCGATGAAGTCAAGACATCGAGCCGGCAAATGGAGCATACCTCCCAATACGCGCAAATCTGCCACGAGGTGGGCCTCGAAATGCAGGTGCCTGTCATCGATCTGTTCCACCTCATCCAGGAGGAACCGAACTGGCAGGAACGCTGCATGCTGGACGGCATTCATCTGACGCGGGTGGGCATGGATATTCTGTACGAGGCCCTGATCGAACGGCTGGACAAGATCAAGCCCCTCCAAAAATTGCCGCGTCTGTCCGTGAACGGCATTTGAACATCGGCGCGCCGTCATGAAAATTGCGACGTTCAACGTAAACTCGATCCGGACGCGCGAACCCATTCTGCTTGACTGGCTGCGCGATAACCGACCGGACATCCTGTGCGTGCAGGAAACCAAGGTGCCGGACGAGGAATTTCCGGCCGACGCGTTTCAGAAGGCGGGCTACCGCGTCACCTACCGGGGCGAAAAATCCTATAACGGCGTCGCCATACTGAGCCGCGAACTGCCCCGGCATTTGAGTTTCGGGTTCGACAACGGGCACGCCGCGGACGAGACGCGGCTTCAATGCGCCGACTTTCGCGGGTTCACCGTGGTGAACACCTATGTCCCGCAGGGGCGCGCCGTGGACCACCCGATGTATCCATACAAGCTCGACTGGCTGAAGAAACTGCGGGCCTGGTTCGATCGCCGGTTCAAGAAGCGCGACAAGGTGATCTGGGTCGGCGACATGAACGTGGCGCGCGAGCCGATCGACGTGCACAACCCGGAAGTCCGCGCGAATCACGTGTGTTATCACGCGGACGCGCGTGCGGCGTTCGAGCATTGCCTGGCGTGGGGATTCGAAGACGTATTTCGGAAATTTCATCCCGGGCCGGGACATTACACTTTCTTTGATTACCGGAACCCTCAAAACGTACAACGGCGAAAAGGCTGGCGCGTGGACTACATCCTGGCCAGCCGGCCCGCCGCCGGCAAAGCCCGGGATGCCTGGATCGATCTTGGACCCCGGCTCAAATCCAGGCCCTCCGACCACACCCCCCTCGTGGCGGAGTTCGACGGGTAGCGGCGTTCAACCAAGACGGCGTTCCGGTCACGCGGAAGCGGATCCTCTCTTTTCGGCCTGGGCAGGCGACAAGCAAGGGCCGAGCCGGAATGGAGACCCCCGGCGTATGCACGGGTTGTGACAGACCCGACCCATACGCCTCGCTCAACTATTCAACCGATACAGGATGAGGTTCACCAGCGGTTTCGGCATGTATAGGGACACGCGGGCCAGGGACAGGGCGGGAGCCCCGTCCGGGTCGATTAGCTCGCTGTCCAAACGCACCATGTCGCGTTCGGCTTCGACCTTATAGCCGACCTTCCAGGCTGCGTTTGGCTTGGTTCGCGTCTGGATGAAGTTGTAGGTCCGCCATGGTCCTTCAAAACAACCCGCATCCAGCCACGGGTGCTCGCGGGGAACTTCGGACATGAGCTGAGCGGCCACCACCTGATCCCGGGCATCGGTAACCAGCAAAAGCCGGTCAAATCCGCTCCGGTACTCACCGGACACCTTGTAATAAAACATGCTGTCTTCCGGGAAACCAGGGCATACCACGGGTCGGCGGACGGGACGCGCAATCTCGAGCCACTGCAATGCATCGTCTATATGCATCAGGAAGAATATCGCATCGAAAACAAGAATCTCGGGTTGCGGCTCCAGATTGATCTCCGGCGTTCCGTGCTGCGAGAGCAGATAATCCAGTTCACGGGTCATGACCATGCGTTCCGGGACGGGCGCGTTCCAGTTCCGGGCAAGGCCCATGTCGCGGGGAATGCGGGTTCTAAAGGCATCGGGCCCCGGCGGCGCGCCATTGCGCCGTTCCAGTAATCGCATCTGGCGACTGTGAGAAATCAACTGGAAAGACTGGCGTATCCGTTCGTTGATTTGGGCCTCGGCAGGAGCCTCGTCACGCACCGCTTCAAAAAGTTGAATCGCGCGGCGGCATTTCGGTTCGATATCATCAAGCAGGGATTGATCGCGCACGTCGAGAAATTGCTGGTGCCGCTTGTCCGCCTCCCTCAGCAGTGTCATGGCTTCCACATAGGTGGGGTGATCCCAATCCAGCCATTCCTCTTTTTCCGGCGCCGGTTCCGGTTGTACGGGGGGCAACGGCTCGCGAGGACGCGGCGCCGGCTGAACCGGCTCTGCCGGCGGAATCGGCCGCACCAGGTCGTCATACGGCTCTGAAACACGATCCGCTTCACGTTCCGGCCCCACAACCGCCAACCTCGACAGCGAATAAAACACCCCGCCATAAAGCCCGGCCACCAGTATAAATAAGAACAACATGGTGCTGATCGCCTGTTGTGTATTCTCCGGCCGTCGGGACTTTTCCGGGTGCGACGCCCTTTGGAGCGGCTGATGCACAACCACGGGCCGCTTCCTGCGTGGGATATCGGCCTGCGCTTTAGCGGATGGCTCGCGCGGCGTGGGGCGCTCCAGCCGATGCGACCGTGCCGGCCGCATCGCGTTGAATTGCGCGAGGGATGCGGCTTCGCGGTTCGCCGAGCGGCTGACCGTGCTCAAGCCCGCGGGCGGCAACTGCCCCAGCGGCAACAGCCCCCGCCGCACTTCCGCCAGATCCCGCCGCACTTCCGCCCAATTCCGATAACGATATTCCCGATCCTTGATGAGCATTTTTTCCATTAACCACGCCGCCCCGTTGCTGATGTCGGGACGATACTCCTGGGGGTCGGGCACATACCCGGTAATCTGTTCATCCATCGCGTCCAGACCATGTTTGTCCGCAAAGGGCAGTTGCCCGGTCAGCATGTGATACAAGGAAGCGCCCATGCCGTAGATGTCGGTGCGGCAATCAAGGTCGTCCAACCCCTGGGCCTGCTCGGGAGAGGCGTAATTCGGCGTCCCAACAATCAATCCCCGGTCCGAGTATTTGGAGGCCTGCTCTATGGCGCGTGCAAGGCCGAGATCCGCAATGCGCACATGGTCTTCCTCATCAATCAAGAGGTTGTCCGGCTTGATATCACAATGAACAACCCGATCCCGCTCCCACAAGGTTCCCAGTATATCGGCCGCCTCATCAACCACCTTCAGCGCCTCGTCCTCGGAAAGCGGTCCCTCCTGCATCAGGTGTTGACCAATCGAACGGCCTTCGATGTATTCCATGACATAATACACGTGGCCCCCACTCTCGCCCGCATCGTAGATCTGGACCAGGCCGGGATGATGAAACCGGGCCGCCGCCCGCGCCTCTTCGCGAAATCGTTCGATCTCCTCCGCATCCCGAATCAGACCCGGGTCCAGCACCTTCAGGGCCACGATCCGATCAAGCGACAACTGGCGCGCCTTCCACACGGCGGCCATGCCGCCTTCACCGACCGCCTCCAATATTTCGTATCCCGGTATGTGCCATTCTCTCATAAACCGTCTCCGGCAATCCGCCGTGCTGCCCCTCCAATCTACGACTCTCCAGGGCCCTTCCGCAACCCGAATACTTCTTCATAATGCAGTTTGAAATCGAACAGCATATGTTATGCTATGGGTATCATGAAATGGTTACAATGCATTTTGCCGTCTCCGCGCGCGGCTTTTCTGTGTCTGGTCGGCATCCTGTCATGGGCCGGGACCGGGCCGGTCGTGGCCACGCCGAGCATCCGATCGCCACAACCCTCATTCGACTTCGGCGAAGCCGACAACCGCCGAACCATCGAACATACCTTTGTTCTTCACAATGAAGGAACTTCCACCCTGGAGATTAGCCGGGTGCGGTCCAGTTGCGGTTGTACCCTCGGCGACCTGTCCGCGGCCTCGATTCCCCCCGGCGAAACGGCCACACTCACGGCCCGGGTCAACCTGCGCGGACGATCCGGCCCGCAACGGCACGTGATTACACTCGAAACGAACGATCCGGAACAGAGCCGGTATCAACTGAGACTGGCGGGAACCGCCGTCGCGGAACTGGATGTACGGCCCGCACGGGTGTTCTTCGGTAATATCACTCCCAGCAAAACGAACATCCAGACGGTCGAGCTGATCTCGCGAACGCCGGGTTCCATGGAAATTGAAAGCATCGAATCCGACTCCGAATACTTTCGCGCACACGCGGAGCCCCATGACGACGGGCGAACGCACCAAATCCATATCGAGGCGTTGAATCTTCCTCCCGGCCGGCATCACGCCACGATACGCGTTTCGACCACCAGCAGAGCCCGCCCGGTTGTGGATATTCCCGTTATCGCCGAAATGGCGGGCGCCCTGTCCTTTGCCCCTGGAAAACTCGTGCTGCGTTTACTCGCATCGGAAGAAACGGTTACCCGGTACGTGGTGGTTCGGGCCGGCCAGGTCCGCTCCTTTGAGCTGTTGGGGGTCGAGCCCCCCGACCCGTCCATTGAAGTTCATGTGACCCGAATGGCCCCCGACGGGTACCGCATCCAGTTGAGCAACATCACACCCCATGCCGATCTTAACGGCAAAAGCATTCGAGTCCTGACCGACGCCGAAGATATGCGCGAAATCGATATCCCCATTGAAATTGTCCGTTAATGGCGGCAAGTCTGACTTGGTGCGGGAAACGCCGTATGCTAGATTAGCATCGCCTTGATTGAATCATGGCACAACGCAGGGAGTTACCCGATTATGAAATTCCATATGAACAGGTCCCGATACGCACCCGGAAAAGTCCGCCTGGTCGCAATCCTGTTAGCCGCCGGAGGATTGGCTTCCGGCCTGGCGGATACCCCCCCGGAAACGATGGATATTCCGGAAGAACAGGAATCCGTTTCCCCCGAATTGCGGAATATTCCGGAATCGATCATCGAACTGCTGCAGGTGCTGAATGAATACGGCCTGCATTTCGACCCCGAGGCCATTCGCCGACAAACGCTTAAATCCCTCGTCCGGACCGCCGATCCGCACGGTCGCTTCATGACCGACGACGAGATCGAAGCCCTCGAGGAACAACACCGCGGATGGGCGCCCGACCCGGGAATCCGGGTTCGCGCGACCACAAACGGTTTCAAAATCACGGATATCTGTGAGGACGGTCCGGCGGCCGAAACCTCCTTGAAACCGGGCGACATGATCACCCATATTGATTACGCGGAAACGAAACACATGGGCCTGCACCGGTTTCTTCAATTCACACGCGATGACACGGATGCCCCGCTGCGGCTCACGATTCTTGACGACGACGGGTCCGTCCGCGATATCAACCTTACTCCCCGTCCCTCGGTATTGCGTTCCATCGAAACAGCCGAGGAATTGCCCGTCCATCTCTCCTATCTCCGCATCAATGCGCTCCTGGAGGAATCGGGCGCCGAAGTTGTTGAGCAGATACGCGCGTG
Organism: Kiritimatiellia bacterium; assembly: GCA_007134735.1. Classification (GTDB taxonomy): domain Bacteria; phylum Verrucomicrobiota; class Kiritimatiellia; order SLAD01; family SLAD01; genus SLKG01. Next base: position 6,551 of record SLKG01000025.1, read on the forward strand.
GAAGCAGGCGGAACGCTACGGCCTGGTTCTCGATCTGCGCGGGGCGTCCGGTCATAACCTCGATGCGGTCGCGCAGATCGCCTCCCTGTTCGCTGAACCCGGATCCATGTTGTTCGCGTTTCGCGACAAGGACGATCAGGAGGAAGTCGTGTATTCGGCGGACAGTCCGGTCCGGGTCGGAATGCCCACCATGGTGTTGGTGGACAGCAAGACCACCGGCGCGGCTGAAATCCTTGCCGCCGTGCTGAAACACAGCGCTCGCGGCGCCATGCTTTTCGGACAACCCACAAACGGGGACCTGCTGGTCCGGGACGTGAGGACCCTTTCCTCGGGAGAACACATATATATCGCCACCCGGAAACTGGTGTTGTCCGATGGCTCGATATACGACGGCCGCCAGGGCATACAGCCGGACGTCCATGTTCCCGACGATCCCCGGGACCGGGTTCCGGACGCCCCGCGCCGCGACCGCCATACCTCGGAATTGCCCGAAACCATTGAACACGACCGCTTGCGGGATCGGGTTCGAGACGATGCCGCATTGCGCCGTTCCGTTGATGTCCTGCTGGGCCTCAAAGCGCTTAATGTACAACCTTTTGGAAGCTCCACGCATAACTCGGATTGATCCGGCTCGGCCCGATCCCCTTGCCATCGAAGAAGCCGCCCGCCTGCTGGCCGGCGGGGAGTTGGTGGTCTTGCCGACCGAAACCGTATACGGCCTGGCCGCGCATCCCGACGCGGCGGGGGCGATTGACCGCATTTATCAAATCAAGGGCCGGGAGGAAACCAAGGCCATTCCCCTGCTGATTGCGGATCGAATGGAGGTCGACCGAAGAAACGCCGACTGGGGCGGACCCGGCCGCGCCCTGGCCGACCGGTTCTGGCCGGGTCCGCTGACCCTGGTGCTGGAAACGCCGGGCGGAACGGTCGGTTTCCGCATGCCGGACAACGCGGTGGCCCTGGCACTGCTCAAGGCCTCCGGCAACGCGCTGGCCGTTACCAGCGCCAATCGAAGCGGCCAACCGGAAACGCATACGGCACAGGAAGCGGCCTCCAGCCTGGGAACCGGCGTGGCCCTGTTCCTGGATGCCGGCCCGTCGGCCGGAAAGATTCCCAGCACGGTGGTCCGGATACATAACGACGAATGGACCCTTCTGCGCGAAGGCGCGGTCGAAAGGAAGGCGATAGAGAAAGCGACGCGGACGTGAGCAAGTGTGTCGGGTGCCGCGGGAATATTTCCAATCGTTGGAACGATTTTGGGACGTGTTTTCCAATCGTTGGAACTTTATTATGGTCTTGTTTCCAATCAATGGAAAGTGTGCCCTGTGTTTCCGAATCGATTCGGATTGCGATTAAGATGAAGAACAGGATTCAAAAACCCGACACCCAAACCTTCAACCTTCAACCTGTAACCTGTAACCTGTAACCCTTAACATCCATGTCCCACGCCATTAAAACCATCCTCTTCGTCTGCACGGGCAACGTCTGCCGCAGCCCCATGGCGGAGTACATTCTTCGGCATCGTCTCGGATCGGACTACTCCGTTTCGATCCGGTCCGCCGGTCTGTATGCGGTGGAGGGGGCGCCGGCCAGCGAACATGCGGTTCAAGTCCTTGACGAATGGGGCATCGATGCACGGCCCCACAAGGCCCGGTTGCTGACCGATGAACGGATGCGGGAAGCGGATTTGATCCTGGTCAAAACAGAAGCTCACCGCACGGATATCCTGCAGCGCCGGCCGGAGATGGAAGAAAAGGTCCGCCTATTGGGTTCTTTTGGAACCCGGCGCGACTCCTTTGATATTCCGGATCCGGCGGGTTTGTCACTGGATATGTACCGGCGTACGCGGGATCGGATCGACGAGGCGGTTTCGGACCTTATTTTGTACTTGATGGAACACGGCGGACTTACGAGGGTAACGGACTTACGAGGGTAACGGCTGAAAGGATACCGGATATGAAAATTATATTGGGCGCTGATCACGGCGGCTACGAAATCAAGGAAGTCATCAAGGTTCAGCTACTCGAAAAGGGACTGGTCGTCGAAGACATCGGTTGTCACGGAACCGAGCCGGTCGATTATCCGGACTATGCCAACGAAGTCGCGCGACGCATTTCCCGGGGGGACGCGGATCGCGGAATCCTCATATGTACCTCCGGCATCGGAATGTCGATCATGGCCAACCGGTTTCCCCGGGTACGGGCGGCCGTGTGCAATACCCCCCGGATGGCCAAAATGGCGCGCACCCACAACAACGCCAACGTGCTCGCCCTGGGCGGATCCGTGGTGTCTCGAGAGGAAGCCCAAGCCGTTGTGGAAGAATGGTTGAAAAGTGATTTTGAAACCGGGGGGCGCCATGATCGCCGGCTGTCAAAGTTGCGCCAATACACGGCGGGAATCAACGATCCGCTCTCGGTGTATGATACCGACCCGGAAGTCTATGCCGCGCTCCGGGCCGAATGCCGGCGCCTGCGCGAGAACCTGGAACTCATCGCTTCCGAGAATTACGCGAGTCGAGCCGTACGGGAAGCGCAGGGGTCGGTCATGACCAATAAATACGCGGAAGGGTACCCCGGCAAACGCTGGTACCACGGGTGCGAACACGTGGACGAGGCCGAGCGGCTGGCTATTGAGCGCGCCCGGAAATTGTTCGGCGCCGAACACGCCAACGTGCAACCGCACAGTGGAAGCGGCGCGAATATGGCCGTCTTCTTCGCGGCACTGGAACCGGGCGATACGATCCTCGCCATGAGCCTCGCCCACGGGGGACACTTAACCCACGGGCACAAGGTGAATTTTTCCGGCCGGTTCTTCCATGTCGTCCATTACGGCGTGGACCGCGAAACGGAATTGATCGATTACGATGAAATCGAACGCCTTGCCGATCGTCATAAACCCAAGCTCATTCTTGCGGGCGCCAGCGCCTATTCACGAATCATCGACTTTAAACGCCTCCGAAAAATCGCCGACAGCGCGGGCGCCTATCTTATGGCCGACATGGCACACATTGCCGGCCTGGTCGCCGCCGGCTGCCATTCAAACCCCGTCCCGCACTGCGAATTTGTCACCAGCACCACCCACAAGACCCTGCGGGGTCCGCGCGGGGGGCTCATTTTGTGCCAGGAACGGTTTGCGGCGGATGTCGATCGCCAGGTATTCCCCGGCACACAAGGCGGCCCGATGATGCACACGATCGCCGCCAAGGCGGTGTGTTTCCAGGAAGCCCTTCAACCGGACTTTAAGGAGTACGCTCAACAGATCGTCCGCAACGCGCAAACCCTGGCTTCCGGCCTGGAACAATCCGGCGTTCGCGTGGTGTCGGGAGGAACCGATACGCACCTGATGCTGGTGGACCTCACGGAGAAGGGCGTCACGGGCAAGGATGCCGCAACGGCGTTGGACCGGGCCCGGATCACGGTCAATAAGAATGCGATTCCCTTCGACACGAAGAGTCCCTTTGTCACCTCGGGAATACGAATCGGCACCCCGGCCGTCACCACGCGCGGAATGAAAGAAGAGGAAATGCGCGTCATCGTCCGGTTTATTACGGACGTGCTGAATGATCCCGAAAGCAAGAAAACCATTCAGCGGATCCGGGATGAGGTCCTGGATTTCACGGCACCCTTTCCGATCCCGTGACCCGTTACACGGCTCAGGGTTCCAGGTTGATGAGCTGAAAATAAGACGGGGGACGCCGGATAACCTCAATCGGCCGCCCGTTTGACGCGGTGGTGAAATCACCCTGCTCGTACAGCAGGCGCATGTCCGCCGCCCGGAACGGGGGTGACGGGGATTCCAATCGGCGCTCATGGGCTGTCCGCGGTTCCGGCTGGGGCACCCACTGGGTTAAGGGCCGCGGGGCCGATGACAACATATGGAGCCCCAGGAACACCAGAAACAACGCGGCCACCCCGAACCGGAATGCCGGAACCGGACCCAGCCAGATATCGCGCCAATCCGTGAGGGCTCCCTTCTTTTCCTCCTCCAGCAAGGCGGCCAGGCGCCGGTGTACGTTTTCCACACAGCGGGATCCATAATCGGGCGGGGATTCACAATTCTTCAGGGCTAGAAGCTGTCGCACCATTTGATGCTGCTCGAAGAAACGCCGGCACGATGGGCAGTTTTCCAGTGCCGCGCGCAAGTCATCGGGCAGGGTGCGTTCGTCGTACAGGCTCAAGCGTTTTCTCAATCTGGAGCATTTGCATTTCATGGCGCGTATTCCGCTAGCTCGACCTGCAACCGTTGCCGGGCGTAAAACAGCCGTGACCGTACCGTCCCGGGCGAACAACCCAGCATCTTACCGATCTGATCGTGGGGAACACCCTGAATATCGTGCAACACCACGACGACTCTATGATTTTCTGACAGGGTTTTCAGGGCCTTGTTCAATTTTTCTTTAAGATCCGAGAGTGCCGCGTCACGGAACGGCGTATCTCGCGAGGACAGTTCCAGGTAAGCCTCGCTTTTTTCAATAGATACATCCTGATCGTCCAAACTCAAGGCGGCCCTTTTTTTTCTTTTCTTCAGGTAATTGATGGTCTGATTGATGGCGATCCGGTACAACCAGGTGTAAAAGGAGGACTTTCCCCGAAAACGCTTCAGCGATTTGAACGCCTTGACAAAGACGTCCTGGACCAGGTCTTCGGTGTCTTCCCGGCTCGACGTCATATTGTAGATGAGGCCGTAGATCTTGCCCTGGTACCGCCGCACCAGTTCATCGTAGGCCTCCAGGTCATGGCTCCGGGCTCGTCCGACCAGGACCAGGTCATCCATCCCGGAAACCGAGGTGGTATCCCCGTTATGATTTTCTTGTGTGGTCATTGGAACCCTGGTTCAAAAGCCCGCGGCTTCAGGCGCTCCCCCCTCCCCACGCTCTTATACCAGAATTTCCGGAAACCGCAAACGAGAGTCCCAATCGCCCTTCCATGAACAGAGCGCTTAACGGGAAAAACACGGGATAATGCATTTTTACACAATCGTTGCATGGGGTATACTGTTCAGTTGGTATCGGTTGTGTCGGGACGCAGAACGTGCCCGGCACATCCGTGCCTTATAGCCTTCCAACGGGCGATAGTCGCGAACAATACTGGGGTTTCCCGCAGACTACGGAATACGCTGCGTTTCGCCCGGTCAATCATGTTGATACGTCGTCATATAGCCGGCCAACGTATCCGGGCATTTACGGCCCGGTTTCTATTGGTTGTTTTTGTCCCGACATGGCTATCCGCGGACGCCCCATTCGATGAGCGTGGACAACTCCGGATTAAGGACGGCGGGTACCGGCGAGATTTCGAGGTGGCTCTCGATGAAGTCCATGTCCGGGACGATATCGACAGCCGGTTTGTCCGCATCGCCCCCCGATTCTCCGCCGGGGATGCGCGAAACTATGCCCGCATCCGCGAGCGCGATACGCAAGAAGAGGTGAGTCTTGTCCTCTATGAAGTCGGCGTGGAGCGCAATGCCTATACGCGCCGCATCCTCACCCGGCGGGTCACGGCGCGGGTATGCCAGGGTGCGGATCCGTCGGTCATCGCTTCCGGGGTCAACGCCTCCGGCTATACCCTTCCGGCGCACGCGCCCGGCTATGTTATTTTTTCCGCCGCACAATCGGGTGAATCCCCGGATTTGGCGGAGCGTTTACGGCGGCATCCCGATGTGCAATTGGCCGAACCGCTTCTGCGCCGCCTGCGCCAAAAGAGATATCTGCCGGATGACGAGCTCTTTCCCAAGCAATGGCACCTGCGCAATACCGGTCAGGGCGGCGGAATGCCGGGCGTCGACGTGCGCGTGACGAATGTGTGGGCGCAGGGCTATTTCGGAGACGGTGTCCTCATCGGCGTCGTGGACGACGGCCTCCAATATACCCATCCCGATTTAAGCCTGAATTATGTCGCCGCGTACAGCCGCAACTGGAACGGCCCGCCGGGCGACGACTACGATCCGGCGCCTAATGTGAATTCCGGAGGGGGCGGAGACGCGCACGGCACATCCTGCGCGGGCATCGCCGCCGCCCGCGGCCATAACGAGATCGGCGTTTCCGGTGTCGCGCCGCTGGCCGGACTGGCCGGACTCCGCCTTATTGCGCAGGACGCGGACGATGCCGAAGAGGCGGAAGCCATGGCATACAGCAATCAGCATATTCATGTGAAAAGCAACAGTTGGGGGCCAACGGATGACGGGCTCACCCTGGAAGCCCCCGGGCCGCTCACCCGGGCGGCTCTTTCCAACAGCGTAATCACGGGCCGCAACGGCCTCGGCACCATTTTTGTCTGGGCCGGCGGTAACGGACGGCTGAGCCAGGACAACGCCAACTATGACGGGTTCGCCAATTCCATCTATACCATCTCCGTCCCGGCCGTGAACGATCTCGGCCGGCAGGCCGCATACAGCGAGCCGGGCGCCTGTCACGTGGTCGCCGCGCCGTCGGGCAGCGGTTATGCCGGCATTGTTACCACCGACCTGGTGGGCGAATCCGGGTATAATTTTACGGGCGCCGCGGGGGAATTGGCGGATCTCGACTATACGCAATGGTTCGATGGAACTTCCGCGTCCACCCCCATCGTCGCCGGCGTGATCGCGCTCATGCTCGAGGCAAATCCCCTCCTCGGCTGGCGCGACGTGCAGGAAATCCTGATCCGGACCGCGCGGCAAATCCATCCCGCCGACGAAGACTGGAGCATCAACGACGCGGGCCTGACGTTTAATCACAAATACGGTTCCGGCCTCGTCAACGCCGACGGCGCAGTGAACGCGGCCGAATCCTGGAACACGCTCGGCCCCCATATCCGCGTGTCGAGCAATCAACCCCACCTCCATCAGCCCATCCCGGATAACGACCCCGAAGGCGTCACGACGCTATTCCATATCGACACGCCCATGCGGGTGGAACACGTGACCGTCACCGTGGACATCGAGCACCCCTACCGGGGCGACCTGACCATCACGCTGACCTCCCCCGGCGGCATGACCAGCACGTTGGCCGAAACCCGCTTTGATTACAACGATGACTATACCAATTGGACGTTCATGACGACGCGGAAATGGGGCGAAAATGCCGAAGGCACGTGGACGCTGCACATAGCGGATTTATTATCCGATGACATGGGCACGCTGCAAGCCGCTACGCTGGATATCTACGGGGCTGATTTTCCCGATGCGTCTGATCTTCCGCCGATTCTGTTTCCCATCAACGACCGCACCGTGGAAGTGGGCACGCCCGTGGAATTCGACGTCGTGGCCCGCGATCCCGTGGACTATGATTGGGTTACGCTGTCCGCCGCCGGCGTACCGTTCTGGGCCACGTTCCCGGCCCGCGGCGGACCGGGCGGAATCACCAATACATTCACCGCCCGCTTCCCCTTCACGGGCGTATATCCCATCCTGTTCCGGGCCGAGGATAAGGATGGCTTTGTGGAAGAGCCGGTGACCATCACGGTGATAGCGCCTCCCGACGTGATGCTGAGCACGGGCTTCAACACGGGCCTGCCGGACGGTTGGTCCGTTACCACCAACGCACATCCGGATGCATACTGGCGATTTGAAGTTTCCTTCGGCACCGGGAATCTGACGGGCGGTTCGGGCATCTATGCGGTCGCCGACAGCTATCACGCCGGAACTGTCAACATGGACACGGAATTACGCACGCCCGTATTGAATTGTTCCGCCTACGACGAAGTGCTCTTATCGTTCCGAACGTATTTCGAAGTTCACAGCGGAAATGAATTCGCCGATGTGGATGTGAGCGCAAACGGGGATGCCGGCCCATGGCATAACGTCTGGCGGCGACAATATGACTTCGGCATACTCGATGGCGCCCTCGTGGATTTGGACCTCTCGTCCTGGGCGGCGGGGCAATCCAATGTCTTGATCCGGTTTCGCTATCACAACGCCAACTGGGACTGGTTCTGGCAGGTGGACGATGTGACCGTCACGGCTTCCGCTCGAGTCCGGCACGATTCCGATGGAGACGGAATCCCCGATGAATGGGAGATCGAACACTTTGGAGACCTCTCCACCGCGAATGCGTTTTCCGATTACAGTGAAAACGGGGTGCTGGACATCCATGAGTTTCTTGCGGGAACGGATCCGCGCGACCCGAATTCCGCACTTCGGATTGAGCACATGGAGACCCGGCCGGATGGTTCGTATGTGCTTGAATGGCAAAGCGCATCCAATCGATCCTACCGGGTCACGCGTTCATCCGACCTGATCAGCTTCGCTCCCGTAAGCACCAATATCCCGGCGACGCCCCCGTTGAATATCCTGACCAATCTGCCGCCCCCGGACGCCGGACCCCATATCTACCGGATTGAACTGGAATGGGATTGGTAGAAGCGCGGTTTTGCGACCGAGGCCATCCAGACCGCGAGTAGACTCCAAAACAGCACGGCCGGGCGCAGCGCAAAAATCAGGCTGAACTGCCCATAGACCAGGATCAAAACCATCGCCCCCGTAATCCCTGCGGCCACCAGGCGCCGTTCCTTATCATCCCGCGCGGGAAATGCGCGGACGACCCGGAAGCCCGCGGTCAAAAGCAGGCATAACCAGGCGGCCACGCCCAGGTATCCGCTTTGAACTCGAAGCTCGAGAAACATGTTGTGGGTGTGATTATACACGCGTTCCGCCGCCCGTTCATGGCGGGGAACGGAACGATGCAGAAGCTCGAATATCTTGTGTCCGTAACCAAAACCGACCCAACTCCGGTAAGGCTCCTTGCCGGTGCCTTCCGTGATGCCCCGTTCAGCATCCTGCCACAAGCCGATGCGGTCGGAGGGAGCTCCGCTCCATATGCGATCACGGAACGTTCCGGGAACAACCAGGAACGCCCCCAGAACAAGCACCACCGCCGCCAGCACCCACGCGGGCCGGCGACCGGAATGCGGAGCCCACAAAAAAACAATGAGCATGCCGGAAACCAACCCCAATAACACGCTCCGGGTCTGTAGAAAATACAACAGGATAACGACAACGAGCAGGAGGACTCCATACAGCACATACCCGGATACGCGCCGGGCGAGAAAGAACAGGGACAGGGCCAGAATCAATGCTACGGAATACACGCCGGCGGCCAAGGTCGGATACCCCAGCAGCGAATCGAACCAGCGCCCGGATATAATTTCCGCTTCGCCGGTCCAGGCGCCCCAGGTCAACCGCACGGCATCCAGGATCGCCACTACGCCCATCGCCAGCACAAACCAGCGAACCGCATTTTCCAGGCGGCGGGGCGTTGAAAGAATATTCACGAGCACGACATAGCCCGCAACCAGCTCGACCAATTTGGTCCACTGACTCAGGCTGAATGCACGGTCCAACGAAAACCAGGCCGACACCAGGCTGACGCCCAGGTAAACCGCGAGGCACACACCTAACCCACCAAAATGCAGCACCTGTTTTGCTCGAATCGTACGGATGACCAGGTACAGAAATGCCGCCCAGACCAGAACGTTCTTGAATCCGCTGGTCGGGTAAAGAATCAGAATCCCCACCAGCAGGATTCCCGCTATGTCGGTTGCCCGAACAACGGGTTCTTGAGCATGGCCGTGGGTTTGGATCATGATATTCAACCGGTTAATCGAGCATACAAGGCCTGCGTATGCTCAACCAAGTGTTCATCCGAAAAATTATCCACAACCCGGGCACGTGATTGTTCCGCCAGGGCGTGACGTGTATCGGGATGGCGTATCAAGTGTACAATCGCTTCTTCCAACGCCGGAACGTCATTCGACGGGATGATCCAACCGTCCACACCGTGACGGATAATTTCCTCCACGCCGCCGATACGGGCGGCCACCACCGGCTTGGCCATGGCCATGCCCTCCTTGACCACCCCCGAGGAGGATTCCACCCTTAAACTGGGGACCACCATCATGTCCATCGCCGCCATAACTTCGGGAATATCCGATCGGAAACCCGCAAACCGGACATGGTCTTTCAGCGGCCCGACTTCCACCTCGCGCCGCAATCGGGCCTCCTCTTCACCTTCCCCGGCAAAAACACACACCGCACGGGGCTCAACTCGGCGTATGCCGGGAAGGGCCGCAAGCAGTAGCGCATGGCCCTTCTCCCTGGAAATGCGGCCGATCAGCCCGATACAAAACCGGTCTTCCAATCCGAGTTCACGCCGGACGGCATCGCCGGAAACGCGCGAAGGATCAAACCGGCGAATGTTCACCGAGCTGTGAATGACCGTCATGCGATCATCCGTAATGGCGCCGCTCTGGAATAGACCCGCCAGCGGGATGCGCAGAGCATCGGCCGAGAGCACAACATGGTCAAGAATCCTCCGGTACAACCAGACGTGTATGGGGTCATGCTTGCATCGATGATCGCTATGCCGGGTGCGCACCAGCTTGGGGCGGCCCTTCCGCCCCGCAACCCCGAACGCAAGCGCCGCAATCCAGGTATCCACGGACGTGTGCAGATGTACCACATCGAAGCCGCGTTCACGATGAAGCGTACGCAGGGCCCGTACATCCCGGAGCAGGGATAACGGCCGGAACCCATGGCGAAAGGCAAATCGGGTATCAACCGCAACACCCCGTTCCATGGCGGTACGGGCAATGGCCGATGTTTCCGGCGCGCCCAGAAGAACCGGCCAACCGCGTTCCTGCAAGCCACGGCAAATCACCAGTACACGGTTCGATTCCCCGCACCAGAACGTACGGCCGCTCAGGTGCAATATGCTGGGAGGTGATGAATTCATATGCTCATCCGCCAAGCCCTATGTACCCGATTCTCATCAAAAAGAAAACCGCCCCGATCATACTCGGGGCGGTTTTCATATCAATTGCGGTTACCGCATTGCTTAGAACTGGTAACGCGCACCCAGGCTGATGAACAGCTCGTCGATATGCATCAACTCGCCATAAAACGAGATGTTATCATCCAGCGGGAAAATCACGCCGCCGCCAATAGCCAGCTCCGTGTCACTGTCGCTGTCACTTTCCCTTTCCCGGAATCCCGGAGCAGTCACGGTAAAATCGACATCCACCTTCCGGTAGCTCAACCCCGCGAAACCGTATACCGTAACCATGTCCAATTCCTTGCTGCCCAGTGCGCCGAAATTGAGGAACCAGATATCCAATTCGGACTTTACCTGGGCACCGTTGAACCTGGCGGAATCCTCCCAGCTGGATATACCAAACGCGCCGCGCAGGGCCAGGTCAAACGGAATATCCGCCACCGGCAACTTGTACTGACCGCCGACCTGAAAGAAGGGTTCGGAGTCCATTCCATCAGGATCAACCAGTCCGCCGCCGCCGAAGACCGCGAAATCGTCCGCGACCCCGTATGTAAAACGGGCTCCGTACAGGTTGACATCGCTTTCCAGGGTGATGCCGCCGCTGATACGCATTAGGCCGGCATCCGTATTGGCATCATCGGCAACCGGCTGGGTAAACCATGCCGAGGCCGGAAGGGCCACACCGAAACCGAGGACGGCAACAAGCACACATTTCATAATCGACCCGGACTTCATCATCATATCTCCTTGCTATACTATCCGCGGCCCCACCATGGAACCACGCGTACGTTGCGTGAAGAGTAGGGAGTACGCCGTGAATAGCAAGAAAAAAGCGGGCCGAAAAAACACGCGGGCCCGCGAACGGCGGGCCCCGATGTTCATGCTTGTAACCGCACCGGGATCCGGGATTTTGGTGCCGGTTGACGCTGTTGGGAACAGCGGCATCGACTCCCCTCTTCGAGTGGCGCTCAGGTGAGCAGGCCGGCGGTCACGGCTCCATAGCGTACAAACCAGAAACCCAGTCCGATCAATACCAGGCCGCAAGCGGACAGGATAAGGCGGTACACCGGCGGAGGGCAAACGCGCCGGCCCGAGGCGACGCCGAAAGCGATGAGCGCGTACCAGGCCAGATCGGCCAGGATATGACCGCTGAAAAAGACGGCTAGACCAAGCCGGCCCTGTTCCAACGAAAAGGCGGCATACCCAAGCCCGATGGTAGCCCACCATATATAGAAGTAGGGATTCGACAACGTGGTCAGCATGCCCGCCAGGACCGGTCCGTGCAAAGGCGGCGGGGCCGAGGCGGTCGTTTCCTGCGCCTGCACGGCGGCGCTCCGTGCCGTGAAAATCATGTGCGCGCCCATGACCATCAGGATCGCACCACCGACATAGCCCAGGATCGAACGCGTCTGCGGAAGCAGCAGCCAATCGCCCATACCGCCTACCAGCATCACGAGCAGAACGATCTCAAGCAACCCGTGCCCCAATACAATCAGCGGACCGGCGATGAATCCGCGTTTCATTACCTCGCTTACCGTCGCCGTCAATACCGGCCCCGGTATCATCGCGCCGGATAGCGCGATGACAAACGAACTCCAAAAAAGAAAAAGCAACATGTTCATATGTCCGTGGATCCCCAGTACACGATCGGGGCCTTCCAGCACTGAGAGTATCCGGCATGCTGAGTGCAGTCGAGGCCTCTCTGGCTGATTGAGGGACTGGAGATTCCTCGGCTTCACTCGGGATGACTCAAGAAGAGAATTACTCTCAAACCAGATCTCGGGTATGAATATTTCCCGGCCATTAAATAGTGGCTATCTGCTCCAAACGCATGTGAGTGATTTATTGCTCGTGACGTGTCCCGCCCGGCGGGGGCGCCGGGCCTCCATGGTGAGAAAGTGACGCGGGATTTGGAGCCGCAGCCTGTCCGCCCACGGCGGAACGCCCTCGTCGCGCGATTATGGATAGGAACCTGCACAAGGAATATGAACTACCGGAAGCTTCGCCAGGGCGGGCTGAACCGGACACTATTTAATGGCCGGCGCAATAAGACCCGAACACTAAAACCGGTACTCGCAGAGATGGTACAATCATCTTCTTTGGAAAACCGTTTAGCCGCAAAACAATGCGGTGCAGGCAGCGCAGGCTTGTCCGGGGGGATGAATCATTCTACTTTGATCCGTAGAGCAAAAGATGAAACCGGAAAGAGAAATTGCGTTTGTAACCGTGGCGCGTTGCTATTCCCTGATGGAATATGACCGAATGAAGGTTTTTCTGGAATCACACGGCATCACGGTTTTCCCGGATTCGGAAGCCACCGCGTCCATCGTTCCCTGGTATACGTCGGCCATGGGGGGAATCCGGGTCAAGGTGGCGGCCGCACAGGCGGAGAACGCCGCCGAAATGATTTCCGCGTTGCGCGCGGCGCAGAAACCGGAAAAGCCGCCCCCGGAAGAAGCCCGGCGCGGCTGGACGGCGTTGTTCGGAGCGCTGGGCGTCGGCCTGCTTGCCGGACTGTATGGGGGCCTTCGTGACAATTCCCTGATGTCCGGATTGCAGATGGCGTTGTGGTTGGGAATCGCTTCCTTCGTGATCATCTCGATTGTGCTCAAGCCGACTCCGCCGGCCTGAATGGTCGACCGCTGTCCAAAGATGCCGCTGTCGCGGCATCGA
>SLKG01000145.1 GCA_007134735.1 Kiritimatiellia bacterium
TACGGGATACGGGATACGGGATACGGGATACGGGATGCGGACGAGTAAGATTACGATTAAGATTAGGATTAGGATAAAGACACCCGACACGAGGTACGGGATAGATTTAGAGTAAGTGTATGGAGTAGGTGTTTAGAGTAAGTGTATGGAGTGTGTGAGCCCCGGAGGGGCGATAGTATGTAGCCCGGCGCGTTAGCGCCGGGATAGGTAAGAAATATTTCACCAGCCCCGAAGGGGCGATAGTTGGTTTTGCGCAATGAACCTTTGCATTAATCGGGTCGATTTCGATTGAGGGATTTGACGACCGAGTGAGAAGGTGCACGGGTTTGGAAGGTGTGATAAGGTTTATCCGCTATGAATGAAAACGAAGAAAACAAGAAGGATGAACGCGATCCGCTCGACGATCTGGAACAGCAGTTCCGGGATCTGCTGAAGCGTACACAGGGTGCCTTTTCCTTTCAGGCGCCCGGAAGCGGGGTGTCGGACGGCACAGAGGAGCCGGGGGAGGAGTCGTCTCCGGAAACAAAGGAAACGCTGCGAAAAATCCGTGAATTCAATCGGAAACCCCGCGAAGTGCGCGATTACCTCGACCGCTATGTGATCAAGCAGGAGGAGGCGAAGAAGGTACTTTCGGTGGCCGTATGCGATCATTACAACCATGTCCGGCGTTGCCTGGAGAATCCCGAGTTACGGGAGCGGGATTACGTTAAACAGAACATCATCCTGCTGGGGCCCACCGGGGTGGGGAAGACCTATCTCATGCGGTGCATTTCGAAATTGATCGGCGTTCCGTTCGTCAAGGCCGACGCGACAAAATTCAGTGAGACGGGTTATGTGGGCAGTGATGTTGAAGATATTGTCCGGGATCTTGTCCGCGTGGCCGGCGGAGACACCGAGTTGGCGCAGTATGGCATCATTTACATCGATGAGATCGACAAGATCGCATCGCAATCAACCGCCGGATCGCGCGACGTATCGGGCCGGGGGGTGCAGGTCAATTTGCTCAAGCTGATGGAGGAGACCGAGGTCAATTTGCACAGTCAGACGGACCTGATCGGCCAGATGCAGGCGATTATGGAAATGCAGCGCGGCGGAGGACGGCCGCCGAAGCGCACCATCAATACGCGGCACATTCTTTTCATTGTGAGCGGCGCGTTCGACCGGCTTTCGGACCTGGTGGTTGACCGGCTTGAGAGTTCCCGGATCGGATTTGCGCATGGAGGTGAAAAGGGGTCCATGGAGGAGACCGATTACCTGAAAGAAGTGCAGACCGCCGATTTTATCAAATTCGGTTACGAACCGGAATTCATCGGCCGGTTGCCGGTCCGGGTGGTTTGTGAGGCACTGAACGCGGAGGATCTGGAAAAGATCCTGGTACAGTCCGAAGGCAGCGTATTGTTGCAGTATCGTGAGGATTTCCTGGGATACAAGATTGATTTCGAAGCCACCACGGAAGCCATTCGCGAAGTGGCGGTCCGGGCGGAAAAGGAAAAGACCGGCGCGCGGGGATTGATGACGGTATTAGAGCGTGTATTGCGCAACTTCAAGTTCGTATTGCCGTCCACGTCCATCCAGTCGTTTGAGATGACGCGGGAGACGGTGATGGATCCGGAAACCTCCTTGAAAGAGCTGATGAAGCAGAGCCTCGCCGAGCAGGGAGATGTGTTGAAGGCCGAGGCCTGCCGGTACGCGGAGGACTTTACGCGCACGCACGGGCTGACTCTTGAGTTTGAGCCGGATGCGGTGGACGCGCTGGTTGAAATCTGTTTAACCCATGACAAAACCATGCGCGCGGTGTGCGAGGAGCGGTTCCACGACCTGGAGTACGGATTGAAGCTGATTTCCAGAAATACGGGGAAGACGACCTTCCGGATTACGCGTGAGGTGGTTGAGAAACCGGACGACGTTCTTTCCGATTGGGTCGTAAAAAGCCATCGGGGGCGTGGAGATAGTAAGAAGTAAGAAGTAAGAAGTAGGCAGTGATCAGTATTCAGTAGGCAGTAGGCAGTAAGAAGTTGGGGAGCCGCCGCTTCTCGGCGGCGTGCGTCTCTGGCCCTTCGTTCTTGGAGTGTGTGAGCCCCGAAGGGGCGATATTCTGTAGCCCGGCGCGTCAGCGCCGGGATGGTGCTACGGATGACGAGTGAAGATATAATCGTCCACCGTAGTCGTCGCCGTGGTCGTAATCCGAAAAGGCAACGATTGGGACAAGGATTAAGACAAAGATTAAGGCACCCGATACGGGATGCGGGCGATTAGGATTAAGATTAGGATTAAGATTAGGATAAAGACACCCGACACCCGACACCCGGAATGCCCGCACTTTCCCGGTCGATTTCGGTTGCTCCAACGGTATAATGTGATAGTTTACCGCGACTGATTACGGCGTCCCCATCGTCTAGAGGCCTAGGACATCGGGTTTTCATCCCGAAAACACGGGTTCGATTCCCGTTGGGGACGCCATTTTTTATCAAATAGAGGTAGCATACGATGAGTGCATATAAGGTGGGCGTTGTGGGTGTGGGCGCGGTCGGAACCGAGTTGATTCGGTTGTTGAAGCGCCGACATTTTCCTGCCGACGGCATTACCATCCTGGCGCGGCGTGAACGCGAGGAAATCATAGACGGCGAAGCCTGGCCGGTTACGTGCGCGGTTCCGGAGGCTTTTGATGATCTGGATATTGCTTTCTTTGCCGGTACCGAGGGCGAAAAAGGCGCCTCGCAGACGATGGGGTGGGAAGCGGTTGAGCGCGGGTGCCTGGTTATTGATAATGGGGACGACTTCCGAATGGATCCCCGGGTTCCCTTGGTGATCCCCGAAATTAATGCCGACGCGCTTGATCAGCACAAGGGGTTTATTTCCAACCCCAATTGCAGCACGATAATTGCACTCATGGCGCTGGCGCCGCTTCATCGGGTGCTGGGTTTGCGGCGTGTGGTGGCCGCGACCTACCAGGCGGTTTCCGGGACGGGGGCCTCCGCCGTCGCCGAACTTCAGGAACAGTTGAAAGCGTGGGTGGAAGGCCAGCCGGTGCGCTCCGAGGTGTACCCGCACCAGATTGCCCTGAATGTCCTGGCGCAGATCGGCGGCGTCAAGGATGAGCCCGGGATTACGAGCGAGGAGCTCAAGCTGAAGCGCGAAACCCACAAGATCTTGGGGGATGCGTCCATTGGGGTTTCCGCGACATGTGTCCGCGTGCCGGTAATCAACGGGCACGCCGAAGCCTTGCATGCCGAATTCCGGAATCCGGTATCACCCGAAACCGCTCGCGAAATATTGGATAACGCGCCCGGTGTCCGGGTGGTTGACGATCTATCCCGGAATGAATATCCCATGCCGATCGATTGTTCGGGCCGTGAAGAGGTACTGGTGGGCCGGATTCGATCGGATGCCAGTGCGGAAAATGCATTGGCCCTGTTCGTGGCCGGGGACAATCTTTGGAAAGGCGCGGCGTTGAATGCGATTCAAATCGCGGAAACGCTGATCGAGCGAAAGGCTCTTTAATACCGCCCCAGGCCCGGAATATGCGGGCTTCCTTCCCAGGGTTGGGGCTGATTCCAAGGTTGGTCGGACATATCCCGGTCGCCCGCCGTCAGGGCGGCACAGCCGGCGGAGATGATGATCAATCCGCCGATTCCCAGCATGGTCACGAACTTACGCATGAATTATCCCTCACGTTCACAAATCAATATCCATTAAGGCAACGGCAGATCAAGCCCGGTCGCGGATGAAAAGGGGTTACAGCGCCGGCCAAGCCGAGGGATCGGCACGATAATACAGGAATTCCGCAATTTGAAGGCCCATTAGAAGCACGAAGCATATGACCGCAATCAGGGTCAGCGTGCCGAGTGTTTTAGAAGAGAACATGATCACCTTCCCGTATCGGCTGCTGCTGCCAATCGCCCAATATTTCAGCGATGGCCATCTCATGCTCGACTTTGCTGATGCGCACCTTGCCGATCAATTCGTCATCCCGGTGAACCAACATTTCAATTTCACGGCCCAGGCCGTGTTCCCGTCCGATATCCAGGATCACAAAATTCCATTCCGGGTTGACGACCAGGATGCGGCCCGTCAGACCTTCCGGCGTTTCCACGATTTCCGGGTATAATTCCTCGCTCAACTGTCGAATTTCATCTTCCGCCTCGGCCAGGTTGATTTCCAGTTCCCGGGCACGATCACGTTCCTGGGACAATTCTATTTCCAGGTCGTCCAGGCGTGCCTGCAGTGAACTTCGCTCACGTTCGAGCCGGTTGATCTGGTCGGACTGTTGCGCAAGTTCCGCGCGTTGTTCCTGGACTTCCCGGTCCAGGCGGGCAACACGTTCGTTGGCGGCTTCCAGGTCGTTCCGCGTCCGGGCCAGTTCACTGCGGGTTTGTTCCAAGTCCAGCCGGGTATTGGCCAGATCCTGTATGGTGTCCTGCAATTCCTGGTACGTATTCTGCGCGGCTACGTTGAGACGTCTTAACGCGCCTTGCATCCGGTCGTAGTCCTGCAATTGTTCCAGGCGGATGTCGTCGAAATGCAAGCTACGGGACACCTCCATGACGGATTGCTCAAGGCGCTGTGTGCGGCCCTTTAACATCTCTCTCTGGCTGAACAGGATGATGCCCAGAACAAGAGAGATGATGCTCAGGAGAAAAAGCGTGATAACCAGCGGTTTCAGGAGTTTAGCCATATCAATATCCCCGTGACTTAATACTTCTTTATAAACTTATGTAGGGCCTGTATATATGTCAATCCGCAAATTCGGCGTGCCCGGCGTCACATCGGGTTGTTCAGAAATCAAGAAACATGCGCCATTGGGCGATATCCGCCTTCCCGGAATCCTTCAGATCGGCTCTCACATAGTTCCAGGTCATTCGAGTGTTTGGGGTCAGATGCCAGTTCAGGCCCAGGGTGACATTCCTGAGCTGTCCGCCGTCGATCGGTCCGGCGTTCAGATCCAATTCGGAATATCGGGCGGCGATTTCCCAGGCGCCCGGGCCTCGTCCTTCGGCTGAAAAAGGCCGATGGGGCCGGATTCGTCCCAATCCACCCGTATTTCGATTATACGCGCGGTGCTCGCCGGTTAGGAAATAACTTGCGTAGACATAATAACCGCTGAAGTCGGCATCTCCCGATTCCGGAAAATCATCGGTTTCGACCAGGGCGGCCGATGCGTGGATATATTCGGCCTGCAGGGAGGCGGGGCCGATGGTCAGGATGGTTTCCGCCCCCAGCAGATTCACGCGGTCCGCCGGAAACAGGCCGGTATCTACGAAGCGGGGCGCCACGAACGTTTCCGGCCGGGCGCTCAGGCGGTATTGGTCGTTGTCGGGCTTCCGGCGACTGGCCGAGAGGCCGACATGCCACCATCGGCGTCCGTCGTTTTCATACCACGGCAGGCCGGTCAGTCGTCCCGTTGCGCTGTATTGGCTGTTGGTGTCCGAGTCGCCGAAGTCGTCCGTATGCATGAACAGGCCGGCCGCCCATGTCATCCGGCGATCCAACGCATGGTCGTACAGCATGACGCCCGAATTTCGAAACGGATGAAAGGCTGTCGGCAGTCCGCGCTCGATGAAGGTGAACTGATTGTTCGGCGAGGTGCCTTCAAGCGCGAAGGGCTCCAGCATGCGTCCCACCCGGACGTTCCCGATTACGGGTAGATGTTGCAGCCCTACCCAGGCATCACGGAATCCGGGTTGTCCCCCTGCAAAGTCGTATTCGGTTCGGAACGCGATATGGTCGTACATCTGTCCGGCAAAATAGAGCCGGGCCCTTCGAAACCGGGTGCCGTCGTCGAGGTCGCCGACGGATTCCTTTACCTCGTCGTCCGCCGTCAGGAAGGCCCCGTCATATTGAAGGCGTCCCCCGAACTGGAATCGGAATTGGCGATCCACGGTTTCCAGGCGAAGGCCGTCATCCCAGTGGGCCCGCAGGGTAAGCGGGTCGGCAAAGCGTTGCTCCCACCCGTCCGTACTCTCGCCCTGTCCGGCGGATACGGACAGCGTAATGGCGGTCATGAAGACGGCGATTGCGATTCCGGGCCGGGTGATACGAACGCCTGCCGGAAAACGGCCACGGGCATCCACCGGTTTTGAGTATTCGTTCGATTGCATCATGGTGTCTCCTTGCGATCAGAACCCAAAAGCCAAGGGTATCAATATATTGTAGGTGAGCAGAAGGATGATCAGCGACAGGACGGAGATCAGTGCGCCGGCCCGGAACATATCCTGCCCGCGGATGATATTGGAGGCGAAGGCGATGGCGTTCGGCGGCGTGGACACCGGAAGGGCCATGGCGAACGAGCAGGAAATCGCCACCGTAATGGCCAGCATGATCGGGCTGGCGGTCGGTATGGCGATCATAATGGGGATGAGCAGGGTAGCCGTGGCCGTGTTGCTCATAACGGTGGACATGATGATGGCCACCGCACAGGAGATAGCGATCAGCACGATGCCGTGATGGTCGAAAATCGGAAGGGCGACGGTCCATTCGGAAAGCCCGCTGATTTCCATGCCGCGTCCGAGGGCGAGCCCGCCCCACATGAGGATCAATACATCCCAGTCCAGGCCCTTGAAATCCTCCTTGCTCAACAAGCTTGTTGCGGCGTACAAGCCGGCGCCCAGCAATCCCACCAGCGCTTCCGGCATACCGTGCAGTCCGGAGGTCAGCCATAGGACCACCGTGAGCAGGGCGATCATCACCACGCCTTTGGCGCGATAGCCCAAGCGCGCCGTGGAAGTAATTTCGAGATGTACCTCCTCGTGTTTCGGGGGAAACATGAAACGCAGAATCAGCGCGATGATGGCCAGCAGGACGATGGCCAGGGGAACGGCCATCATCATCCAGTCCAGAAAATTCAGGTGAATATCGTGCTGGGCCAATATACCGAGTGCAATGGCGTTTGGCGGGGTGCCGACCGGGGTTCCGATGCCGCCGATATTCGCTCCGAAGGGTATGGAAAGGACGAGACCGACACGGAACGGATCATCCTTCTCGAGTTGTTCATACAGCGGCCGGACCATGACGATCATCATGGCGGCGGTCGCGGTATTCGACATCCACATGGAAAGAAAGGCGGTGGTACACATCATGCCCACCATGACCCAGAACGGTTTCTTTCCAAACAACTTCATCAACTGGCGCGCGATCATGCGATCGAGCCCGTATTTATGCAGGGCCGTGGCGAGCACGAATCCGCCGAAGAACAGGATAATGACGGGGCTGGCAAAAGGCGCCAGAAAGGCCTGGTAGCCGGACCGGTCCATATCCAATATGCCGCCCGGCCGGGCCAGCATGAAGATGTTCAGGAGAACAACCACCATGGAGGTGGCATACAGGGGAATAATTTCCATGGCCCAGAAACAGGCCGCAAACACGAAGATAAAGGCCACCCGCCGGGCCGGTTCTTCCGCCGTTTCCGGTAACAGCAAATACACGCCGAACGCAATAAAGACGCTCAACAAGGCCTTCCAGGCCTTTGGGTTCCTTATGCCGGCCATCAATTTATCGCTCCATTCGCTCATAAAACTCCGTTCTTTTTCTGGTCGGGGTGTGATTATGCGGGTTATCGGCATTCACACAACACTGAAATGAGGGGAGCGTGCGTTGTGCTTGTTCTTCCCATTTTCTTCGGATTACGACTACGGCGACGACTACGGAATACGAGTGAAGATATAATCGTCCACCGTAGTCGTCGCCGTGGTCGTAATCCGAGAAGACGAGGATTGGGACAAGGATTAAGACAAAGATTAAGGTACGGGATGCGGGATGCGGGATGCGGGCGATTAAGATTACGATTAGGATTAGGATTAAGATTAGGATAAAGACACCCGACACGCGCCACCCGACACGCGGCACGCGTATACGTTCGGTTCTTCGGGGCCGGCGCGGGGTATCCGTTACAGGGCGGCCTGGATGAACACCAGCACGAACAGGGCTACGGTTTCCACGATGCCGATGGTCATGAGATAGTTGCCGAATCCCTGTCCGGTTTCCGCGAGGGCGTCGGCTCCGGCGGCTCCGGCTTTTCCCTGGAACCAGGCGGAGGCCGCCATGGCCATGCCGCCGAAGATGCCCGCGCTGATCATGGCCGGCCAGCTGACAAAGGCGGCTTCCATATCCTGTGTAACGGGTTGGGCCATTTGAAACATCAGGATCATCCCGTAAATCGTCTGGGATAGGGGCGCCCCGATGAAGACCATTAAAATGAACGGCGCGGTTTTACTTTGCGCGTAGCATTTTTTCCATGCGCCCACCGCGGCCATGCCGGCGGTTCCGGTGCCGAGCGCCGATCCGAGCGCGGCCAGGCCCAGTACCGCGGCGGCGCCTGCGTTGCCCAGTGATGTCATCATTTCCATGTTCATGTTGATCTCCTTGTCCCCGAGTTAGGTGTTTTCGTTTTCCACGATTTCGTCAAAACGGAAGTCGGTCTCGGACTGTCGTTTGAAGGGGGTATAAGGGGCGCCGGTCCATTGCAGTCCCAGGTGTCCGGCAAATTCCAGCGTGTTGAGTCGGATTCCGTGAACCAGCACGCCCATGGTCGCCAGCAATATGTTCAGCGTATGTCCGAAAAGGATGATCAGCCCCGCAAACAGGCCCGCGATCCAGTGCGCGGCCCCCAGTTCCAGGGCCATTTGATTGAATGCATTGGCGACGGCGAAAGTGGCGGTCCCGACGGCGAAAAGGCGGACATATGACACGACGTCCACGAAATTGCTGACCAGGTTCAACGGCAACACCACGTGATTGAACCATTCCGTTTTGATGCGCCGGAAGGGCGTCATGAACAAGGCGATCAAAAGGACGCTGATCACAAACACGGGCAACATGACGGCGGGAAACGGCTTGTCGAGTACCATGTGCCGCGCGGCGAAGAACATGGTCCACGTGGTGCCGACCCAGCCGAGCTGGGCGAGAAAGCGGGGGGTGTTGATAAACCGGATGACATTCCACGTGTGGGCCAACGTAAGATGGATGGCGCCGATCAGGAAGCATAGCAGAATCACGGTTTCGTCGTCGTTCAGCGCATCGATGCGGACCGCGGAAAGAAGCGGAGGAATACGGGCGATCCCGAAATAGTTACCGGAAAGAACGCCCCAGATGACGGTGCCTATACTGGTGAGATAAAGCAAATGAAAGACCGGTTTGGGCCCCTGCGGAAAGCGCCGGGTGGCCCAGAACGTCAGTCCCAGAAACAACAGGCCGTAACCGGCATCGCCGACGATGATGGCGCAGAACAGGCTGAAGAAAAACAGAAACAGCATGCTGATGTCCACCTCCCGGTATCCCGGTACCACCCCGATGAAGTCCATCATGACCCGGATCGGCCGGACCCAGCGCGGATTTTCAATTTTGGTCGGGACGGGGTCGTCGGGGCGGGGTTCTTCGACCAGGATGCCCCATCCCTGTTTCTTCGCCTCCCGGCGCAGGGTTTCCACATCGCGTTCCGGGCAATATCCCTGTAACCAGTCAATGGGCTCTTCCGTTCCCATTCCGGCGCGCGCTTCCAGGAATTGTACCTTGTCCAGGATGAGGCGGGCATAATCTTCGGCATCCCGGCGGCGCGAGGCCGACAATTTCCGGAGGGCTTGTTCGTTGTCCTCCATGTCCCGGCGACGCGTTTCGATTTCCTTCTCCATGTCGCGAAGCGAACGTTCCGGCAGAGCCATTTCCTCGGCTTTGTCCATTTCCATCAGGTCGTGTCCGATGGCGGCAAAATAGATGCCGTGCCGGTCCCGATGCAGCACGTGGATCGAACCATGAGGCGGGGGGGGGATCTCCTTATGCGGTCCGATTCGATACAGTTTAACCTGGATGCCGCGATCGGCGAGGCGCCGTACGGTGTCGGGATCAAAGTCGCCGAACGGTTCGATCCGTTTCTTTTCGCGCTCCCAGAAGGCCTGTTCCTCCTGTTGGCGATCTTTCCGGGCGATCCGGTCGAGCACTTCCGTGATGAGGTCTTCGCCCGTGGGATATTTTTCTATTTCGTCGTCCGGGACGTCGGCCGTATCTGTTGCATAGGCCTTGAGGATGCCGGCGACTTTTTCCGCGTCGCGCGCGTGAGCGCGCATTTCCTCCAGCCGATGGCCGACATAGGGTCGCACAGGTTCCAGGTGGAGAAGGCCCAGCTTCTGGAGTTCCAGGACTGTTTGTTCCCGGTGTGCCTGATGGCAGAAAACCAGTGCTTTTTTCATTTTTACAATCATCGCAGGCTCTCCGCGGGCGCTTTGCCCTTGGCGATCTTTCCGCGCGCCACTTCCGCCGTTTGCTGGTCTCCCAGAAAGATACGGATGGTCCGGATATTCTCGCGGGCTTCAGGGATTTTAACCTTTTCAAAAAGATTCACGCGCTGCGTGGTGGTGCGAAGTTCGGCGAGAAGCCGTTCGTGTGCCACCTTGAGAAAAATATGTTCCAGCCGGAGACGGATCAATTGTTCCAAAACGCGGAGACCCGCATCGATCCACGGGGGGGTGGCGAACAAATCGGGTTCCTGGCGGTTAAAAACGGCCTTTTCCAATACCGGGATATTGACGCCTGCTATATTGGCCACCGATTCCTCCACTCGAACAAGCTGAAGATAATCCTCCAGGGGGAAGGGCTCCGAGAATAACTTAACCCAGGGATCGAGATCGGAGCGCGCCTGTTTATCCTCCTCCGCCTTCTCCTTGCGCCGCGTTTCCACGTTGCGCACTTCCATTTGCAGTTGTTGCTTTTTCAGCTGCAGGGTGGGCAGATACCGTTCAAAGCGCCGCAGGGCGTCGCGCTGCCGTTTCAGTTCGGTCTTGGTGTGTTTGATCCTGGCCATGCTGATTACTTCTTGCTTTCCTCCCCACCTTTTTCCTTCGGCCAGAATTGCTCGATTAACTTGGTCGGCAGGGCGGTTTCAGCCGGTTCGAAACAGTCGGCCAGAATACGCCAACCAAGATCCAGCGCTTCTTCGAGCGGGATATTGACGCTTAAGTCCATCATCTCCTTTTCAAACCGGTCGCCGTATTTGAGGAGTTTCCGGTCCCACGAACTCATGCGGAAGCCCATGGCCTGTTTTTCCAGGGTTTCGCGGAAGGCCGCGTACAACTGGATCATGGTGTTCATGATATTCCGGTGATCCTCGCGGGTCTTGTTGTTGACGAGTTGTTTCAGGCGGCTTAACGATCCGAACGGTTCGATCCGGCCGTTGCGTAAATAGAATTGTCCCTCGGTGATGTAGCCCGTGTTGTCGGGGATGGGGTGGGTCACATCGTCGCCGGGCATGGTGGTGGCGGCCAGCACGGTAATGGAGCCGGCATCGTCAAAGTCCACCGCCTTTTCGTACCGCGCGGCGAGCTGACTGTAGAGGTCTCCCGGATAGCCGCGGTTGGATGGAATCTGTTCCATGGTGATGGCGATTTCCTTCAGGGCATCCGAGAAGTTGGTCATATCGGTCAGCAACACGAGTACCCGCTTGCCTTCCAGGGCGAATTGCTCGGCCACAGCGAGGGCGACATCGGGAACCAGGAGGCATTCGACGATCGGATCGGCCGCGGTATGAATAAACAGCACCGAACGCGACAGGGCGCCCTGTTCCTCGAGGGTGTCGCGGAAATACAGATAGTCGTCGTGTTTGAGACCCATGCCCCCGAGAATGATGACATCCACTTCCGCCTGCAGGGCGATCCGGGCGAGCAAGGGATTATAGGGTTCGCCCGCCACGGAAAAGATGGGGAGTTTCTGGGATTCGACCAGCGTATTGAACACATCGATCATGGGAATGCCCGTGCGCACCATGTTGCGGGGGATGATGCGCTTGGCGGGATTGACCGAGGGCCCCCCGATATCAATCATGTTCTGGGCAATGGCCGGCCCGCGATCCCGCGGCAGTCCGCCCCCTGTGAACACCCGGCCCATCAGGGCGCTGGAGAAGGGAACCTGCATTGCGTGGCCGAGAAAGCGGACATGGGCGTCCGTGGATATTCCCCGGCCGCCGGCAAAGACCTGCAGGTGCACCCGGTTCCCGTCGATACGGATCACCTGGGCGAGGGAGGTCCCTTGTGACGAGGACACTTCGGCCAGTTCGCGGTAGGACACGTCCCCGGCTTCGAGCATGACCACATTGCCGGCGATTCGTTCAATGCGTTTGTACACCTTATGCATGTTCCGTTACCTCCGCGAGCATATCGTCCAATTTCTTTTCGATTTCCTTGAATTCGTTCTCGTCCTGCGACGCCTGGTTCCAGTCCTTGGTGGTTTGGGTCAGCGCCTGGAAAAAGTGTCGCGCCGTATCCTTGCCGTCAAAATGCATGGGCACGCGAAGGATGTTGACGATCCGGCCAAACACGTATTTCTGCCGGTCCGCGTCGGTGGCCGCGTCCACGGGATGAAATGCGTCCTGCTGGAGATACGTGTCGTCGAGGTACTCGGATTTCAGATAAACGATGAAATCCTCCAGGGATGTGCCTTCCTCGCCGACCACCTTCATCATCTGGTTGACCTCGTTGCCCTGCCGCAGGATATGCCGCGCGTATTGAACGTCTTCGTCCGACACCACGCCCGGATATTTGCTCCAGCTGTCGAGCGGATCGAGCGCGGGATAACGCCGGGCGTCGGAACGTTCGCGCGAAAGCCCGTGGAACGCGCCGACCACCTTCAACGTGCTTTGCGTGACCGGTTCGTCGAAGTTGCCGCCCGCCGGACTTACGGTGCCGCCGATCGTGATAGAGCCCGTCGAGCCGTCGTTCAGGCGAACCACGCCGCCGCGTTCGTAGAAGGACGCAATAACCGATTCCAGGTAGGCGGGAAAGGCTTCCTCTCCGGGAATCTCCTCCAGTCGTCCCGACACTTCACGCAGGGCCTGGGCCCAGCGCGATGTGGAATCAGCCAGCAACAGGACGTTCAGGGCCATTTGCCGGTAGTATTCCGCGATGGTGACGGCGGTATAGACGGAGGCCTCCCGCGCGGCGACCGGCATGGAACTGGTGTTGCAGATGATCAGCGTCCGCTCCATCAGGCTCTTGCCGGTGCGCGGGTCGGTGAGTTCGGGAAATTCGCGCAGGGTTTCCACCACTTCGCCGGCGCGCTCGCCGCAGGCCGCGATGATGACGATATCCACGTCGGCGTAGCGGCTGGTGATCTGTTGCAACACGGTCTTGCCCGCGCCGAAAGGGCCCGGAATACAATAGGTGCCGCCGCGCGCCACGGGAAACAGCGTGTCGATAATGCGAACGCGCGTCACCAGGGGTTCGGACGGGCGCAGCCGTTCCGCATAACAACGAATGGGGATCTTGACCGGCCAGTTCTGCACCATGGTCACCTCGTGCGTGTTTCCGTCGGCGTCACGCAGGGTGGCGATGACGTCCTCCAGGGAGTACTCTCCTTCCGGGGCGACTTTTTCCACCGTGTAGCGCCGGGTCATCCGGAAGGGGATCATGATGCGGTGGGTGAAGATGCCTTCCGGCACCGTGCCCAGCGTATCGCCGGCGGTCACCTCGTCGCCCGATGCGGCGGCGGGGGTGAAGGTCCACCGGGTTTTCCGGTTCAGCCCCTCGTGATAAATTCCTCGTTGCAGAAAATACCCGCACTGCTCGGCCAGTTCCGGCAGGGGATTCTGGAGGCCGTCATAAATCTGGGTCAACAGGCCGGGTCCGAGTTCCACGGAAAGCAGGTCGCCGGTGAATTCCATCCGGTCGCCCACGCGCAGTCCCGTGGTATCCTCGAACACCTGCATCTCGGCCCGTGTGCCTTGAATCCGGACGACTTCGGATTTCAACCGGATGTCTTCGATCTGTGCGAAACCCACCTCGTTCTGAAGTACCGGCTTTTCAAATTCCACGCTCAACAGGTTTCCGTTGATTCCTCTGATGGTTCCGATATTTTCGGTCATAATCCTTCAACCTTATACGCTTCCATGATTTCCTGTGTGCTTGTATCAACAAAGGTATCGACCCGTTTCCGGCCTTCCTCTTCCGACAGGTCCGCCCAGCGCTTGGCTATGCGCAGCTTGACGGCATATCCCAGTGCCGGGGCCAATCCGAAAGGGTCCTGTCCTTCCAGTTCTTCCACCGCTTTCCAGCGCACCCGGTCCAGCGCGAATTCCTGCTCCATCGGGTTGCCGGACGACAAGGCGTGTTCGACGTCGTGTTCGATGGACACGCAGCAGGCCGTGACGGGTTCGATATACGGGCTTTCGTCGATCCCTTCACGGCCGGCCCGCACCCGCGCGGCGCCATTTCGTATTTCCGTTTCGATATCCCGCCAGCGCTGTCCGAAAGGAGTGCGCAATTCGTCCAGGCGGCCCTCGATGATCCGATCCAGTTCGGCCCGGTGTTCCTCGGTCAGCACTCCCTGGCATTTGAACCGGTAGTCTTCGGGAGTGAACAGAGGCGGTTCGCCCTGCACCAGCGAAGGCAGGCTGGCCACGAGATAGTAATACATTCAATTCCTTTCGTTCTCTTACCGGCATCTGGAGGGTGGCGCTATGCGGCGCCTTCCCGGGTCAGGCGCGGGACTCGGCACGACCATGGTCTCTAACGGGTCTGCCATAGTACCCTTCCGATGCTTGCTGTAAAAAACCAGTGAACCCTGTCGTCACTTCTTCTTCATCTCCTTCTTCTCATCCTTTTCCTTCTTGCCCGCAACCCGGAACACGATCTCAGCCAGGCGGGGTCGGAGATAATGCGACAGCGCTTCGGCCACGGCGTCGCGTGAAAAATCATGATGCACATGCTGGTCCACTAACGACACCTGGAACCCTTTGCCGATACGGTCATCGGCCCGGACGTCCATTCCCCCGGACATTTTCCGGCCCAGCCGCCCGGCAAAGAATTCTTCCAACGTCTTTTGGTCTTCCGGGGAAACCAACCATTGGACCCGGCGTTCCCGGTTTTCGCCGTCGATATAGGTTTCCGCCATTTTCAGCACGATATCCTTCAGTGCCTCCATGCTGAGGACGTCATCCGCCGCATCGCGCACCAGTTCGTCGAAAATCCGTTCCACGCCTTCGCCCACGCGGATCAGCACATCGCGCGCGGCTTGTTCCAGGGTCTGGATACTGCGCGCGGAAAACTGTTCCGCGTCTTTTTCCGCCTGGGTGATCATGGCCGCCGCTTTTTCTTCGGTGCCTTTCACCTCCGCGGCCGCTTTTTCGCGGGCTTCGGACAGGATCCGATCGGCCTCCTGTTCGGCTTTTTCGATCGCTTCTTTTCGTATTTTGTCAATAAGGGGTTGCAGTTCTTCGGTCATATGGCGTTTCTCCGCGTTATCTCCATGTCGGCACAATCCTGGTCGTAATGCTTGTCCCCATCTTGATCAAACGGCAAGGATACGACAACGATTATCGACAGGGGGCTCCATTTTGATTCAGGTCCCCGGTTTTCCTGTCCTTCTTCCCGTGATGATCTCCGCACTCATGGTGTCCAGGCTTTGAATTTTTCCTCCGGCCTCAAAGAGGTCCTTCAGGCTCAACAATTCCTCGAGTAGAAAGTAACGGGCAATGTGTTCGCCCTTTGCCAGCACCGTTAATTCCACCCGGTTTCCATTCTGGGTGAGCGTGAACGAGAGATCGTCCTTGCGTATCCGGTAGGAGGTTTCCTCCATCGGCAGGTGATAGACAAAGAATTCCTCGTTTCGAAAAGCCCGCACCAGATAATGAATAAGAAATTCTGCGATAGCGAAAGAGGGAAATTCAAGAACGATGTTCCGCGTATCTTCTTCCGCGTCCGGCAGGGGGCCCCGCACCCCCGTGCCCCCGGCCAGTGAACGGTGGAGCAAGGGAGGGGCCGCCAGCGTGGTCAGCAGGGTCATCATGATCGCCGCGCCGAAGAGATCGCTTCCGATGGCGCCGGAAGACAGGCCGATCCCGGCCACGATCAGGGCGACTTCGCCCCGCGGCAGCATGCCCAGGCCGATGCGGAGGGCGCCCCGCCGGTTGAAGCGTGTCATCAATCCGGCGAGACCGCATCCGGCGACTTTGGATACCACCGCCAGCAGGGTGTAGACGATGCCGAAGCCGATCACCCCGCGCATGGCGCCCAGGTCCACCATCATGCCCATGACACAGAAGAATATCGGCACGAGCACATGATATACGCCCTGCAGTTGGTCCCGAATTACGTCTACCAGGTCCGTTTGCGACAGGGCCAGGCCGGTGATATAAGCGCCGATAATCATGGCCAGTCCCGCCATCTCCGACAAGCCGGCGAGGAACAAAGCCAGCCCGAACGAGATGTGGGCGATGATCCCGGGTGATCGAAGGGTTTTGACCAGGCGCGCAATACGCCGGGCCGACAGCAACCCGATGGCCGTGAGAATGAGCCAGAAACCGATTCCCTTGAGCGCGATCCATCCGATTTGTCCCCAGTGCGGGACGGCGCCGGTTTGCGCGACCCGGCTGACGCCGGTCACAATGGCCAGCAG
The DNA here is from genome assembly GCA_007134735.1 of Kiritimatiellia bacterium. Lineage (GTDB taxonomy): Bacteria > Verrucomicrobiota > Kiritimatiellia > SLAD01 > SLAD01 > SLKG01. Next base: position 16,372 of record SLKG01000145.1, read on the forward strand.
GATGATGCAGAGGACGTCGTCGAACACGGCGGCGGACAGGACGGTGACTCCTTCCGGGGATTCCATTTTCCGCCGTTCGGACAGGATCCGCGCGGTGATCCCGATTGATGTCGCGCAGGAAATGGTGCCCAGGAACAGCGCGGCGGGATCGGTCCACGAATCGGAAAGACCGAATATAAGCGCGGCCCAGACGCCGAACAGAAAAGAGAAAAGAATACCGCCGATCCCCACTACCGATCCCTTCAGCGAATAGGTCAGGAACATGCCGACATCGGTTTCCAGTCCGGACATGAAAAGAAGAACAATGGAGGCGAGTATGGCGATGCCGTACAATTCCGGCGTCACGGGGATCAATCCCTCCTGCAACGGAAACAACGGGCCGACGACCGGCCAGGCGAGGCGGCCCAGCGCGTAGGGGCCGATGAGGATCCCGGCAACCACTTCACCCAATACGCTGGGCAGGCGCAGATAACGGCGGAAAACGATCCCCGCGAAGTTGGCGGCGATTATGATGATCGCCAATTGGAAAATCAGTTGGGTCAGAAAGTGATGTGTGTCCACATGGGTATCCAACGGGGACATACCCCATGAAACACAGGGCGCAAAAAATCCGTACGCCACACCGGCGGCGGCCAAGACTTTGACGGTTCTCATGTGCTGACCTATTACGTTGACCCCGCAGCCTGACAAGCCGTTATGGCCGCCACTCCGACAATGTTGTCGACGGAACAACCGCGAGACAGATCATTTGCCGGTTTGTTCAAGCCTTGCAGAATCGGGCCGAGCGCGTGCGCGCCGGCGAGCCGTTCGGCGATTTTATAACCGATATTGCCGGATTGCAGGTCGGGAAATATCAGGATATTGGCCGTGCCCTGGAGGGGGCTGTCCTTGCACTTGGAGGCGGCGACGGACGGCACGATGGCCGAGTCCAATTGCAGTTCGCCGTCCACTTGCGCGTGGAGGCCGGCTTCGGCCACGCGTTGCCGGGTATATTCCGTCGCCTGGGACACTTTTTTGACCAGCGAATGTTTTGCGCTTCCGCGGGTGGAGAACGAGAGCAGGGCGACCCGGGCCTCGCCATCGAGAAGGGTTTGATGGGTCTGGATGGTGGCGATGGCGATGTCGGCCAACTGTTCGGGATTGGGTTCGGGATTTACGGCGGCATCCGCAAACAGCAGGACCGGCTGTTTGCCGGGCGTGGGTCGGGCGAGCTCCATAATGAAGCAACTGCTGCAGGTACGAATTCCGGGTGCGGGCCCGATGCAGCGGATCGCGGCACGGATCATATCCGGTGTCGATGACGTGGACCCTGCGACCAACCCGTCGGCCATCCCTTCGCGGACCATCATACTGCCGAAATAGAGGCGATCGCCTATCCGCTCTTTCGCCCAGTCCGTGGTGGCGCCCTTATGGCGGCGTAATTCGAACAGCTGTTCCGTCAGTTCTTCCCGTATAGGTGCGTTATGATAGTCGAGCAATTCCACGGGCAGTTTCCCGACCGGGTATTGATCGTGGGCCCGGGCCTGTTCTTCGGGGGTGACGAGAACAATAACGCGCGCGGCGATGTTCTCCCGGGCGATTCGCGCGGCGGCTTCCAGGATGCGGGGATCGTTCCCTTCGGGCAGGACAATGGTCTGGGCGGCAGCACGCGCTCTCTCGATGATCGAGTCAAGCACACTCATGAATCCCCGTCCTTTTCGTCATCCTCCTCGACCCCGGTCAGCACACGAACGGTTTCCCGCGCGATCATGAGTTCTTCGTTGGTCGGCATGACCACGGCCTTCAGTATGCTCTTGGGCGTGCTGATCACGGCGGCGCAGTCAAGGGCGGCTTCGTTGGCGTCCTCATCCAGAAAACATCCGAGACAGCCGAGCTTGGAGACCACGCGAGATCGGATATAGGCGCTGTTCTCGCCGATGCCGCCGGTGAACACCACGGCGTCGGCCCCCTCCAGAATCGTTTCGTAAGCGCCGATATACGAAACCAATTTGTGAACGAACATGTGAAGGGCGCGCTTGGCCTGTTCGCTGCCCTCTTCGGCCGCGGCGATGATATCGCGCATGTCGCTGGTCCCGATGCCCGCGACACCCAACAAACCGCTTTTCTTGTTCAACATCCGATCGATGTCGTCAGCGCTCAACCCCTGGCGCACCAGGTACAGAATAACCGCCGGGTCGATGTCGCCACACCGTGTACCCATGACCAGCCCGCTCAGCGGGGTCATCCCCATGCTGGTGTCCAACACCCGGCCGCGCTCGATGGCCGTGATACTGCATCCGTTGCCGAGATGACAGGTGATCAACTTGAGCCGGGCCAGTGGTTTTTCAAGAAATTCAGCGGTGCTTTGGGCGACGTATTTGTGACTGGTGCCGTGGAATCCGTATTTCCGAACGCCGTATTTCTCGTAGTACTCATAGGGGATGGCATAGAGATAGGAAGAGGGCAGCATGGACTGATGGAAGGCCGTATCGAACACGGCCACATTTGGAATGTCTCCAAAGACCCGTTCGCAGGCTTCAATGCCGCCGAGATTGGGTGGATTGTGCAACGGCGCCAGCTCGGCCAGGCTCTGGATCGTCTGCTTGACCTCGGGGTCGATCTGTACGGCTTCGTGAAATTTTTCGCCTCCATGGACCACGCGATGGCCGATGGCTTCAACCCAGTCCAGTGTTTTGAGTACACCCACGTCCGGATCCACCAGGCAGTCGCACACCACGCGCAACGCATCGCTGTGATTCCTGACTTCGGCCTTGCGTTTAAGGGCTTTGCCGTCAAATCGTTTGTATAGCAGGCGGGGCGCATCAAGTCCGATTCGTTCAACGATGCCTTTGGCGCGGATGGCTTCACCTTCCATGGAAAAAAGCGTGAATTTCAACGAGGAACTTCCGGCGTTGATTACCAGCACATTGGCGGGTCCTTCGGGAGGCGATTCGGGTTTGTGTGCCTGTGGCTCGGTTTTCATACAAATATCCAATTAGCGATTGCCGCCTTGCACCGGTTCCGCGTCATGGAAACCGGCATACAAACTTCTGCGTCAACGGGAACAACCCGCAAGTATTTCATGCCATAAAAAACCGGCCCACACAAGACTTAAAGAATGAAGAATGGATGGGCCGCCGCTTCGTTTCTCTGGTCCTTGGTCTCTTCAATCGTCCACCGATGAGAGTGGAAAGAGGAGGATATGATAGTCACAAAAAGGCGCAAGGAAGCGCAAGGATAGTAAGAAGTAATCAGTAGGCAGTAAGCAGTTGGAGGGCGAGGCTCCTGCCGAGCCGGGAA
>SLKG01000120.1 GCA_007134735.1 Kiritimatiellia bacterium
CATTGATCGAGCACGCGCGGAGCGCATGCCCGGTCCAGGACACCTTGTCGGGCGTACCGGTCAAAGAGGTCTAACCGGCCGCCCTGGATGGAGGGCGGGACGCCGGCGCGGGCGTCCGCCCTCCGGACCAAAGGGCATGGCAACCAGGGGAATCGGTTGGCGGCAGAAAAAAGACTAAAATGTCCGAAATAAAGTGGACAAGAAGGTCTGATTAGGCCATGGTGACATGGAGATCCGAAAGACCGGACCGAAAACAGGAAGGGAGAGTGCATGAGCATCATTGAGGGAATTCAGGCCAACATTCGCAGTACGGGAATGACCCCTGCAACCGTTCTCGCGGCCATGATGACGGCGGTGAGCCTGGGAGCGGGGGCAGACGCCCGGGGAGGGCGAGTGGATTACCGCGAAGAGCGGGATCTGCTCAATGTGAGGATCGCGGAAACGGACGATATTACCGTGTATATGGGATTGAAGACCGTGGGCCGCGTTCAGGGATTCGATCAACGACGGGTGGTGATTCCACAAAGGCCCGGTCCCGACGGTGAAATTCCGGATCCGCTTACCCCGGGCAGCCTGGAATGGGGGGCGCAATACCCGTTTGGGAGCATGGATTTCCTGGCGGAGTTCGATGACGGGAACATCCTTACCTATTGGGAGTTCTTCATTGCCAGTCGTCCTCATGCCAGCGAAATGCAGGGCAGCCAGGGATACATCCTTTTCCGTGGGCTTCCGGGCGGCCAACTGGACCGCCTGTTTGAATTCGTGGAAATCAAGGCGGGACAATTTGAAGTCAACTTCGGCGACCATATCTATCGTCGTTCGGCGAATGCGCGCGTTCAACAGAATGCCCTGATCGGAAATCATCTGGTTGATCCTCGCGCTACCGAAACAGGCGTCGAAATTCGCACGCGTCGGAGTCCTGTACATCTATCGCTCGGATTCACGGACGGCAGCGAGAGCGAGGATTTCAATCGCGGACGCGGCATCGGGTACAACGCGAAAATCTGGGGTTATCCGATGGACCATGTGCGCGTTTCCCTGTCCGGGTACTACGCGGATCATTCCCGCAATCCCGCGGGCCGAGACAGTTCCCGGAGCAATATGCATCGTACCCTGCGGGACGGAGGTCCGTATGGGGGCATCCTCGATGACGGCGGCGCGCCGGGACAGGTGTTCATAGGCGACGGTCAGAAGGTATCGGCCGGACAACTCGATCTGACGACGAGGATTGGCCCTGTCGAAGTGTATGGAAATGTCGGTTACGCGGAAGACGGCGATGTGACCGGAGGGGATCCGGGCACGTTACGTGAAGCCTTCTGGTACTACACGCTCGAAAGCGTTTTGCCCCTCACGGAACGCCTGTACAGCGCCGCCCGTTTCAGCACGGCCCGCGCGGATAAGGTCCGGGGAGAGGATTCGAGCGGCTATGTGAACCGGTATCAGGCCGGTCTGGGCTATCGGTTGACCGACCACATTCTCGCCAAGGGTGAATATGTATACCAGCACTACCGCCGTTTTGATGAAGGTCAGATGGTGAGCGGGGTGGATGCGGGACACAACCCGGCCTTTCACGGACTGTTGGTGGAAGTGTCGTTGGCGTTTTGAGCCGTATCGAGACTTGTAGGCTGACGTGACATCCGAAAAAGCCCGGGACGCGCAGAAGCGCGTCCCTCCAGAAGATGAGGCGGATTGGATGATGGTGGAGGGGCACGCTTCCGCGTGCCCAGGACGCGCGGGAGCGCGTCCCTCCAGAAAACGGAACAGGAATAACGATGAGATATCTATCGATATTGTTTGTGCTGGGCCTGGCGGGGCATGTGATGGCGGCCCCCGTCCGGTATGCGACCGCCCAGGAAGGATCCGTCGTGGAGGTGACGGGAGATTCCACCCTCCATGGATGGTCGGCTCAAAGCACGGAACCGGCCATGGAGAGTTACGTCGAGTTCAACCCGGCCGTGCCATGGGACTTGGATGTGGAAGTTGGCGATCCGGTTCATCTGGCCATCGCATTCGATCTTCCCGCCATCTCCTTGAACGGCAGCCGGCGGGGGATGGACCGGGTCATGCATGCTTCCCTGCGGGCCGACGAGTATCCGGTGATCTCTTACCGGCTCAACCGGGCCCGTGTTCGGGAAGTCCGGGATGACGGGGGCGTGGTTTTGACCCTGGAGGGAATCATTTCCTGCGCCGGCTCCAGTCATACCTACGAAGGCGATGTCCTCATGACGAGGAAGGAGGAGGATCGCCTGGTCCTTACCGGGGAGTTGGAAATGATGATGACCGATTTTGACATCGAGCCGCCCCGGGTCATGTTTGGCGCCCTTCGGACAGCAGACGAAGTGGAGGTGACGTTTACATGGATACTCGAACGTGTTGCCGCCGGTACGCCGTAAAGCCGTATGTAGGGCGACCTGTCGGGAAAAGCCATATGACCGTTCTGCTCCTGAAGGCTTTTCTATTTATCGTCTGTTGGGGATGGTTCGCCCATGTCCTGGGAGCCGATTCTGATCGGCTGGTGGGCAAGGTTTTCCTCAACGGCCAATCCACGCTCCATGACTGGTCGTGTACGAGTATCGAGGCCTCTCTCAACCTGCCGGCCGATGCCGATCTGGGCGCCGTTCATGCCTTTTTTAGAAAGATCATGGATGGTCCAACCGGAGATCGGGACCGGGTATTGTCCACGATGAATAGGTGGTTGGACGAAGGTCTTCGCCTGGTTGTTGCCATTCCCGTCGATTCACTGGATTGCGGAAGCCGCGGATTGGAGCGGGATTTGGGCCAGGCGGTACGGGCCGCGGAATATCCGTTGATCACCTGTGAATTTCGACGGGTTCATGGCCTGGAGATTCGCAACAATCCGGATCGCCTGGTGCTGGTGCTTCATACCGAGGGGGTCATTATGATGGCGGGCCGTCACCGTCCGACCCGGTTGGATGTGTACATTGAATTAACGGAACAAGATGCATTGCGCTTCCGAGCCGGCCGGTCCCTGTTAATGACGGATTTTGATGTTTCGCCGCCCTCGGCCTTTTTCGGCCTCTTGCGAGCCAAGGACCGGTTCCATTTTGAGTATGAGTTCTCTCTGGCACCGACCGGGAACTGACCATCGCGGCTCCACGACGGCGCCGGATGAGCGCGCGCAATCCGATACCCCATGGGGTAATCGCTATTGATAACGCGTATTCTTCTTTTACAATGAAAAGAAACTGAGGAGATCCCATTAGAATGAAAAAACAAGATGATACAGTTTTGCATCCGTCCTCAAATCAGACGCCCCCGAACGTGGTCGTCCTGACCGTGCCCGGCATGGGGAGCGGGCATTGCGCGGGCCTGGTCCGATCTTCCATCGAGCGGTTGCCGGGCATCGTGGATATCGGAACGAACATCTCGAATCACCAGGCGCGCGTGATGTATCAGGCCGGCCAAACGGACGCGCAGACGATCCGCAAGGCCGTCGAGCGCGGCGGGTACGAGGTGACGCGTGTGCGGGAGGAAGAGGAGGAGGATATCGAAGAGCGCGTGGAGGAAGAAGAAGCCTATGTGCGTCGCGCCTGGCGTCAGTTCGTGATCGCGGCGATTCCGACAACGTTCATCATGATCTTTATGATGGTGCATATGCTGGCGCACCCGGTGCCCGGCTACCTGGCCGTCATTGCCGTTCTGGCGTTTCCGGTCGTGTTCATTACCGGCCGCGATACCCATCAGTCCGCCTGGCGCTCTCTGACCAATCGTACGGCCAACATGGATGTCCTCATCAGTCTCGGCAGTCTTCCGCCGTATCTGCTCGGTCTGATCGGGTTCGTGTATCCGATGACCTCGTTCATCGAGATGGCCTCCACGATCATGACCTTCCATCTGCTGGGCCGGTACCTGGAAAACCGGTCCAAGGGTAGGGCGTCGCAGGCGATCAAGCAGTTGATGACCATGGGCGCGAAGACCGCACAGGTTCTGCGTGACGGCGAAGAGGTCGAGGTGCCGGTCCGGGAACTGCAGGTTGGTGATTTGATGGTCGTACGGCCGGGGCAGAAAATTCCGACGGACGGCGAGGTGGAGGAGGGCGGCAGCCATGTGGACGAATCGATCGCCACCGGTGAATCGGTCCCCGTGGAGAAGGGGAAGGGCGATGAAGTGCTGGGCGCCACCATCAACAAGGAAGGCGTGCTCAAGGTTCGCGCCACGCGCATTGGGAAGGATACCTTTCTGTCCCAGGTGATCCGCCTGGTGGAGGAGGCGCAGGGATCCAAGGTGCCGATACAGGCCTTTGCCGATCGGGTCACGAGCTATTTCGTGCCGGCGGTCATCACCATTGCATTGGGCAGTTTTATCCTGTGGTACCTGTTTGCCGAAACCCTGCGCCCGATCCTGGTGTGGGGCGCAGGGTTCCTCCCCTGGGTGAATCCGGATCTGACTCCCATCCTGGTGGCGACCTTGTCCGCGATCGCCGTGCTGGTGATTGCGTGCCCGTGTGCACTCGGGTTGGCGACGCCGACGGCCTTAATGGTCGGTTCCGGCATGGGCGCCGAACGCGGCGTGCTGATCCGGAACGGCGAGGCCATACAGTCTTTCAAGGATCTCAAGGTGATTGTCCTGGACAAGACCGGTACGATTACGAAGGGCGAACCGTCGCTGACCGACGTGGTCTCGGCAAAGGATGGGAATGAAGAGGAACTCCTCCGCTGGGCGGCTTCGGTCGAAGCGGCGTCCGAGCATCCCATTGCGCAGGCCGTGGTGCAGGCGGCGAAAGAGCGGGACATGGCGATGGCGGACGTGAGTGATTTCAAAGCGCTGACCGCCCGTGGGGTCGAGGGCTCGGTGGATGGCCGGTCCGTTAAGATCGGGAATCGTCGGCTGGCGGAAGAGGCGGGGGTGGAGTTGGGAGACCTTGACGGCAGGTTGACGGAACTGGAAGAGAGCGGAAAGACGGGGTTCGTCATCCTGGTCGACGATCGAGCGGCCGGACTCATAGCCGTGGCGGACACCGTCAAAGAGGATTCGCGCGAAGCGATCGGGGCCATGAAAGATCTTGGCCTGGAACCGGTGATGGTCACGGGCGACAACGAACGCACGGCGCGTCATATCGCACAGGAGGTCGGTATCGACAAGGTGATTGCGGGGGTGCTGCCGGAGGGCAAGGTGGACGCGATCAAGAAGCTGGAAGAGGAATACGGCCCGTACGTGGCGATGGTGGGTGACGGCATCAACGACGCGCCGGCCTTGAAACAGGCCAATGTGGGCATTGCAATCGGCGCGGGGGCCGATGTGGCGATTGAGGCCGCGGATGTGACGATTGTTGCCGGCTCGCTGACCAAGGTGGTCGAATCGATTCGGCTATCGCGAGCGACTTTCCGGAAAATCGTGCAGAATCTATTCTGGGCTTGGTTCTACAACCTGGTGGCCGTTCCCGTCGCCGCGTTGGGCTTGTTGCATCCGATGATCGGCGTGATTGCCATGACCTCCAGCTCGCTCTCCGTGATCGGCAACTCCATCCTGCTGCGCCGCGCGCGGTTGGAATGATCTCCCGCCATCGCTGGGCGAACAGATTCCGCCGGGGCCCCACTGTGTAGAAAAAATGCGGGATATGGAGCCGCGACGCCCTCGTCGCGCGGCCCGCCCGGCGAGGGCGCCGGGCCTCCATTGTGAGGAAACAACTCAGGATATGAAGCCGCAGTCTGTTCGCCTATGGAGGAATGTTCTCGTGGCGCGATCATTCCTGAATCGGGATGCAGAATGACCGGCTGTTCAGTCGTCCAGTC
>SLKG01000135.1 GCA_007134735.1 Kiritimatiellia bacterium
AAGACCTTTGAGGAAGTACAGGATATGCTCTACCGGGAATTGCGCACGGCGGAAGAAGAGCGATTATACAGGATATGGATTGATAGGTTGAAAAATAAATACTCTGTTCAGCAGCTTGGCCCCGCACGGCAAGAGCAGCCACTCTGATCCGAATGAATGCGCGTTCGGGAAAACGGTGTAGAATCGGCGTCACAATCGGCGATATAAACGGCATTGGTCCGGAAGTAGCGCTTAAGGCCGTCTACAAGAAACGATGGCCCACCGGTTATGCGTTCATATTTATAGGCCATGCGGGCCTATTGTCTGAGCAGGCACAACAATTCGGGTTTCCCCGACCCAAGCCATGGAAGCCCGGGGAACCGATCGCTCCATCCCGAAAAATGCTTGTCTGGGATCCCGGCCCGAAGGAACGATTATCGTGGAACCCGGGACACATTGATCCCCGCGCGGCTGAATATGCTGCGAATTGGATACGGTGCGGCGTGGAGGCCCATGTGACAGGCGCACTCAATGCCCTCGTCACCGCGCCGATTTGTAAAGAGGGGTTCCGGAAAGCCGGACTCTCCTGGCCGGGACACACTGAAATGCTGGCCGAACGCACAGGCCGGCAACGATACGCCATGATGTTGCTCAACCCGGATCTACGCGTGGTGATTGCAACACGCCACATCCCCCTCAAGAACGTAGCCCGAACACTCACGCGTTCGATCGTATTGGAGTCCATTGAACTGACGGCAGAAGCGCTGAAATGGCTGGGAGAAAAGAAGAACCATATCGCCGTATGCGGGCTCAACCCGCATGCCGGGGACGGAGGAACACTAGGACGGGAAGAAATCGATATTATTACTCCGGCCATTCGTCAAGCCCGACGCCGTAAATGGCCGGTTTTTGGACCGCTTCCCGCGGACTCTGTATTCTACCAGGCACTCCGGGGAGATTATGCCGCCGTGGTGGCGATGTATCACGACCAGGGGTTGGCCCCGTTCAAAATGCTGGCATTTGAAAATGGCGTCAATTTAACCCTGGGACTACCCATTGTGCGCACCTCTCCGGATCATGGCACCGGCCTGGATATCGCAGGACGCGGAGTCGCAGATCCATCGAGCATGGCTGCGGCCATCCGACTGGCAGGCCGGCTTGCCTCACGCCGGAATCCATGGGCTTCTTCATGAAGCTCACAAGTCCCAGCGACGTCAAACGTCTGCTCAGAGAGCAAGGTGTCCGGCCCAGCCGTTACATGGGTCAGAATTTTCTGATCGATGGAAACATACAGAAAATTATCCTGCATGCGGCACGGCTGGATCCCCACGATAAGGTCGTGGAAATTGGCCCCGGACTCGGGGTCCTGACCGAACCCATGCTGGCCAAGGCGGGTCATGTAGTGGCCATCGAAAAAGAAAAAGTATTCTGTGCATTTCTGCAAAAACGCCTTAGTGACGCACCCAACTTCACCTTGATTGAATCCGACGTGATGGACATTGATCTGTCGTTACTGTTTGCCGAGCAAGGGACAGACAAGATCGTCGCCAATCTGCCGTATGGAGTGGGAAGCCGCCTTCTGGTGGATATCGCGAATGGCCCGGTCCGGCCGCCGGAAATGGTCCTCATGCTGCAATTGGATGTTGCGCGTCGTCTGAATGCCGGCCCGGGATCCAAGAATTACGGATTCCTCTCTATTCGCATTCAACTCGACTACGAAGTAGAATTGCTGAAAACAGTCAACCGCACCTGCTTTTATCCCCCTCCCCGTGTCCAATCCGCCATACTGAGATTCTCTTTGCGGGAAAAACCACGGGCGGATGTGTCGGACCGATGCCTTCTATTTCGCCTTCTTAAATGCTGTTTTTCCAAACGCCGAAAGCAAATCGGTCATATTTTGCGTTCGTCGGCCAGCGAACTGGGTCTCAATTCCACACAACTGGAAACGGCCCTTGCTTCCGCTTCTATTCGTCCGGAAACCCGTCCCGAAGAAATATCGATTCCTTCCTGGGGTTCCTTGGCCAACTGCCTGGTCAACAACAAAGGGACAGACCAATAGTAGCCGGGACAAACCCAAAACCACCAAGAGCCCTTCTTTTACCGTCCGAAAAAAATATTCGTTTTATCCGGAAATCGACCGATCTCATTCCTTTTATTCTTTAAGGCATTCAATTCAGCCTTAGAAAGGAATAAATATGAGACATGCCCGAATCAAACCGGATTACATGGATACCTGGCATCATTGCTACAATCGCACCGTCGGAACGAAATTGGATCGCCCTTTTGGGGATGTGGAAAAAGAAGAGTTTGTGCGCACGCTGAAGCGGGTTGCCAAATTATACACAATTCGCATTGTTTCCTACCAGGTAATGTCCAATCACTTTCATCTGCTTATACACGCGCCCTGTAAACTACCGTCGGAAAAGGAGACCTGTCGCCGTTACCGATCTTTTTACAGGGGGAAGCGTACACTGACGCCCGGCACGCCGTTATGTCGTACGTGGCAGGCCCGGCTGCGCGATGTAAGTTGGTTCATGCGCCACCTTCAACAACTCTTCGCTTCTTGGTTCAATCGGACCCGACCGATTCGGCGCCGGGGATCCTTGTGGGCGGACCGGTTTGAAAATGTGGTCCTCGAAAAAGGTATCGCCGTATGGCGTTGCTGGAATTATGTCGAACACAATCCGGTCCGCGCCAAAATGGTGTTGAATGCAGCGGATTACCGCTTCTGCTCCTACGGCGTTTGGACGCAAAGAGGCCGACATCCCTTTGAGGCCCATTTGAACGAGATTCCGTTGCCCATGCTTGTAGGGCGTTCGGGCATAAACAGTCTTGATCAAGTGTACAAACTGCTTGATGCGTCGATGAGCGCCCGCGCAGAATTGAATCGGCAGAAAACCGGTTTTCTGCTTACGGCTCAGCGCCGTGTACGCTATTGGGTTGATGGCTGTGTAATTGGGTCAGAGCTGTTTATCAGAGATATAATGAATCGCCGGTATGACGGGGAAGATATTGCCGGGCGCCGGCTGGTTCGCTCTGCCGACACAGACAGGGGACAAGCGCTCTATGCATGGCGCCGTCTCCGCAATCTTCCCGACAGCTGATACTCATCGAATCAGTGGCGGCGGCGGCTGGCTATGGCGCGCTCGGCTTCGCGCTGGGCGGTACGACGCTTGATGTCTTCCCGCTTATCGGCCCGCTGTTTGCCCCGGCATAGACCGAGTTCAACTTTTACCCGACCTTTTCTTAAGTACAACCGCAAAGGAATAAGTGTCTGTCCCTTGACGGCCGCCTGGCCAAACAGTCGATGGATTTCACGGCGGTGCAGCAAAAGTCGCCGGGGACGAACCGGGTCGTGATTATGGACGTTGCCGAATTCGTAGGGCTGAACATGCATGCCGTAAAGAAGTGTCTGTCCCTCCTCAACACGCGCGTACGCTTCGTCCAGACTGACTTTTCCGGAACGAATGGATTTTACCTCGGTACCACGCAATTCGATGCCGGCTTCCACTTTTTCCAAGACATGGAAATCACGCCGCGCCTTGCGATTGGCGGCGATTTGCTTGACACCGGCGGGCGTGACAGTTTTCACGGCGGCATTCACGGGCCGAGCCCTACCCATCTACAGACTGACGAGATCGTCTTGAGACTGGGCCGGCTGCACCTTGAAGTTCATCTCGGCCGTCAATTTGCCCTCGCCGACCTCCTTGAGGGCAATATCCAGATGAGACATTTTGAGGTCATCCGGTTTAACCAAGGGTCTCTGGCCCCGGTTCAGCTGACGCACCCGGCGCGCGACGACGTTAATCAGCAAAGGAATATTCGGTATCCGTTCTTTGGCCGCTTCTAAATAATCAATATTCAACGTATTATCCTCCATCCCACCAAGCATGACGGGGCGCAAATATATGCGCCCCGTCCATGCCTGTCAACTGATGATTTATTCGGATTATCAGTACATACCCCCCATGCCGCCCATGTCCCCGGCGGGCATTTGAGGAGCGCTCTTCTCTTCTTCCGGAATCTCCGTAACCATGGCTTCCGTGGTCAACAGAAGAGACGCGATACTGGCCGCATTTTGCAACGCGGTACGCGTCACTTTGGTCGGATCGATAATACCGGCCTTGACCATGTCCACGTACTGACCCTTGGCCACATCGTAACCGTCGTTACCGGAAGCCTTTTTGACGTCCTGCAACACGATCGATCCCTCGACGCCGGCATTATTCGCCAATTGGCGCATGGGCGCCTCCATGGCGCGGCGCACGATATCAACACCGATCCCTTCGTCGCCCTCGAGCTTGTACTTCTCCAGCTTAGCCTGGCAATTCAACAACGCCACACCGCCGCCTGGCACAATGCCTTCCTCCACGGCCGCCCGGGTCGCATGCAGTGCGTCTTCTACGCGGGCCTTCTTCTCTTTCATCTCCGTCTCGGTCGCCGCGCCGATGTTGATGACCGCCACTCCGCCGGCCAGCTTGGCCAGCCGTTCCTGGAGTTTTTCGCGATCGTAGTCCGAGGTCGTCTCCTCTATCTGGCGCCGGATCTGCTCGATCCGCCCCTTGATATCGGAACTCTTGCCCGATCCTTCAACGATTGTGGTCGCCTCCTTGGTCACGGTGACCCGCTTCGCGCGTCCGAGATCGCTCAACTGAACATTTTCAAGCTTGATGCCGAGATCTTCGGTCAGACAACGCCCGCCTGTCAAAATGGCGATATCCTCCAGCATCGCCTTGCGACGATCGCCAAATCCCGGAGCTTTCACGGCACACGCCTGCAACGTTCCCCGAATGCGGTTCACCACCAATGTCGCCAGCGCCTCGCCTTCAACATCCTCGGCAATAATCAATAACGGCCGGTTTGATTTTGCCACGTTCTGAAGAAGCGGCAACAAGTCCTGCAGGTTCGAGATTTTCTTCTCGAATATCAGGACGTACGCATCTTCCAGAGATGTTTCCATGGTGTCGGTATTCGTGACAAAATACGGCGAGAGGTAGCCTTTATCGAATTGCATACCTTCCACCACGTCCAACGTGGTTTCGATACCCTTTGCTTCTTCAACCGTGATGGTGCCGTCTTTGCCGACCTTGTCCATGGCATCGGCAATAATGTCGCCGATGGTTGTATCGCCATTGGCGGAAATGGTCGCCACTTGCGATATTTCCTGGCGGTCTTTCACCGAATTGCTTTGTTTTTCGAGTGCCTCGACAGCCACGGCTGTGGCTTTGTCGATCCCCCGCTTCAGGCTCATCGGATTCGCACCGGCCGTTACATTTTTCAGCCCCTCGCGATAAATGGCCTCCGCCAGGAGGGTCGCCGTCGTTGTTCCATCGCCGGCTACATCGCTCGTCTTGCTAGCTACTTCGCGCACCATCTGGGCGCCCATGTTCTCGAAGGGATCCTCCAATTCAATTTCCTTCGCCACGGTTACGCCGTCTTTGGTCACCGTCGGCGAGCCGAATTTCTTGTCCAACACGACGTTACGGCCGCGGGGTCCAAGGGTCACCTTGACCGCCCGGCTCAATTTTTCCACGCCCCGCAATACGGCTTGGCGCGCTTCTGTATCATACTTCAACTGTTTTGCTGCCATGATGCATTCCTCCTTGGTAGCCTTGTTTATTCGATAATTCCGAG
>SLKG01000015.1 GCA_007134735.1 Kiritimatiellia bacterium
CATACGGGCCAACGCCGAACGGGGTGCGATTGAGTCCGGCCTCGATACGACCGACGCGCTCATCTTCGTATCCCACCCAGCCGGTATGCAGGAAGTTGTAGCGGTGATACCAGCGGTATTCCGCTTTGCCGAGCCAGCCTTCGTGGCTGTAATCCAGGTTGATCCGGAAGGTGTCGAGTTCGAAATCACCACCGTGCCCGCCGCGTTGCGGGGCGCCGGTACCGTCCTTTTCGTAATCGCCCAGCACGTAATTCACGCGCATCGCGCCGCCGACTTCGAGCGGTCCCACTTCGAAACCGATGGCTTCGGCCCGGGGAACCAGCCCCAGGCAGAATAATGCCACCGCGACAAACGTAATGATGTGATGACATGATGTTTGAGTCCTCATTGCAGCTACCTCCTTTTAGGTTTTCGTTGACATCAATCCGCGCTTTGTCCGGATTGACCGATCTGCGAGCCCGCACGCTGATGCGAGCCGATTTGCGATGCGGCTGTCATGTATAACAGCCGATATGAAAGAGCCTTACGGCAATACGAACCCCCAAAAGAAGAAGGGGTCCGGCCTCGAACCATTCAAAAGCCTTTATAATACAGTTCCGGAAGGCTGTCAAGGGGGGGCAGATCTTTCATTATCCGGGAGCCGTGGAGTGCAATAAAGTATTGTCCTGTCGTGTCCATGTTGAGATCATCCTGTTCCCGCACAGGGCGCAGGTGACTTCGCGCCGATACACGGCCGGTGCGTCTGCGGAAATCTGGAGCCCGGGCGCGTAACGACGTCGGTCGAACAGGCTTTTGGAAGCGAGGAAAAGCATATGACACATGAAGTGGACCCGAAAGAAGCAAAAGCCAAGCGGACCCTGGCCATGAAACTTCGGCAGGCGGAAAAAACCGCCCGCGACAAGGCCATCAAGCAGCGCGACAAATTTCGTGGTCTGCAAATTCGACCGACCGCCACGTTCTTTGATGATGCGGAAGCCAAGGAACCCGGTGAGGACAATTGGAGCCGATTCGGGTTCGACATTCATCCGCACGTTACCATGGCATCGGTGTTCATCCTGTCTCTCTTTATCGTCCTGACGCTGATGTTCCGCGAGCAGGCGGCGACGGCCAGCACCACGGCGTTGGACTGGATTTCACATTCGTTCGGCTGGTTTTTTATTCTGGCGGCCAACGTATTCATCGTGGCGGCCCTTTGGTTTGCTTTCAGCCGGAGCGGAAGCATCCGTATCGGCGGCAACAAGGCGCAACCCGAATTCTCGACACCGGCCTGGTATGCCATGTTGTTGAGTGCGGGCATGGGAATCGGCCTCATGTTCTGGAGTGTCGGCGAACCCATGTTTCATTTCGATACGCCGTCGCCCCTCTTCGAAGGGATCGAACCCTATTCCGCGGAAGCCGCCCAGGCGGCGATGGGGGTTACGTTTTTTCATTGGGGCCTCCATCCCTGGGCGATTTACGCCGTCGTGGGCCTGGGACTCGCCTTTTTCGCTTACAACCGGGGTCTGCCCCTGACCATTCGTTCCATTTTCTATCCGCTCCTTGGGAATCGGATTCATGGCGGCTGGGGCAACCTGATTGACGTACTTTCCGTGTTGGCGACGCTGGTCGGTTTGGCCACCTCTCTCGGGCTGGGGGTTCAACAGGTGAACGCGGGGTTGAATTACCTGTTCGGACTGAATATCAGCCCGGGAATACAGGTCGTGTTGATCACGGTCATAACCGCGTTCGCTACCACGTCGGTCATCGCCGGACTGGACAACGGCGTAAAACGGTTGAGTGAATGGAACATGGGGTTGGCCGCATTGTTTGCGCTCTTCATGCTGATTGTCGGCCCCACCGTCTATATTTTGGGCGGGTTCACGCAGAATACGGGTTTTTACCTGTCCCGATTTGTTGAACTGAGCCTGTGGACGGAAACCTTCGGCGATACCAACTGGCAAGGGGCCTGGACGATTTTCTACTGGGCGTGGTGGATTTCCTGGTCCCCCTTTGTCGGTATGTTCATCGCGCGTATTTCTAAAGGCCGCACGGTGCGCGAATTTCTTCTCGGCGTGATGATCGTTCCCACCCTGCTCTCCCTCTTCTGGATGTCGGTTTTCGGCAACACGGCAATTTCATTGCAGGCGAGCGGGGCGGTCGATATTGCCGCCGCGGTAAGGGAGGACGTATCGACGGCCCTGTTTGCCATGTTGGAGTTCATTCCGTTCACCGGCGTCATGTCCCTTGTGGCCATCGTGCTGGTTACGGTATTCTTCATCACCTCGTCCGATTCCGGGTCGCTGGTGGTGGACCACCTGACGTCGGGTGGGAAACTCGATTCGCCGATACCGCAACGCGTGTTCTGGTGTGTAATGGAAGGCATGATCGCCGCTGTTCTTCTTCTGGGAGGAGGATTGGATACGTTGCAGACGGCGGCCATCAGCACCGGACTGCCCTTTACCCTGGTATTGCTGTTGACCATCTATTCCCTGTACGTGGGTCTTTCGCAGGAGCTCTACGTGGAAGACGCCGTGGAGCGAAAGCTGCGGGCCGTGCGCGAGGAGCATCGGTTGGCCGAGGCCATTGCCGAAGCCAAGGACGAAATACAAAACAACGACGACAGGACCTCGTCCCCATAGTGTCCGGCCGGCATGGATCAAGGGTAATCCGGTATGAGTTCGCGGCCGCGCCGAACCATCGGATCCGCGCCAAATGTCCGCCACAGCAGTTCGTCCTCGACGACGTTGATCAACGCGAGAAACAGCATGGCCTGATCCAATACCAGGTACACGTCGGCCACTTCGCCCGTCTTCCAGTTCACGCTGTCGCGGAACCCGAACCGTTGCGGTTCTCCGTCAACGGGAAACGGCTCGCGCAGGCCGAATGTTTCCAGCCGCCGCAGGTTGTCCGTGACTTCGCGCGGGAAAAGATGAATGGCCAGGGCGGATGCGTGCGGCGTCACGATCTCATCCGTGATGGCATCCATGCCGAGGTATCGTCCGTCGGGCGCCTCGCAGGCCGACCAGCCCCAGACCGGCGCGCCGATCTTCTCGGCATGGGCCTTCTGGGCGAGCGTGAAGTTCCGGGCCGATTCCTCCAGCGGCGTGCCGCGCGGATCGAGAAAAAGCGAACAGAAGAAGTGCATGAATAAACCGCCGCCTTGCCACCCGTGCCGAAAATAGCGGTACCCGTGACGCTCCTCCGTGGCGTTGTCCTGCCGGTCCCACACTTCGGGCGGGACCTGCTCCGAGGCAATCATGAAAAACAGACCGAGCACTTTGTCCTCGCCGCGAAACAGGTATACAGGGTTCAGGGTTTTCCGCTGTACGACATCGAATTCATACAGGACCTTGTCGGTTTCCGGATCGTGAAACTCGGCCCACGGAATCTCGTTGAGAAACGCCGTGATCCGCGATTCGAGTCGCGGGAAGGTCTGGCGGACCAGAATCAGCCCGGCGGGCAGTTTATTGTAGTCGGAGATGTTGTTCCGGCCCGGTTGGGCCTCCCGCGTTTTCAGGTCGGGATGCAGCCAGTTGTTGTAGAGCCGGTTCCAGTGCTCCAGGGTGTCCAGGCTGTCCAGGATGCGCTCGATGCGCGCGAGCGCGTGATCTTCGGTCACATAATTCATCTTGTACGCCATGCACAGCGAGGCCAGGTACACGCCGATCGTGGTGGTGTTTGTGATGTCCTTGTTGGGCGTGCTCGAGTCGTAGGGCAATCCGGTTTTGGGGGAGATATAGAAATCGAGAAAATGCCATGTCTCCCGCATGATGCCCCGGAGATAATCGCGGTCCTCGGCCGTCAACGGATGAGGTCCGGCGGCGACGTTCCCGGCCAACGAAAAAACCAGCAGCAAAGCCATCCAATGGGTTGTTCGCATGACATGAACTCCTTTATCCGGACCATACTGTATTTCGCATTCCCATGGGAACACAATCCTTCCATAGAGACGTGCTCCCGGTAGAGACGCCCCGTATCCGGAAATTCGGAATCGGCCGAAAGCACGCCCCCCCTTCCGAATGCTTGTCAGAAAGACCGGGGCCTGATACATAATCCTTTCACCATTTTAACCACGCACACAGGAGAATGATCATTATGGCAAGGAACGAATTGGTCGGGAACATGTTGATTGCCCAGAGCGGCGGACCCACGGCCGTTATCAACCAGAGCCTGGTGGGAGCGGTGCTCGAGGCAAAGAAGCGAAAGGCGATCCGGAAAATCTATGGCTCGTTACACGGCATCAAGGGAATCCTGGAGGAGCAACTGGTTGATCTGGGCCGCGAAACAAAACCGTCGCTGGAAGCCGTGGCGAAGACTCCTTCCTCCGCGCTGGGTTCGGTCCGGAAAAAACCCACCGCGGACGATTGCCGCCGGATTTTCGGTGTATTGAAGAAATACAATGTGCGCTACTTCTTCTATATCGGCGGAAACGATTCGGCCGAAACCGCACACATCATTCACGAGGAGGCCCGGAAATCGAAATACGAGTTCCGTTGTTTCCATATCTGCAAGACAATTGACAACGACCTGCGGCAAAACGATCACACGCCGGGATTTGCCAGCGGCGCGAAATTCGTGGCACAGGCGTTCATGGGCGACAACCTGGACAACCGCGCATTGCCCGGCGTCAAGATCAACGTGGTCATGGGACGGCACGCCGGGTTTCTAACGGCGGCCTCCGCACTGGCCCGCGTGTACCCCGATGACGGGCCGCACCTGGTATACTTGCCCGAACGGCCGTTTGCGATGAGCCGTTTTCTGGCCGATGTCAAACGCGTGTATGCGAAGTATGGCCGCTGCGTGGTAGCGGTATCCGAGGGCATATCCGACCGGAACGGCACCCCGATCGCCAGCCTGTTCACGAAGGAAGTCGATGCGCACGGGAACGTGCAGTTGAGCGGTACGGGCGCGTTGGGGGATCTGCTGGCCGCGCAGATTCGGGAAAAAACCGGTATTTCCCGTGTGCGCGCCGACACGTTCGGCTATCTGCAACGCTCATTCCCGGGCTTGGTGTCCGATGTCGATGCCCGCGAAGCACGCGCCGTGGGCCGCGAAGCCGTTCGTTTCGCCGTAGGCGGTTATGCCAGCGGAAGCGTGGCCATTCAGCGAAAGCCCGGAAAGTCCTATCGCGTGGAATTCAAGCGCGTCCCGTTGCGCAGCGTCGCGAAAGAAACGCGGCACATGCCGGCAACGTTCATCAACAAGGCGGGCAACGACGTCACCACAGCTTTCATCGAATACGCCCGGCCCCTGGTCGGCCCTCTTCCAAAAATCGGGCGGCTCAAGGGCCATGCGGTGAAAAAGAGGAAGTGACCGCCCGGCGGGGGCGCCGGGCCTCCAGTGCGAGAAAACAACGCGGGATTTGGAGCCGCAACGCCCTCGTCGCGGCGCCGACCCGAAAGCGCTATGAAAAGAATCGCATACATCCTGGTCCTGTCCTTGATGATCCCGGTCGCGGGACGTGCCGAGGCGGGTCCATGGCCGGAAGGTCATATTCTTTTGCGGCAGGTTCGCGCGGCATTGCCGCGCGAACCGCTCCGCATTGATGCGGAATTGCGCACACAGAACCCCCGCGGTGAAATCATCCGCGTGTTGAACGCACGCATCTATTTCAACTGGGGCGCGGCCACCCCTTCCGCGGAATACCATATCCACGACCGGTTCGGCCGACGGCGTGAGCGGCTCCGTATTTCGTGGCCGCCGGGCGAAACACCGGTATATGAATATGCCAAAGGCGAACCCCTCCAAGAAGCACCCGTCCCGGATCTGTATGGAACGATCGAGGGCACGGAAATCAGCTGGGCCGATCTGACCCTGTCGTTTCTGTGGTGGCCCGACGCCGAAACGGTGGGCACGGATCGCCGCCGCGGCCGCTTCTGCTATGTCGTGACCGCGCCCGCGCCGGATGACACGCCCGGCGCCTATTCCGAAGTCCGGCTATGGATCGATCCCGAAACCGCGCTGCTGCTTCAGGCCGATGCTTTCGATGCCGACGGCCAATTGGCCCGGCGATTGCAGGTCCGAAGCCTGCGCCGTATTGACGAGGTCTGGATGATCCAGGACCTCGACGTGCACCGGTTTCCCTCCCGGAATCGGACCACCTTGCGGGTGCACGACCTGACGGCGCGATGAGAGGGTGAATGTGAAAGTCTGTGTCGATATACAATCTGCGATCGGACAGCGGGCGGGTGTGGGCCGCTATACGAAATCGCTGGTCGAACACCTGGGCGACCCGGCGGGGTCGGATGAATTAATCCTGTTCTACTTTGATTTTTCGCGTCGCGGACATCCGTTTCCCGTCATGGGCGCCCGCCGGAAAGTCGTACGCTGGTGCCCGGGGCGCCTGGTCCAAAAGGCATGGAAAACCATCGGCTGGCCTCCGTTTGATCGCTTTTCCGGACCGGCGGACGTGTATCACTTTCCCAACTTTGTGCGCCCGCCGCTGACGTGCGGCCGATCGGTGGTCACCCTCCACGACATCGCGTTCCTGCGTCTGCCGGAGACAACCGAACGAAAGAACCTGCGGTACCTGAGCGCGCAAATCCGCAAGACGGTGGATCAATCGGACATGATCATCACGGTTTCCCAATTCTCCGCCCGTGAAATCTGCGAACAGTTGAACGTCCCGGAAGACCGGGTAACCGCCATTCACGAGGGCCTGACCCCGAACATGGCCTCACCGGATCAGGACGCCATCAAAACCATGCGCCGGGCATTGAACCTGAACCGTCCCTACCTGTTGTTCGTAGGCACGATCGAACCGCGGAAGAATATTCCGTTTCTGGTGGACGTCTTCGAGCGCCTGGAGTCCTTTGACGGAGACCTGGTGCTGGCGGGAATGCGGGGCTGGAAATATGAGCCGATCCTGGAGCGGATGAAGCGTTCCCGGAGGGCCGTCTCGATCCGTTACCTGGAATACGTGGACGAACAATGGATGCCCGCGTTGTACGCGGGATCGGAACTGTTTCTGTTTCCTTCGCTGTACGAAGGCTTCGGATTCCCCCCGCTGGAGGCCATGATGTGCGGAACGCCGGTGTTGTCGTCCACGGCGGGTTCGCTTCCGGAAGTGCTGGGAGACGCCGCGGAATGGGCTCCACAATTCGACCCGGAACTTTGGAAGAATCGTGTGGAAACCCTGCTCGGAGATGACACCCGGCGCGAGACGCTGCGGAAAGCGGGCCGCGCACAGGCGGGCCGGTACCGATGGGCGGATACGGCGAGAAAGACGTGGGAGGTATATCGGAAGGTGGGCGGGAAATGAAAATCGGGATCGACGCCAGATGGATTTTTCCGGAGATCACGGGAATCGGTTCCTATACCCAGGAGCTGATCCGTCAACTTGCGGCCGTGGATGCTACAAACGAATATGTACTGTTTTTCAATCAAGCGGACGTTCGTGATCGTACCGTGGAATTCGCCGGCTTGCAGGACGCGCCGAATGTCACGACACGCCTCCTGCCCTACGGCTTGTTTTCCCCCTGGAATCAGATCCGCATGCCGGGCGAAATCAGAAAAACCGAGCTTGATGTCTTTCATTCCACAAACTACATGATTCCGTTTCTCGCGTTTCCGCGGCGGGCCGGCCGCCGCCGGGTACGATGTGTGGTGACCATTCACGACCTGATTCCGCTTATATTTCCCGATCATGCCCCGCGCGCAAAGAAGGCGCGTTTTTTCGCGCTGTACCGGCATCTCATGTACGAGGTCGGGGCCCGCGCGGATACGCTTATTACCGTAAGCGAGTCGTCCCGGCAGGACATCATCGGGCACCTGCGCATTCCCGAACCGGATCATGGCAAGGTGGTGGTCATTGCCGAAGGCGTGTCGGACGCCTATGCCCCGGCGCCGCGGCCGACGAACCGGAATGAAAAATGGATTTTGTATGTCGGGCGTCAGGATCCCTATAAGAACGTGACCGGCTTGATCGAGGCCTTCGACCGGGTGCGCCGCGGTCGGGTTCCGGAAGCGCGTTTGCGTATTATCGGTCCGCGCGATCCCCGATATCCGGAAGCGGAACAACTGATCCGGGAACGCCATCTCGGCGAGGCCGTACAGTGGACCGGCTATGTGACCGGAGACGAGCTGGTAAAGGCCTATCGCGAGGCCGACCTGTTCGTGTTGCCCTCCCGGTACGAAGGGTTCGGATTGCCCGTGCTCGAAGCGATGGCCAGCGGCACCCCCGTGATTTGCGGAAATCGCAGCGCCCTTCCGGAAGTGGCGGGTGATGCGGCGATCCTCGTGGACCCGAACGATCTCGACGGGCTGGCGGAGGCCATGACGGAGGTCCTGACAAACCCGGATCGGGCCGCCTCGCTTCGGGTCAAGGGCCTGAATCGAGCCGCCCGCTATTCCTGGCGCCGCACGGCGGAAGAAACGGTGCGGGTGTATGTGAATGACCGCGAAGGGAAAGAGGAGTGAGCGGGAACGGCATAATGTGCTGACAGGCCCGATCGGTTTTCCTACAGTCACACCCGAAATATGAAGTACCCGGAAGAGTGGAAACAAATGAAGGTCGTGCTGTCGCACGACTGGCTGACGGGCATGCGCGGCGGAGAACGCGTATTGGAACTGCTGTGCGAAGGGTTCCCCGATGCGCCGATTCATACGATGATTCACGACCCGTCGAAAATATCACCGGTCATCAACCGGCACCCGGTTTCGGTTTCCGGTCTTCAGCGTGTTCCGGGCATTTTCAAGACGTACCGCTATTTTCTTCCTTTCTATCCCCGGATGATTGAACGGATGCAGCCGCCTCCGGCAGACTTGGTATTGAGTACCAGCCACTGCATTGCCAAGGGCCTCAAGCCGCCTCCCGGCGCCGGGCATCTCTGTTATTGTTTCACGCCGATGCGATATGCCTGGACGTTTTATGACGAATATTTCGGCCGGAACCCGCTGAAAAAAGCGGTGTTGCATCCGATCCTTGCCCGGCTGCGCGACTGGGACCGGCGTGCGTCCGAACGCGTCGATCGTTTTGTCGCCATCAGCGAACATGTGCGCGAAAGAATCCGGACCTTCTACGGGCGGGAAGCGGACGTGGTGTATCCTCCGGTTGACGTGGAACGGTGTACACCGGGGGAACCCGGTCATGACGGGTACGACCTGATCGTGTCGGCCCTGGTTCCGTACAAGCGGGTCGACCTGGCGGTGCAGGCATACAACCGGCTCCGATATCCGTTGAAGATTGTCGGCACGGGAACGGAATACGCATCACTGAGAAAGCAGGCGGGACCGGGAATACAGTTCCTCGGATGGCAAACGGATGAACAAATTGTGGATTGGTATCGGCGCTGCCGGTTCCTGATCTTCCCCGGCCAGGAGGATTTCGGGATTGTGCCGGTTGAGGCCATGGCCTGCGGCAAACCCGTGCTGGCTTTCGGTAAGGGCGGGGTACGGGAATCAGTACGGGACGGGCAAACCGGCCTGTTCTTCCATGAGCAGAGCGACACGGCGCTGTGTGAAACAATAGAACGCGCATCGTCCATGTCATGGGAGGCATCCGTCATACGGCGCCATGCCGAACGGTTTGGAACGGATCGGTTTATCGACGGTCTTTCAAAAAGCATCCGGGTATGCCTGGAAGATCGGGGGGGTACCGGCTGAATAAGCTTTTCACGATCGGACGGACGGTTACAATCGGGGACATGGTCCAAAGGCCCGGGCCAAGAGGGACGAGCAGTGAATAGGAGCAAGGAATATCCTGAACACGAACGCACGCCATCCAAGCCGGCGCACGCGGATGGAAACCGGGATCAACAGGCTTCGGAAACCCAGATACACGTGTATCAAGCCGGGAGCACCTTGCGGGAGGCGCTGGATCGGTTTGAATCCGTTCTGGAGAACACGCCCCACGTAGCCATCCAGGGTTTCGACCGGGAGGGCGTCATACAGCACTGGAATCCGGCGTGCACAACGCTTTACGGGTATTCGCGACAAGAGGCCATGGGACAACGGCTGCAGGATCTTTTGCTCGAAGGAGAGGAGAAAGAGATATTCAAACAGGTCCTGGATACCATCTGGCGCACGGGTCGCGCGTCTCCCTTGCAGGAGTGGAAGGTCATTGCCAAAAACGGGGAGCCGCATTGGGTGTATTCAACCATGTTTCCCATTTTTGAAAAACAACGCGTGTCCGAAGTTTTCGCCATGGATGTGGACATCACCGAACAACAGCGGGCCGTAGCGGCGCTCCGACAACAGGAAATGGAAAACCAGGCGGTAATAAGCGCCATTCCGGACCTTGTATTTCTCTTTGACCGCGAAGGACGGTATCTGCGCTATCATGCCCCGAAAGAAGAATTGCTGTATGCCCCCCCGGAAAAGTTTCTCGGTCGTACCGTGGATGAAGTGCTTCCTCAAGACGTGGCGAACGCTTTCCATCATCATGCCGACCGGGTGCTCAGCACCGGAAAAACACAGGTGTTCGAGTACGAACTCGAGATACATAATGAAGTTAAAATATTTGAAGCGCGCATGGTCCGGTACAAGGCGGATGAGGCGTTGGCCGTGGTTCGCGATATCAGCCTGCGCCGGTATCTGGAAACGGAACGCCTGAAAGCCCAGCGGCTGGAATCGTTGGGGATCATGGCCGGCGGAATCGCGCACGATTTCAACAACCTGCTTACCGCCATACTGGGTAACATCTCCCTGCTTCGCTTCTCCGGAAGCGCTTCGGACAAGCAGGTGAACGAATGCATTGACGAAGCGGAAAAAGCCTGCATGCGGGCAGGCTTGTTGACCCGTCAGCTGTTAACCTTTTCGCGCGGCGGCGCACCGGTTCGAGAGATCATATCGATTGAAGCGCTGGTACAATCCGCGCTGGAGGTGTCCCCTCGCCGGGAAGGACTGCAATACGATTGCGCCGTGCCGAAAAACCTGTGGCCGGTGTTCGCGGATCCCATTCAAATGGGACAGGTATTGATGAATATACTGGTGAATGCCGTGGAAGCCATGCCGGATAAAGGACACATAAAAATTCGCGCCGCAAACATCCGATTGAAAGATAAGTCCGAGGTACCGCTTCCACCGGGCCGGTATATCGAGTTATGCATCGACGACGAGGGTGTGGGGATTCCTGAAAAGAATCTGGTTCACATATTCGATCCCTTTTTCAGCACCAAGGATACCGGACATGGGCTGGGATTGGCCATATGCTATTCCATCGTTCAGAAACACGGGGGCCATCTTCGCGTCCGGTCCCGCGAGGGCGATGGCACATCTATGTGTGTATACCTTCCGGCGGCAAAGTCCGAACCGGAAAACAACCGGCTGAAAGATGAGGAATAACACCAAACCAGAAAACGGGGCCCCCTTGGCCGCGGGAATCGATTTCGGCGGGACCTCCATCAAAATGGCCCTGGTGGACCGGAACGGGGGTATCCGATCCCGCAAAACGATTCCTACCCGGAACCTGGCCGATCGCCGGGCCGGGCTGGATGCCATGGCGGGGGGGATCGAGGAACTCAAATCCGCCGCCGGTCTCACGCCCGCCGACCCGATCGCCGGCGTGGGTATCGGCGTTCCGGGTTTCGTGGATTTTGAACGCGGTCACATTCATGTCCTCGTGAATGTGCCCGGATGGGACGATGTTCCTCTGCGCGCATTAATGGAAGAACGCTTATCCCTTGCGGTACGTGTCGACAACGATGTGAACGTGATGGCGCTGGGTGAATGCACGTACGGCGCCGGAAAAAACTTCGAACACGCGCTTTTTGTGACACTGGGAACAGGCGTGGGCGGAGCACTCCTGCTGGACGGACGGATCTATCGGGGAGCGCATTCCATGGCCGGGGAAATCGGCCATATGTCCATCGACATGAACGGGGTTGACTCGCCCATGGGCCGGGGGGGGCTGGAACAATACATCGGGAACCGACGCATCATCGAACGCGCTCAAACCTTGATGAAAGGAGAACCGTCCTCCGTGCTCCATACCTGGTGTGAGGGCGATCCCGGACGCGTGACCCCGCAGATGATTCAGAAGGCCGCCGAGGAAGATGACCGCGTCGGCCTTGACGTGTACGATTTTGTGGCCGAGTGCCTGTCCACCGCATTTGCGTCCACGGCGTACCTGATTCAACCGCAAGCGATTATTATCGGCGGCGGTATCGGATTGAGCGGGCGCGTCCTGTTCGACCCCCTCCGCCGGCACCTTGAAGAACGGCTGCACCGCGACTTCTTCTCACGGCTGGAAATCACGCCTGCAATCCTCGGTAACGATGCGGGCGTGATCGGCGGAGCCTCCCTGGCACGGCAGGCCTGAGCGCATAGCCGCGCGCTGAATGATAATCTTCAAAGGGATTTCCGAATGGACGCTATACCTTCTGCGTAGCGGCAGGTGGGTCATGTTTCAAACAAAGATTCGTGTGGTTCGGGAAGCGTCTATGATACCCTGCGTCAAACGGAGCGTGTTTTGTTCAACTGGAAACGCAATCTGATCTTCATCTGGCTGTCCCAGTTTATCTCAATCATGGGATTCACCTTCGCCGTACCGTTCGCGCCGTATTACATCCAGGATCTCGGCGTGGACGATCCCGTTCAACTCAAAATCTGGGTGGCGTTATTCGCGGCGGCCACGCCGTTGTCGCTCGCGCTGGTCTCGCCGATCTGGGGCGCGGCGGCGGACCGGTACGGCCGGAGGTTGATGCTCCTGCGCGCCAACCTCGGCGCCGCGCTGGTGCTGGCATTAATGGGCGGGGTTCGCAGCGTGGAGGCGCTTGTGACCCTGCGCCTGTTGCAGGGGGCGTTGACCGGCACGTTCACCGCGGCGCAAACCATGGTGGCCGTGCAGGCGCCGGATGAGCGCAGCGGCGCCGCACTCGGTTCGTTGAGCGCGGCCGTGTTTTCCGGCGCGATGGTTGGCGCGTTTCTCGGCGGATGGTTTGCTTCGTTGTACGGGTATCGCGTGGCCTACTATGTATCGGCCTGTTTCCTGTTTGTCTCGTTTCTGCTCGTGCTGTTTGGAACACGCGAGATGCCGGAGCCGGCGGAGAAACCCGGCGAGGAATCGGCGGAACCCCCTCCGAGCGGCTGGTCGCGTTTCCGGTTCGCCCTGCCGATCCTGGTCTTACTCGCCATGATCGCGGGTGTGCGTCATTTCGATCTGCCCATGATGCCGTTGCTGGTGCAGGAGATCCACGGCAAGGAGGGTGTTTCGTTCTGGGCGGGCCTGTTGTTCGCGATCAGCGGAATCGCCGGACTGCTGGCGGGCTTCATCCTGGGACGGATGGCGGACCGGGTGCACCCTTCGCGTATTGGGAAATTGACCGCCATCGGCGCGGGTTTGATGATGATTCCCCAGGGTCTCGCCCAAAGCCTCCCCGTGCTGTTTTCCGCGCGGTTCGCGATGATGTTCTGCTCGGGGGGGCTCGAACCGGTAATCCAGATCTGGCTGGCAAAGGTAACGCCCAAGAACAGCCGGGGTTTCATTTTCGGCTGGGCCAGTTCGGCGCGTTCCATCGGATGGGTCGTGGCCCCCCTGATAAGCGGGGTGATCGCCGCCGGCTTCAACGTCCGCATGATCTATTTTGTCGGCGCCGTCCTGTTTCTGCTCCTCATACCCATTATTGCCTGGGCCATCCGCCACATGCCGCGGGAGGAACACAACGAGCCCGCCCCCGAAATGGATGCCCTTTGATCTTACAAGCGGGGCACAACGGCATGATTACCGGATTAGCGGAGGCCTTGACCGCCCGCAAGGACCATGGGCCCGGGTCCGTCCCAATCGACGGGTATTCTCATAGGAAGAATAACGACTAAACGCTCAGCGCCGTTATAAGGCATCGCCCCAGTCGGACCCTGGGCGCCCGCCGCGCCGACACCAACCCGTACGAGGCGCCCCTTGACTTGTCGCCGAGCGGTCGGTATCTTGGGGTGGTTTGTATATATAACATTTGTTCTATTTAGCATTCATATACAGGGATGGGAATGCGGTTACAGCACGGAACATCACATATGGCATATCACGGGGATCGTGCATCCCGGATCGGCGTTGCCGTTCGCCCTTTTCGTTGGCTATCGGCGTTGGCCGTGGTCGCGGTCCCGTTGTTCCTGCTTTCCGGGTGCGGGCCGGGGCATCGCCCCGGCGAAGCGGAAACCCTTATTGTCTATTCGGGTCGAAGCGAGCCGTTGATCCAACCCCTGATCGATGTGTACCGGGAACAGACGGGGGTGGACGTACGGGTCCGGTACGGGCAAACAGCGGAAATGGCCGCCACGATTCTGGAGGAAGGTCGCCACAGCCCGGCCGATATCCTGTTCGCGCAGGATGCCGGCGCGCTCGGCGCGCTGGCCCGAGAAAACCGGCTGATCCCCCTCCCCGCCGACTTGCTGGACCGCGTGGACCCGCGCTTTCGTTCTCCGGACGGCGTTTGGGTCGGGGTCTCCGGCCGGGCGCGCGTCGTGGTCTACAATCCCCGCCGCCTATCCCCGCAGGAACTGCCGGCATCGGTTGACGGATTGCTCGATCCGGCCTGGCGCGGACGTATCGGGTGGGCGCCGCCGAACGGATCGTTTCAGGCCTTCGTCACGGCCATGCGGATGACACGCGGAGAATCCGCCGCCCAAACCTGGTTGCTCGGCATGCGCGATAATCGCACCCGTAATTACGCGCGCAACACGCCCATACTATTCGCCGTAGCATCCGGGGAAATCGATGTGGGCCTCTCCAATCATTATTACGCGCATCAACTAATCCGGGAACGCGGCGATGAATTCCCTGTCCGAAATCATTACCTGGATGAAACGCTGGTCAACATCGCCGGCGTGGCTATTGTCAACACGTCCCCGAACCGCGATCAAGCCGAGGCCTTCATCCGGTTCCTGTTGGAACCCGAAGCCCAGGCCTATTTCACACACGAAACCTTCGAGTACCCGCTTGCCCGGGAGATAGAGCCGAACCCGGCGCTTCCACCCTTGCGGGACCTTCAAACCCCCGATCTGGATTTGAGCAATCTGGACGATCTGGACGGTACCTTGCGATTGTTGATGGAATTGAATCTTCTGTAGGAGAGGAACGCCGGGATCCTCGTTCCGGCAATCCTAGCCACATGACCGGAGCCCGCACCATGGACATACCGATGACGACGCATAGGCGTGCGGGGCGGCGACGACCGCCCCCGGCACTTACCTTCATGGCGGGTGCGATGGCCGCCGCCATGTTATTGCCGCTCGTTTACCTTTTGATCCGAACCATCGAGCTCGGGCCAGGCGCCGTCGAAATACTCCTCCGCCCCCGTACCGCGCGTGTCTTTCTGTCCACGGCGGCCTTGGCCGCGGCCGTCACAACGAGCGCCACGATGATCGGTGTGACCCTGGCGTGGCTAACCACCCGTGCGGCCCTGCCGGGACGCCGGTTCTGGGCGACGGTCACCTGCCTCCCCCTTGTCCTGCCGTCTTATGTCGGCGCCTTCGCGCTCGTGGGCGCGCTGGGCCCCACCGGTATGCTGCAAAGCCTGTTGCAGCCGTTCGGAGTCGAGCGGCTGCCCTCGATATACGGCTTTCCCGGTGCGTGGCTCGCATTAACGCTGTTCACGTACCCCTACGTTCAACTCAGCGTACGGGCGGGCTTGCGCGGATTGGATCCGAGCATCGAGGAAGCGGCCCGCAGTCTCGGCCGCGACCGTCGGCGGGTTTTCCTGGAAATCACGCTCCCGCATCTTCGCCCTTCGATTCACGCCGGCGCCCTGCTTGTGGCCCTTTATACGTTGAGCGACTTCGGCGCCGTCTCGATCCTCCAGTTCAATTCCTTCACCCGCGCCATTTATGTGCAATACACCTCGGCGCTCGATCGCGGCGCCGCCGCCGTGCTGGCCCTGCTGCTTGTGTTGTTGACGTATGCGATTCTGACGTTTGAGTATCGTCTCCGGGGACGGGCTTTGTACTATCGAAGCAGCGCAGGTTCGAAACGCGCGCCCGCCCTGGTTCCCCTCGGCCGATGGCGCCTTCCCGCCCTCGGAGGCGTATCCCTGATCTCGCTTCTCGCGCTGGGCGTTCCCCTGATCGTTACCGGATACTGGCTCACGCACGGATGGATGTCGGGGGAACGGTTCACGCCCCACGCAGACATCGTTTTCAATTCCGTACTGGTATCCGCCCAAGCCGCCGCGGCGGGCGTGCTCGCGGCACTGCCGATCGTGATGCTGGCCGTTCGGTATCCGGGCGCATTCAGCCGGGGTTGCGAGCGGTGCGCGTATATCGCGCACGCCCTGCCCGGCATCGCCGTGGCTCTCGCCCTGGTATTTTTCGGAGCGCGCTATGCGCCGTGGCTGTACCAGTCGCGCCGGATGCTGGTCTTGTCCTATGTGATCCTTTTTCTCCCGCTGGCCATGGGCAGCCTGCGCGCATCCCTGTTGCAAATGAGCCCGCGGCTGGAGGAGGCGGGACGCATCCTCGGCCGCTCATCCCGGTCCGTGCTGACTTCCGTGACCCTGCCCTTGATGCGACCGGGAATCTTCATGGGGCTGTCCCTGGTGTTTTTGAACGCCATGAAGGAATTGCCGGCCACCCTGATTCTCGGGCCGACGGGCTTTCACACCCTGGCTACCCGCATCTGGGGCGCCACCGAAGAAGCCTTTTTCGCGCGCGCGGCGGCGCCCGTGCTGATCCTCGTCTTCGTGTCGGCGCTCTCGTTATGGATTCTGTTCAAGCACGAGGAGGAATGAAAAGCCAAGCACAACCACGGAAGTATGCAATCCGCTGTCGGAATCTCTGCAAGAGCTACGGGGATGTCTCCGCTGTGACCGGGGTCGATCTCGATGTGACGGAGGGCCGGTTTCTCGCCCTGCTCGGTCCGAGCGGCTGCGGGAAAACCACCGCACTACGGTTGATCGCGGGATTGGAAACGCCGGACCGCGGCACAGTGACGGTCGGATCGCGCACGGTGACGGCACCGGGCCTCCACGTGGCGCCGGAACAACGCCGAGTCGGCATGGTGTTCCAGGAATACGCGCTGTTTCCACACCTCAACGTGGAGGACAATACGGCCTTCGGCTTGTCCGACCGGGACCGATCGGGTCCTCGCACGCATGACGTGCTGGCCCTGGTAGGCCTGGAGGGCGTCAAGAATCGCATGCCGCACGAACTCTCCGGCGGCCAACAGCAACGGGTGGCGCTCGCCCGGGCGCTCGCGCCGCGGCCCGACGTGATCCTACTGGACGAACCGTTCTCAAACCTGGACGCCGGCATGCGCGTGCGCCTGCGCAACGAGGTCCGACACATCCTGCGGGCGGCGGAAACGACGGCGGTATTCGTAACACATGACCAGGAGGAGGCCTTGAGCCTCGCGGATGAAATTGCCGTCATGATCGACGGATGTATCGTACAAGCCGATACCCCCGAACGATTATACCGCCGCCCGGCCTCGCATCGCGTGGCGATCTTTCTGGGAGATGCCAATTTCCTTCCGGGCCGGGCGCGGGGCGATTTCGCGGAATGCGAGCTCGGTTGCCTGCCGCTGCAGGAAGCCGCAAACGGTGAGATCGAAATAATGTTTCGCCCCGAGGACCTCGAACTGATTGCTGACGAAAACGGGCCGGGAATCATCACGGAACGCGAATATTTCGGACACGATCAGTTGTTGGAAATCCGGCTCCAGGGCGGAACCGTGCTCAAAAGCCGCCTCGTCGGTTGCTGTCGCGGATTGCATGAAGGCACACGGGTCCGGGTCCGCGTAAGTCATCCCGTGGCGGCGTATCCGAAATCGTTCGCAGGAACACAGCGCCCTTGACTCGTTTTTCGTTCCCCCCTTAAGGCCTTGATGTTATATACGTAAAACAAGGGGACGGGTTCGGCAATGTTATAGAGGAGGATACGATCATGGCCCGGGAAGTCTGGAAGTCATTCGAGGAAAACCAACTCACACACAGCGCCGCGCATTACCTGATGACCATCAATCATCTACTTCAGGATCAGGGCTACGCGCGCGTGACCGACATCGCCAAGAGCCTCAACATCACGCGCGGCAGTTGCTCGATCAGCCTGAAACCGCTCAAACGGCGCAAACTGGTGATCGAGGACACCAATAAGTTCCTGCAATTGTCCAAAGAAGGCAAACGGCTGGCCGAAGTGGTCGAGCGCAACGACGAACTACTGGAGGCCCTGTTCCGGGACATATTGGGGGTCGACGAGGAACAGGCCGAAATCGACGCGTGCAAAATGGAACACCTGTTGAGCCTGGAAACCAGCGTCAAGCTTGCCCGCTTTCTGAAGAATGCCAAGCCGGGGAAGAAACGGGTCAAAACGAAGAAAACCCGCCGCTGATGAACTGGAGGGGCACGCCTCTGCGTGCCCTGGACGCGCGGAAGCGCGTCCCTCCAGAAGAGGGAATGATGCGGATTGGATAATGCTGGAGGGGCACGCTTCTGCGTGCCCTGGACGCCCCGACACGATGCGGTCGGGGTCCCTCCAGGTTATGGGAAGTGCTGCTTTGAATGGTCGCGCCACCCCGTCAGCAGATCCGGGGTAGCTGTTCGCCGCTCAACAGGTCCACGATGCGGACGGCTCCGATCCGGCTTTGCATTCGAACCACCGCACGATCGCCGTCCTGAACGGCGCCGATTCGCACCGCGCCTCCGCTGACCGGGTGTGCCCGCAGGATCTCCAGCGCTTTGTCCGCCTGCGATTCCGGAACAAACGCGATGAACCGGCCTTCGTTGGCCACGTACAGGGGATCCAATCCGAGCATTTCGCAGGCGCTCTGGACGTCCTCGCGCACAGGCACCGCGGCTTCCTCGAACAACAGCGGGAACCGCGCGCTGTGCGCATGCTCTACGAGCGCGGCCGCCAGTCCGCCCCGCGTCAGATCACGCAGGCTGTGAATTTCGATGCCCGCCTCGAGCAGGTTCATCACCGGCCCGGCCACCGGCGCGCAATCGCTTTCGATTTCGCTTTCAAATTCCAGGCCCTCGCGCACTGCCATGATGGCGATGCCGTGACGACCGACATCGCCACTCAACAGTATGGCGTCATCAGGCCGGATGCGCGACGGACCGATTTCCCCGTCATGCGCCAGGACGCCCACTCCGGAGGTGTTGATGTAGATGCCGTCGCCCTTGCCGCGATCCACCACCTTCGTATCGCCCGTGACAATGCGGACGCCGGCCGCTTCCGCCGCATCCTGAATCGACTGCACCACGCGCCAGAGCGTCTCCATCTTCAGCCCTTCCTCCAGGATCAGGCCGAGCGTCAGGTACTGCGGCCGGGCGCCGCACATGGCCAGGTCGTTGACGGTGCCGTTGACGGCCAGCGTTCCGATATCGCCTCCCGGGAAAAACAAGGGCCGCACGACGTACGAATCCGTGGTCAACGCCACGCGCGCCGGGTCCACATCAAACACGGCGCCGTCGTGCCCGGCATTCAGGAGGGGGTTGTCGAAGGCGTGACGGAACATCCCGTCGATGAGCTGATGCATCAATGAGCCGCCCCCGCCGTGCGCCATCGTGACGGTCGGATAGTTGGAAATCGGTATGGGGCAGGCTGTGTTCACATCAACGTTTCAGGTTTTGGGTTTCAGGTTGCCGGCACGCCTTCAACCTATAACCCAAAACCGATAACCTGTAACCTTCCTTTCTCACCCCGATTCCGCCCGATACCGGAAATACGCCGCGCAGGCGCCTTCGGATGAGACCATCGGGGCGCCCAGCGGATGATCAGGCGTGCAGCGCACACCGAAAGCGGGGCACTCGTGCGGTTTCTTGATCCCGCGCAGTACCTCCCCGCTGATGCATTCGGAGGATTCCTCCACCCCCGCCGCCTCCAGGCCGAACCGCTTTTCCGCGTCGAACGATGCATACGCCTCGCGTAGGCCCAACCCGCTCCGCGGGATCGCCCCCACGCCCCGCCATTTGCGGGGGACCACTTCAAACACCTCCAGCAACAGCTCGCGCGCGGGCTGATTGCCCTCTCGTTGCACGGCGCGCCGATAGGCGTTCTCCACCTCCGCGCGGCCCTCTTCCAATTGCTTCACACAGAGATATACGCCCTGCAGAATGTCCAGCGGTTCGAACCCGGTCACCACGATGGGAACCCCGTACCGTTTCGCAATGGGTTCGTATTCCGTATAGCCCATGACCGTGCACACATGGCCCGCCGCCAAAAAGCCCTGCACGCGGTTGTCCGGCGAGGAAAGCAGCGTTTCGATGGCCGGCGGGACAAGCACATGACAGATCAGCACGGTGAAATTGGTCAATCCATGCCGCTTGGCTTGAACCACGGCCATTGCCACCGCGGGCGCCGTGGTCTCGAAGCCGACCCCGAAAAAGATCACCTGCCGATCCGGATGTTCCGTCGCCAGGCGAACGGCATCCAGAGGGGAATACACGATCCGCACGTCGCCGCCTTCCGCCTTGACCTGGCGCAGATCGCCGCGCGATCCGGGCACACGCAACATGTCGCCGAACGTGCAGAATATCAGGCCGGAATCGGACGCCAGGGTTAAGGCCTTGTCAATGAGTTCCACCGGCGTGACGCAAACCGGACACCCCGGCCCATGCACCAGCTCGATCGAGTCCGGCAACAGTTCGTCGATGCCGAAGCGCAGGATGGCGTGTGTCTGGCCGCCGCATATTTCCATCAGCGTCCAGGGCCGCGTGGCGATTTTGGAAATCGCCTGCGCCACCCGCCGCGCCCCCTCGGCATCCCGGTATTCATCAAGGTATTTCACGGCCCACTTCTTACTGCTTACTACTTACTTCTTACTTCCTACTGTCCTCCCCGGCCTCAATCTCCTCCAACTCATCCATTTCGCGCAGGTATTCGAAAACGCGTTGCGCCTCTTCCTCGTCGAGCCGGCTGATGGCCATGCCGACGTGTACAATCACGTAATCGCCTTCCCGCGCTTCGGGCACGCAGGACAGGTTGACCTCCTTGCGTATGCCCCCGAAATTCACGCGGCCCGTCCGCATGATCGGATCGTCGGACAGGATCTCTTCAATTTTTCCGGGTATGGCCAGGCACATGTCTACATTTCCGATTTATGATTGATGATTTCAGAATGCCGGGCCATGGCAACGCCGATCTGCCCGAGGGCAATTCCGCCATCGTTGGGTGGAACATGACGATGACAATATGGCTCGAAACCCGCTTCTTTCAACCGCGAAATTGTTTCGTTGAGCAACAGGGCATTCTGGAAACAACCGCCGGAAAGCACTACCGCCCGTCCGTTTCCCGTCTCCAACAATGAGGACTGTGGCCCGGGTAATGCAGGACAGGCGGCCTCGCCTGTCCCGGACATGGGGTGTGCATGAGGTGATGGAGGCGGGCACACCCTTCCGTTCTCAATCTTGTCCATGCCCTGATCCGGCGCGTGGTCGGGCGTGGCCGCCCGACCTACTATTTCCCGGGATAACTGTGTCCCGGTTGGCGATGTTTCGGACGAATCGTCCGCCAAAGAAAAACAGATGCGCGCCACTTCAACGATCAAGCCGGCCAACGCTCCATGAAAGGCGCGCGCGATAGCGGCCTGGTCGCGTCCCGCTCGCAGATCTTCGATGATCCGACGGATCATGGGTTCCCAATCCGCAACGTGACACGGGCGTCCCGCCCGTGTGTTCACGGGCAAGATGCCCGTGTCACTTGGCACGGCCGATGTCACAAGGGGAATATCATAGCGATTGGCGTCCACCGGGGCGCGATCCGCGGCAAACTCCACCTCCATCGCCGCCTGTCCCTCAAATGAGGAAACCTGTCGCAAGTCCAGCAGGGAAGCGACCGCATCAAACAGGCGTCCGGCGCTGGTGGTTCGCGGCGACTGCACTCGCTGTTCCAGAACGCGGTGCAAAACGCGCCGGGATTCAGAATGGAAGGCGCGCACGGGCGCCAGGTCATCCATGTCAAAGGCCGACTCACCAAACATTTCGTAGAGCAACCCGATCGCGGACCGGCGGGGTTCGCGCACGGCCCGGTCGCCGCCCGGCAGGCTAAACGATCGAACGTGTCCGACGCGCTCGTAGGTGTTTCGATTCGCCTGAAGAAATTCGCCGCCCCATACCGTGCCGTCCGGACCGTAGCCGGTTCCGTCCCATGCGATGCCCAGCACGGGTTCGTGCAGGCCATGTTCCATCATGCAAGACACGACATGCGCGTGATGATGCTGAACAAGAACAAGGCGGTGCATGCTCGTAGCCGCGCCTGATAAGGCGTGGCCGGGGGCAACCATGGCGGCCGGTTCTTCCTCCCCCTCCTGGAGGCCATCTCCCATGTCTTCCTCCCCTCCTGGGAAGGGCCGGGTGTGAGTTCTTCGGGCATATCGTGTCGACGCATAATCCGGGTGCATATCGCATGCGGTCAAAACCGGCTCCGCACGATACAATCCCCGGAGGGTGTGTATCGCGTCCTCGAACGCCTGCAAAGCAGGTTCCGTGTCCAGATCGCCAAGATGCTGGCTCATAAATGCGTCGCGGCCGATGGCCAACGCCACCGTATTTTTCAGGTGTCCTCCCACGGCCAGGATAGGTTCCAAAATCGGTTGGTCCAGGGTAAAGGGATGCGGGGCGTAGCCGCGCGCGCGACGCAGTACGGCAGGAACGCCGCCCATCACGCGAACGATCGAATCGTCGACCGGGCGCGCGATCGGACGATTATGAACGAGAAACACATCGGCGATGCCCTTCAGCCGCGACAGCGCTTCCTGCTCGTCTATACAAATCGGTTCGTCGGACAGGTTCCCACTCGTCGCCACCACGGGAAATCCAAGCTCGCGCAGGAGCAGATGATGCAGGGGGGTATAGGGAAGCATGGCGCCCAGCATCGGGTTGGATGGCGCAACAGAGGCGGCCGGGCCTTCGGACACCTTGTCCTGTTTGCGCAGGAGCACAATGGGGGCTTCCGGCCCCGTCAGCAGTTGTTGTTCCGTATCGGACACGCGGCACCAGGAGCGGATCATGTCGAGCCGCGGGAACATGAGCGCCAGCGGTTTCTCTTCGCGGTCCTTGCGAAGACGCAATTCACGCACGGCGTCCTCGTTGCGGGCATCGACCATGAGATGAAATCCTCCCAGCCCCTTGACGGCCACGATCTGTCCCTGGCGAACACAATCGACGGCGGTCATGAGCGCCTCATGCCGTTCGGATAAAACCCGGCCGGCGGTATCCCACAAGGCCAATTGTGGTCCGCATTCCGGGCAGGCATTGGGCTGGGCATGAAATCGCCGATCGGCCGGGTCTTCGTACTCGGCACGGCAGACCGGACACATTTCGAATTGTTTCATGGTGGTATGGGGCCGGTCGTAGGGGATTTGTTCCAGGATGCTGTACCGGGGCCCGCAGTGTGTGCAGTTGGTGAAGGGATAAAAATGGCGCCGGTTATTCGGATTCAGCATGTCTTCAAGGCAGGGCGCACAGGTGGCTAGATCCGGCATGACGGCGGCGGTTTTGGGGCCCGTGACTTCGCTGTCCCGGATATGAAAGGTGGTATGGCCGGTCGGCGCGATATTGGTGCGGGTCAGATCCCGGATGGAAATGGGGGCCTTGGCCTCCCGCGGCAGGCGATCGATGAACACTTCCACGTTTTCGGCGTGCCCTTCCACCTCGATCACGGCTCCGTCCGTGGTATTGATCACCCAGCCC
Source organism: Kiritimatiellia bacterium (assembly GCA_007134735.1). Classification (GTDB taxonomy): domain Bacteria; phylum Verrucomicrobiota; class Kiritimatiellia; order SLAD01; family SLAD01; genus SLKG01. The sequence goes on from SLKG01000015.1 coordinate 23,538, forward strand.
GCCACGCCGGTTTCACCGGCCAGGCGAAAAACGTAGGGCCGAAAGCCGACACCTTGCACGGAGCCCCGCGCATTCAATCGCACCCGCACGATCCGGTTTTCTTCTTGTGAAGGGGGCGTCGTCATGACCGGTGAATGAATTATTCGACGCCGGTGTGTTGATCCAGCCAACGCTGCCAAGCTTCCATTCCCACGCCGGTGCGGGAGGAAAGCTCGATGACTTCAGCGTTCGGCGCAGCCTTACGTATGTTCGCCAGGGCCCGCTCGCGGTCGTATCCCACCGCTTCCGCCAGATCGATCTTATTGACGATGACCAACGCCGCATCATGGAAGATGACCGGATACTTGAGCGGCTTGTCCTCCCCTTCCGTGACGGCGATGATCACCACCCGGGCCTCCTCCCCCAGGTCGAAGGAAGCCGGACACACCAGGTTCCCCACATTCTCGATGAACAGAAAATCCAGGGACTCGAGATCCAGCTTCTCGAGCGCATGGTGCACCATGTGCGCGTCGAGATGACAGGCCGTCCCGGTGCTGATCTGTACCGCGGGCGCACCCTGTTCCCGAATTCGCCGGGCATCGTTCTCTGTGGCAAGATCGCCGACAATCACACCGATGCGCCTCCGGGATCCGGCATCGGCCAGCGTGCGCTCGATCAAGGTGGTCTTGCCGGAACCGGGCGAAGACATCAGGTTCAGCACGGTGATTTTCCGGGCCATGAACATGCCGCGATTGCGCTCGGCCAGGCGCTCGTTCCGGGACAATAGCGATTGGCGAACTTCCACCGCGCGCCGGGCTTCATCTTCCGGCCCGTGATGATGGTCATGATTATGATCGTGGTGGTCATGATTCTCCACCACGGAACATCCACAATGATCGCACATCAGTCGACCTCCAGGGATACCAGATCCATTTCCTTGCCGCGGAACAGATCCGAATTGACCGTTCCGCATTTCGGACACTCGTAAGAATAACTCAACATGGATGGAATTCCAGCCGCGGATTCCTCTTGCTGGAGGGGCACGCTTCCGCGTGCCCCAGGACGCGCGCAAGCGCGTCCCTCCAGGGGCGCATCAGACGGGCTCAAAAGGTCATACTCGCACCCGCACGCGGAACATATACACGCGGGTGTCACCCGTTCGATGTCGATGCGCGCGCCCTCGGCGGGCGTACCCTCCACCACGGTCTCGAGCGCAAATTGCAGGGCTTCGATCACCACGCCGGAGAGGTCGCCCACTCGGAGCCGCATGCGCAGAATCCGGCGGGCATTTTGGCGCTGCGCCGCTTCCAGCGCCATCGCCAGGGTTTCCTGCGCCAGACCCAACTCGTGAATAATTACCTCCCGCTTTCACGCATGGACGTCAGTTTCGGAAGCAGGTTGCCGGTGCGCGTCATTTCCCCGGTTGCCCGGCCCTTTTCGACCAGGGCGCCGGTCGGACAGGCCTGCACGCATTTTCCGCACGTGGTGCAGGTCGGCGACTCGCCCCAGGGCTGGTTCAGGTCGGTGATCATCACGGAATGAATGCCGCGCCCCCGCACGTTCCAGGTCCGCGCGCCCTCGATCTCCTCGCACGTGCGCAGACAACGGGTGCACAACACACACCGGTTCGGATCGTGCACAAACCGGTCGTGACTGGCATCCACTTTGAAGTTCGGAAACCGGTACGGATACCGAACGTGCGTCACGCCCAGCGACTGGGCCAGATCCTGTAACTCACAATTCCCGGACGCCACGCAGAACGCGCAAATATGATTCCGTTCCGCCAGGAGCAGTTCGAGAACCATCTTTCGATAGGACTTCAGTTTGGGCGAATCGGTAATGACCTCCATGCCGTCGGTCACGCGCGCCACACAGGCGGCCAGCAGTCGCGGAACACCCCGGACTTCGACCATGCACAATCGGCAGGCGCCGACTCCGCTCAAACCCTTGAGATAACACAATCGCGGAATATCGATGTCGTTGGCCCAGGCCACGTCCAGAATGGTTTGACCCGGTTTCGCGGTCAAGGCCTGTTCGTTAATCGTCAGCTTGATCGATTCTTTCATGATAGCGCTCCTTCCGTCTCCGGCGCGCGCGAGGCGCACTGCTGCTTGACGTCGCAACGCAGACAGCGCCGGCTTTCCTGCAGGGCCGTTTCCGCCACGAGCCCCAGCATGACCTCGTCAAAGTTGTCCTTCCGTTCTCCCGGTTTGCGCACCGGCGAGGTATTACGCTCTCCGCCTTCCGGTTCCCGGGGCGCGACATTCTGATAGGTGAAGGTTTTGAGTATCCGGTCCATCCGGTCTTCGCCCATCAGGATGCGGTCCATGGCGCGGGCGGCGGCCTTGCCGGTGGACATCGTGGCCGATACGTTGGAGGCGCCGGTTACGAGGTCGCCGCCGGCATGGACGCCTTTCACATTGGTCTCGTACGTGATGCCGTCCACGACCACGGTGAAATTCTTCCGTATCTGGATGCCGGCCCGGCGCATGGGATCGGGTTCGGGTTTCTCGCCCACGGCCATGATGATCGCGTCGCACGGGAGGGTGAAGAACTCATTGGTCGAAACCGGGGTCCGCCGGCCGGAGGCATCGAAATCGCCCAGTTTCGTCCGGCGCAATTCGATTCCGGTTACGCGTCCGCGTTCGTCGAGCACGACCCGTTGCGGAGAGGACAGGAAGATCAATTCGGCGCCTTCTTCTTCGGCTTCCCGGACCTCCTCGGCGATGGCCGGCATGTCGCGGCGTTCGCGCCGGTAGGCAATGGTCACGGACGCGCCCAGCCGAATCGCGGTGCGCGCGGAATCCACGGCGGCGTTTCCGCCCCCGATCACCACGACGCGCTCGCCGAGAGGCGGCGGATGGTTCCGGGCGACCTGCTCAAGAAAGTCAATGGCATGCCATACGTCCGGCGCGTCTTCGCCGGTAATCCCGGCCTGGGTTTCGTTCCAGGTCCCAGTGGCCAGGAAAACGGCATCGTATTCCTCGGTCAGGCTGTCCAGCGACAGGCCCGATCCGAGCCGCTGGCGATAGGTAATGTTCACGCCGATGTGTTCGAGCACCGCCAATTCTTCCATCAGCACCTGCCGGGGCAACCGGTATTCGGGAAGAGAATAGCGCAGCATGCCGCCGGCTTCCTCTCGTTCCTCGAACACCATGACGTTGTGTCCGAGCATGGTCAGGTAGAACGCGGCGGTCAATCCGGACGGTCCCGCGCCGACCACGGCGACCCGCTTGTGCGTTTCGGGGAGTTTGCCCTTCATCAGACGTTCGCGGACCCGGCGTTGCAGGTCGCTCTCGAACGCCATATCGGCCACGTACCGGTGCACCTCGCGCATGTTGACCGCTTCGTCCTCGTCGGCGCGACGACATCGGTTTTCGCACGGGTGCTGACAGATCCGCCCCGTGGAGGCGGGCAAAGGATTATCGAGCCAGATCATTTCCGCGGCGTCCTCCAGCCGGTCTTCCTTGATCAATTGCAGGTATCCGGGAATCCGCATGTTCAGCGGGCAACTGTTCTCGCACGGGGACAGGTACAGGTTTTCGCAAACGCCCGCCTTGCAGCGGCGGGTCCGGATGTGCTCGTCGTATTCGTCCCGGAAATACCGGAGTGTGGTCAGGACCGGATTGGGAGCGGTCTGGCCGAGCCCGCACAACGACATGTCCCGGATCATGGGCATCAGTTCCTCGAGTTTTTCCACATCGGACATGTCCGCTTCGCCGTCGCAGATCTTGCGCAACAGGCGCACCGATTCGTCGAGACCGACCCGGCAGGGGATGCACTTGCCGCAGGACTCCGAGTGGGTGAACTCCAGGAAATACCGCGCAACGTCCACCATACAGTTGTCCTCGTCCATGACCACCATCCCACCGGATCCCATGATGGCGCCCAGCTCAGCGAGCGCCTCGTAATCCACGGGCGTATCAAAATGCAGTGCGGGAATACAACCGCCGGACGGCCCGCCGGTCTGTATGGCCTTGATGCGTTTTCCGTCCGGACTCCCGCCGCCGATGCCGTACACGATGTCCTTGAGCGGGGTTCCCAACGGCAATTCCACCAGGCCCGTGTTCTGAACCTTTCCGACCAGCGAAAACACCTTTGTCCCGGCGCTGTTTCGTGTTCCGACCTCCGCGAACCAGGCTCCGCCGCGGGCGAGGATCACCGGCACATTGCACCAGGTTTCCACGTTGTTGATGTTGGTCGGCTTGCCCCACAAGCCGGATTCGGCCGGATACGGGGGACGCGGCTGCGGGCGGCCCGCTTTTCCTTCCAGCGAAGCCACCATCGCGGTTTCCTCGCCGCAGACAAACGCGCCGGCGCCTTCCACCAGTTGCAGGTTGAACGCGAATTCCGTGCCCAGGATTCCCTCCCCGAGCAGGCCGGCTTCCCGGCAGGCCGCAACCGCCTTTTCCAACCGCTGCACCGCCAGCGGATATTCGGCGCGGAGATAAACAATGCCTTCCGTAGCGCCCGTGGCATAGGCCCCGATCATCATGCCTTCCAGCAACATATGCGGATCGCTTTCGATCTCGTTCCGGTTCATGTACGCCCCGGGATCGCCTTCGTCCGCGTTGCAAACCATGTATTTGCGATCGGCCTTGGCTTTCTGCAGGAGGCTCCACTTCACACCAGTGGGATATCCGGCGCCGCCGCGGCCCCGCAGTTTGGATTTCTTGACCTCCTCGATAATTTCGTCCGTGCTCGGCATGTTCAGCGCCTGCCAGAGGCCGAAATAGCCGCCGATCGCGATGTACTCTTCGAGGTCTTCGGGGTTGATCAATCCGCAGTTGCGCAACACGATTTTCTTCTGTCCCCGGAAAAACGGGAGCTCGTCCCAGCGCGGGATATCGGGCAGGCCGTGACCGAAAGTGACTTCCCCGGTCAGAAAATCCCATTCCTCGATCCGGCACAACGCTTTCCGGGTCGGCATGCGTCCAGCCGCCAATTCCTCTACGAGGTACTCCGCGTCTTCCGGTTTCACTTCCGAAAAAATCACCAGCGGCTGACCCGGCAGATAGACGTTGACCAGCGGCTCGACCGCACAATACCCGAAACAGCCGACCGGGCCCAAATACGCGTCCAACCCACGCTTCTGCAGGGCTTCCTTCAGCGCCTCGTACACCGCGTGCGCGCCGTTGCCGATTCCGCAGGTGCCCATGCCCACGCCGATACGGGGTCCGCTGTGCAACAATTTGTTCAGCCCGGTTTCCCGGATGTCGTTCAGGGCGTCAAGATGTTGAATCTTCATGTTGCTTCTCTTTCTGTATCAGCTCTCGCACGATGCGCCGGAGTTTCATGTCGGAGATCCGGCCGTAAATCTCGTGGTTGACCCCCACGACCGGCGCAAGGGCGCATTGACCGAAACACGCCACCGTGCGCACGGTCAATTGATGGTCCGGCGTGGTATAGGATCCGTCCTCGTCCGGCGCGCCGCCGCCCGCTTCGGCCAGCACCCCGCTCATCAACAGGTTCGATCCGCGGGTATGACAGGCCGTGCCGCGACAGATCATCACGCTATGCCGGCCCTGGGGTTCCAGGTTAAAAAACGAATAGAACGTGGCGACGCTGTACACCCGGGAAGGCGACAGGCCTTTTCGGTCCGCCACGTATTCCAGCGTTTCCCTGGGTAAATATTTCAACGGATGCTTTTCCTGGAGTTCCTCCAGGATGCTCAACACGTCGCCGGTTTCGCCGGGAAACCGGTCGATCACCTCATCGACCTGTTCGGGTGTGAGCGGCGTGTTTTCGACTTGAATCATACGGTTTGTCCTTTCAGATGGTGGTCGTTCAAAAGGTTCTCAATCGCGTCTACCGCGTCGCGAATTCCGGCGCGGGTAACCGGGGACAACGCTTCACCCGGTTCGAAGGAGCGCACGGGCACGGCAATCAGCCAAGCCTCGGGCCGCATGCCATATAACGATTCGGCCATGGCCAGCAAATCCTCCGGACGCCCGGTATGGCCCGGCGCGGCCCGATCGGCGGTGTGGGCCGGTAAAACTCTTTCCATCCGAATCGCGTCCTGTTCCGCGGCCGCGTCGGCGTCCACAAAAATCACGGTTTTCGCTTTCGCGATATACAGCGCAAGCTCCGGCGTCAACTGATGCACGTCGAGCGCCTCGACGTCCGGCACATTCCGCTCGGCGATTTCCCGCGCCACACAGCGCCCCGCCGCATCGTCGCCAAGCATATCGTTGCCCCAACCGATGACCAGGGTGGCGGCGCCCGGTTTACCGTGCAGGGGTTCGTCCCGGTGGCCCGCAAGATCCGTTGTATTTTCACATATATTCGGCATCTTCATTAACCAATCTTTGACCGGATTTAAATTCTCTTAACACGTACAGCCGCACATTGTAGCCGCCCCGCATCAGCGGCGTGGCGGAATCACCGGGCGGTCCCTCCACCGCCTATCGGCGGCGGCTACCATCCGCCAAAGCCCGCCTCCATCTTAAACGCGCTTCTGCTCGTCCAACACATGTCCTTCCCGGTCCATCAGTTGTACCCGCAGCGCCATTTGTCCCAGCGCGTGGGTGGAGCAGCTCAAACACGGATCGTAGCAGCGGATCACCGCTTCCACGCGGTTCAGGGCGCCTTCCTTCAGGCTCGAGCCCTTCACAAATTTCTTCGCCGCCTGCGTGATACCGCGGTTCATGGCCAAATTGTTGTGGCCGGTGGCGACGATCAGGTTCGCCCATGTAATCTGGCCGTCATCGTTGATCCGGTAATGGTGGATCAGCGTGCCGCGCGGCGCTTCCGCCACGCCGACGCCGTCGGTACGGTTCGGCTCGGCCGCCGCCCGTACGCGCGGGCTCAAGATGTCCGGATGCTTCAACAGCGCCTCGATCTGTTCCAGCGCGTAGAGGATCTCGATGAGCCGTGCGTGGTGATAGTAAAACGAACTCAACACGGCACCCTTGGCCAGCGCCCGGAACGCCTCCAGCGCGGCGTCCGCGCGCGGCGTTCCGCACCGGTCCGCGTTGTTGAGGCGCGCCAACGGGCCGACCCGGTAGATCCCGTCGGGGTATCCCATCGGCCTGTAGAACGGCGCCTTCAGATAGGACCACGGCACGGACGCTTCTCCGATATGCTCGTCGTAGGAGGACGGATCGATGTGATCGGCCACGATTTTCCGTTTGGCATCCGTGATCCGCAGGGGTCCGTCATACAATTCCAGCTCGCCGTTCCGGGTGACCTGGCTGAAAAACAGCGTCGGGAAATTCGCGAACGTCTCGATTTCCGGCTCAAACTTTTCGATGACGCTCAGGAACAGGTCCAGCGCGCGTTGCGCGATGTCGAACGCCCGGGGCGTTTGTTCGAGGATCTGATCGCGCGACTCCGAGGAGAGCGGACGGGACACCCCGCCCGGCACCGCCCATGCCGGATGGATGCGTTTGCCGGCGAGATGTTCGATGATCTGCTGTCCGTACATCCGGAGCCAGACGCCGTCGCGCGCCAGGTCGGGATGGCGCGCAGCGAGGCCGAGGATGTGCCGCTCGACGGGATCGGCATCCATGCCGAGCAACAGGTCGGGCGAGCTCAAATGAAAGAAACTCAATGCGTGGGACTGGACCGTTTGTCCCATGTGCAATACGCGGCGCAGACGTTCGGCCGCGGGTGGAATGCGCACGGCCAGCAGTTCGTCGCCCGCCTTGGCCGAGGCGAGCATGTGGCTGATCGGACAGATGCCGCAGATGCGCGCCGTGATGGCCGGCATTTCGTAGAAAGGACGGCCTTCCGTGAATTTTTCAAATCCGCGGAACTGCGTCACGTGAAAGCGCGCTTCTTCCACCTTGCCCTTATCGTCCAGGTGAATGGTGATTTTCGAATGACCCTCAATGCGGGTCACCGGATCTATGGTGATGGTTTTACTCATATCGGTCTCTTTCCATGATTACCCGAAGCGCACAATCGTCCCCAGGTCGGGCACGCGGCCTTCGAGTAATTCGCTGATGACAAAGAAGATCTGGTCGGCATGCGGCGGGCATCCGGGCACGTGCAGATCCACGGGGACCACCTCGTGCAGCGGCCGTGTGCGTTTCAGCAACGGCGGGACATCCTCTGTGGGAATGCCGGGCTGCTCGGCGACGTTCTCCAGATAGGCCCGCCCGTACAGGTCGTCCAAGGAAAAAAAGTTCCGCATGGACGGCACGTTTGCCGTCACGGCGCAATCTCCCAGCGCGACCAGCAGTTTGGTGCGTTCGCGTACGATCCGGATCTTGTGATCGTCTTCCTCGTTGGTGATCGCGCCTTCGACGAAGGTCACATCAACGTTTTCCGGAAATTCCTTGTGATCCACCAACGGGCCGTATACCAGCTCGATCCGGTCGGCGATCTCCAGCAGTCGATGGTCGATATCCAGCAACGACATGTGACAGCCGGAACAACCGTCCAGCCATATCGTCGCCAGGCGTACTTTTTCAGGCGCCGAGTTCACGTTTGATTTCCTCCAGCAGTTTTTCCGGCGGCACGGGTTTCTCCAGGATCTTGTCCACCGGCAGCCATGTTTCGTCCGGCTCAAAGGAATAGGCCAAATCCTTCTCCTTTCGGACGCCTGTTACCAGGATGACCTTCATATCCTTCAATTCCGGATTCTCGGGAATTTTCCGGCTGATCTCGAATCCTTCCGTATCATGCGCCATCATGACGTCCAGGAGCATGAGATCGGGCCGTTCCTTCAGGGCCAGTTGAAGACCGCTTTCGCCGTCGGCGGCTGTAATAATATCATAGCCCTGCGCTTCGAGCAGGTCCTTGTTAGATTCCACAAAGTCCGCATCGTCGTCAACCAGCAGGATTTTTTTCTTACTCATTTTTATTCTCCTTTTCTTTCGTCCGCCGCATCGAAGGCCGGCAGGGTAAACCGGAACTCCGCCCATTCCCCGTACTGCGAATCCGCTTCAATGGATCCGCCGTGGGCCTCAATGATGTGTTTACAGATGAATAATCCCAACCCGGTACCCTTTTTTGATTGGGTGGCCGCATCCTCGAGGCGTTTGAACTTGCCGAACAGGCTGTCGATCTTATCCGGCGAAATGCCCTCGCCCTCATTGTTGACGTGGAAACGATAGAAGCCGTTCTCCCGTTCTGCGCTCCAGCGGATTTCACCCTCGTCCCGTCCGTATTTGATGGCGTTGGACAGGAGATTTTCGAAAACCTCCCGCATCATGTTCACATCGGCCTTCACCTCCACATCCCCGGGAATATCCACGATCACCCGCATCCGCTGCGCGGTCAACTGCGGCTCGAATCCGTCGATCAGCGGTCGCAGCACATCTTCCAGCACGCGTACGCGGGTGCGTGTCGGATGCAGTTCGCCGCGTTCGATCCGTGACAGGTTCAGATAATGCCGGATCATTTCGGCCAACCGGCGCAGGTTGCCGTTGATCACGCGTACGGCCTTCTCCTGTTTTTCCGTGAGGGGTCCGGACGCGCCGGTTTCCAGCAAATAGGCGTAATTAAGCATGGAGGCGACCGGCGTATTCATCTGATGCGTCACGAAACCGAGCGTCTCCATGTAACTCTGGTTGGTGGCGTTGAGCGATTCGTTCATCTCGGCCAGCTTTTGCTCGCGCTCGCGGAGCGCCTGGACCATTTGATTGAAGGCCAGGATCAGGTTATTGGTTTCGACCGCCGCCGAGCATTCGGGAACCGGTTCGGGATAGGTCCCCTGTTGCAGGGTCTGTGACGCTTCCACCAGGCGGTGGATGGGATCGGCCAACCGGCCCGCGACGACAAATGCAATCCCGAGAGCCACCAGCACGCCCCCACCGGTCAATCCCAGGTACCGCCAGATCACGGCCCGTCCCAGGTCCCGGTAGGGTCTTTCCAGGATACCGACATAGAGTATGCCTATAACTCTGTTCTCCACGTCGCGGATCGGTTCGTACGCCGTCAAGTACCAGTCGTACACCACGAAAGCGCGCCCGATCCATGGTTCCGCGTTGTCCAGCACGCGATCGGCCACTTCCTTGGAGGCGCGCGTTCCGATGGCGCGATTATTGTTGGGCAGGCGAACTGTGGTGGCGATGCGGCAATCGTGCAGGAAGATCGTCGCTGTTCCCAGCGGGGCTCCGTTATAGGTGCGGTCTCCATACAGCGTATGATTGATTCGGTCCACCAGGTCATGGTTGCGGTTGACCAACGTCCCGCCGTACAGCACGCCATACACACGGGGTCCGTCCCAGATCGGAACGGCCGCCATGGTCACCATGCCCCGGGTTTCGGCCGTACGCGTGGTGGGCCGTGCCTTGGCGGTTTCCTCGAACACCATGAAGGCGCGTTCGCCGAGGCCGTCCGCTTCCTGTTCCAGTTCGGATTGCGACAGGAGCACCGTGGCGCTCACGGTTTCGCCCTTCAGGGCCCGCGCCACCAGTGGATCGTGCATCCTGAAATCATTCCTGTTGTGGGGGTGCATGGTACGCATCACCACGCGCCCGTCGGGCGCCACGACGGTGAGAAAATCGAGGTTGTAGGCCGCGCGCACCTGTTCGAGGCGGCTCATCAGTTCTCCCCCGGGATCACCCCAGTCTTCGTGCACGCACGCGTCCACCAGGGTTCGCTTGCCCGCGGCCATGTCCATGACGATTTCCAACTCGCGCAACTGCGCGTTGTACAGCGACCACGCGCTGCCGATATCGAGTTCGACGCGGCTTTGCGCCTCGTCGATGACCCGCGTACGGATGATCGTCACGGCATACCACCCCGACAACACCCCGAGCAACAGGATGAGCAAGGCAAAACTGGTAAATAATTTTGTTCGTAACATTATACCTTCTCGAACTTTTTCGGACCAACCCGGGCCGCGCTTTTTCCCGAGCAACCCGGGTCGTCCCAACGCTCCCTGCTGGAGCAGGGAGCTACAAAGATCCGTTCGCCACAGCCACTCTTCGTGGCGCCCTGCTCCAGCAGGGCGCAGGCCCAACATTCCGCGAAGCCTTCAACCGGCTTCCTCCGCCACGGCCCGCACATATTCCTCAAATCGTTCCTGCAACGCCGGCGAGAGTTCCTCGCCGGGTTCGACGCGTTCGGGCTGTATCCCGATGATCCGCACGTCCGCCGGGCATTCGCCGAGTTTCCGGGCCAGCTCCAGCGTCTGCATCAGGTCGCCCTCATGCAGGGAATACCGCATGGTTACCTTGCGGCTTTGAACCTCGTCGGGACCGAACCGCCGCCAGGCACCCGGCGCCTCGCCCATCATGGCGCAATCCACGATCACCGCACGCCGCCGGCCGTTCAGCGCGTGCAGTACCGTCAAGCCGCCCGTGCCGAGATCGAGTGTCTCGACGCCTTCCGGCAACCCGCCGCGCTCCGACAACGCCCGGACCACGCGCACCCCCACACCCTCGTCACGCAGGTACAGGTTGCCCAAGCCGATGATCACGGTGTCCGCCGTCATGCTTTAATAGTCTTCTCGTGCACCCGACGCGGTCCACCCTCTTGTAGGGGCGTCGCTTGCGACGCCCGCTCTTCTCACACAAACTCCACATCGAGATAATGCGTCGAACAGGAAATGCACGGGTCGTACGCGCGGACCAGCATCTCCATGAGCAGGCGGATATCGTCCTGTTCCCGATCCAGGATGGACGGCACGAGCGACTCGAAATCCTTCTGGATATTTCCGTGATTCTGGTTCGTGGGAATCGAGATATTCGCGCCCGTGCAATGACCCGTTTCATCAAAACTGTACTTGTGGAACAGGATCCCGCGCGGCGCTTCGACGCATCCCGTTCCGGTGCCCGCGCGCGGGGTGACCTCGGCCCGTTCCGGTTCGATGCCCGCTTTCAGGCGCTCGTCGATCAGTTGAATCGATCGCTCGATCACCTGCACGATTTCCACGATCTGCGCGATGCTGTTCCAGTACGGGTTGCAGCAGCCCTTCTTCAGTCCAAACTGCTTCGCCGTTTCAACGGCCAGCGGAAGCAGATGATCGGCGTTGAGGTTGAACCGCGCCAGCGCGCCCACGGCGTAGGCATCCCGATGCCACCGGGTCCATTTCGCCGTGGATTGGGGCGTCATGTATTCGTTGATGACCCGCTCAAATTCCTGTACCGGCACGAGTTCGTCCGTGTCCGTACTTCCGATCTGTCCGTGATAGAACGGATAGGTCGGCGGCTTGACCAGGGCGATGTACTCGGTGTCGCGATCGAAATCCGGAATCTTGTCGAGCAGGCCGGCCACGGTGGCCGCCACGGCCTGCGCCGGGGGGATTGCCTTCTCCAGCATGCCGCGCAGGTCCAGCAGGTCGTCCGCGCTCGGCAACTTGGCGAACCCGCCGGGTACCAGCCGCACGGGATGGGTCTTTCGGCCCGAGAGTTTTTCCATCATCGTGTTGCCCAGCCGGTGCACCGCGATCACGGCCTTGACCACGTCCGGATGCGACGAAGCCAGCGGCACCACCGATTTCTGGCCGAGTAGATCCGGCGCCACCAGGTAGCCGACATGCAGGCTGTGGCTTTCGATCTGTTCCCCGTAATGCGCGAGGATGCGGAGCTTGTCCGTCTGTTCCGACACCTCGATGCCCATGGCGTCCTCGATCGCCTTGATCGCGGCCAGGGAATGCGTCACCGAACAGATGCCGCAGATCCGGCTGACGATGGTCTGGATATCCTCGTAGGATTTTCCACGCACCATGGCCTCGAAAAAGCGGGGCGCCTCGGGCACCTGCCATTCGTTCTTCAGGATTTTTCCGTCCTTCGCCCGCACGACGATATTGCCGTGCCCTTCCACCCGCGTGACGTGGTGTACGTTGATATCGATGGTCCGGCTCATAACGTAAACTCCTGTCGGGTGCCGAAGAGCTGCATTTTCTCGCGCAGATCCTCGACGGTTTTACCATATTGCTCCATCACTTCCTTCGCGGCGTTCACATTGGGATCCTCCACGTAACCGCGGCATCCGAAACAGTGGAACCCGTTGGACGGGCAGAGCGCACCGCACCCGGCGCGAATAATCGGGCCGAGGCACAGCTTGCCGAATTCGTAGCAGCAGGCGTTCTCCCGCAGTTTGCATTCCACGCACACGGGGTACCGCGGAATGGCCGGCTTCCGCCCGGCCAGCAAACAGCGCAGAATGTAGGAGAATTCCTTCCCGTCGATCGGGCATCCGTGCACATCGTAGTCCACTTTTACGACTTCGTGCACGGCCTTGACGGGGGCCGTGGCCAGGTGCGGCATGCCGGCCGCCTCGCCGTACACCGTCTTCTTCACGTCATCCAGGTCGAACGCGTCCTTGAGCTTGTTGATGCCGCCAATCGTGGCGCACGCGCCGAGCGCGATCAGGATTTTTGCGCGTTGCCGGATCAACTTGAGCGGCTCTTCGTCCTCCTCCCGCGTGATCGAGCCCTCGATGATCGCGATGTCGTATTCATCGCTTTGATCCGACATCCCCTCTCGCCATTGCACCGGATCGATGACCGTCAACAGGTCCAGCAGTTCCTCTTCCATGTTGACGATCTGGAGCTGGCAGCCCTCGCAGCAGGCGAAATCGAATATGGCGACTTTCGGTTTGCTCATTAGATGGCCTCCTTTATCCCGGCGATGTCGGCGTAGTTGAAGACCGGTCCTTTCTGGCAGACGTAGATGTGTTCCATCTGGCAGTGCCCGCACTTGCCGACGCCGCATCGCATGTGACGTTCCAGCGACATGTAGATCCGGTCCCGTGGTATTTTCAGCTTATCCAGTTCGAGCAAAACGAACTTATACATGACCGGCGGTCCGCACACGATGGCCACGGTGCGCGACGGATACACGGTCACCTGCGAAAACAGCGTGGTAATCACCCCCACCTGTCCGCCCCATGAGGGATCCGCGACGTCCACTGTTTCGAGGACCGTCACGTCCTCGCGTTGTTTCCATTCGTGGAGTTCATCCACGAACAGGCGATCCGCGGGGCGTCGCGATCCGAGCAGGATGGTGACCTCCCCGTAATCCTCGCGTTTGTCCAGCACGTACTGGATGGCCGAGCGGACCGGGCACGACCCGATTCCACCGAGCACGAACAGCGCATCCCGGTTTCGCATGGGTTCGTACACCGGGAAATTCGTGCCGTACGGGCCGCGCATACCGATGCGGTCGCCCTTGCCCAGCTGGTGTAGCGCATTGGTTACACTACCCACCTTTCTTACTACCATCTCAAGCGTATCCGGTCCGTGCCGCGTCGGTGAGGAGGCGATCGAAATCGGCGCTTCGCCGTAGCCGGGCACGGAGACCTGCATGAACTGGCCGGGCTTGTAGTTCAACGGTTGGCCGCTCTCGGAACGAATCTTGAAGAGCATCTCGTTCCCGGTCATCGGCGTCGTTTCCAGGATGACGGCCGGGTGCGGCAGATATACATCGGTCTGCGGTGTGGGTTCCATTACCGTGGTCATATCATTTCTCCTCCAGCAGACGGTTGAAGATCTCAGCGGGGTTGGCGATATTCGCCGTGCAGGCGGTGATGCATCGACCGCATCCCACGCAGGACAGTTCCCCGATCATGTCGTGCACGTATTGTCCTTTTCGAAAATATCGGTGCCGGTAGCGCGCGGCGCGTTTCGGACGGAAATTATGGTCGCCCGCCACCGTCGCAAAATGCGTCAGCATGCAGCCGTCCCAGGTCCGGGTGCGCCGCCCCGTTTCCATGTCCCAGTTCAATTCGTCCTCGACGTTGAAGCAGTAGCAGGTGGGACAGACGAGATTGCAGGATCCGCACGAATAACAGAGCGCGGCCTTTTCCTCCCATACGGGATGATCGCGGTTGGCCGCCAGGAGCCCCGGAATTTCGTCCGGCTTCATCTTGAGTTTGTGTTTCTGGAGCTGTTCGCGATTGCGCGCCCAGACCGCTTCGCGCGCCCGGAATCCGTCCGCATCCACGTCCGGCGCTTTTTTCAGGCCGGTCATGAGTTTTTCACCCTTGGGCGACCGCGGATCGACCACATACGACCCGTCGTCAAGGCGGGTGATCAGTAGGTCGTACCCTTTGCGGTGTTCCACTGTGGCAAATCCCGCGGCGCCTGCAAATACTTCCGCCGACGCTTTTTGCACATCGCTCACGACCACCGTGGCCGCCTCGCGCCGGGCCAGGTAGTGTGCGTCGGGATAATCCATCTCAAAAAGCTTGTCGAGTTGGGCGATGGCGACAAAATCATACGGATGGACCCCGAACAGCACGAACGGGTCCCGCTCGATCACGCTCTCGAATTCGCCCTTCTTGTTGAAGGTCATCAGCGTTTCTTGTTGCGGATGAAAATATTTCTTGGGCGGCAGGATCGACACGTCGTAATCCAGGCGTAGATCCTTGGAGGCGTTGAGGCGGTCGAAGGAAAACCGATCGCCTTTCGCTTTCGGGCCGTAGACCGTCTGCTCCCCGATCAAGGCGTCCACCCACGCATCGAGATCGGTTTGTGAAACGAGTTTTGCGATCATGTTGACTCCTTTTCCCGGCGGCTCCGTACCGGGTCGCCGTTTCGATTTCGTATGATGTAAGCCAATTGCTGCAAATTTGCGATCAGGCGCGCATCCATGAGCGCCACACGCTCAGGAACCCTCACCTGGGCATACGCCAGGTTCAGCAGGCCGCGCACGCCGGCGGCGATGAGCCGGTCCGCCACTTCCTGCGCCGCCGCCGCGGGCACGGTAATCAAACCGATTTCGATGCGATGCTCCTTCACCGACTTGTTCAGTTCCGTCATCGGTTGAATTCGCAACGGGCCGACCCGGTCGCCGATGATGGCCGGATCGTCATCGAAAATGCCACAGACCTGGAACCCCTGTTCCGCCAGGCCGCCGTGCAGCGCCAAAGCCGTGCCCAGATAGCCGGCGCCCACGATCACCACGCGGTGTACCCGGTTGGCCCCCAGCACCCGGCTCAACAATTGTTCCAACTTCCGGGTCGGATAGCCCCGCCGGGACACCCCGCATACTTGGAGATGGGACAGATCCTGGCGCACCGTGGAACTGGTCAACCCGAGATCCCGGGCCAATTCCGAAGACGAAACCCATTCCGCTCCCGAATCCCGAAGCTCCCGAACACGCGCAAGGTATTGAGGTAGCCGATACACCACCGGACGCGGCAATTTAGGCTCTGCGGACAACATCAACAATTTCTCTCCCATTTCCTTATGTTGGACCATACCGAAGCCGCCCCCTATTGGTCAAATATTTAACGATAAAAACTAAATTTAACCATACAAGAGCATTGCTTTTTGGGTCATGATATCGGCTAATAATAAATCGAACGCGGCGGGAAACTCGAAATAAAGGACAACCCTATGAGCATCAAGAAAGTCGAGGATCTGGTCCGGGGGCATCCGTTCTTCAAGGGAATGAGACCCGAGCACATTGCCACGATATCTACGTGTGCATCCAATGTCCGCTTTAAACCCGGCGACGCCATTTTCAGCGTGGACGAGCCCGCCAATCATTTCTACCTGGTTGAGGAAGGACGCGCCGCCGTGGGCGTGGAGAGCGAACAAGGCATGATTACCGTGCAAACGGTCGAAGCGGGCGGCGTGCTCGGCTGGGCGTGGCTGTTTCCGCCCTATCGACGCAATTTCGACGCGCGCTGTATCGAGCCCATCAAGGCATACGCCTTCGACGGCGCATGCATCCGAAAGAAATGCGAGGGCGACAACGTATTGGGTTATGCCCTCATGAAGCATTTTTCCGCGCTCATGATCGAGCGGCTCAAGGCCACGCGCCTGCAACTGCTGGACATGGTCGCGCCGGGCGGATAAAGGCGGGCCCTGTTCCATTGCTTCCACTTGTCGGAAACGTCCACTATATTGCGGTTGAACCCACGAACAAACCGGAAAGGATGCCTTCATGAATGAACCAATCGCCCGGTTGATCTATGCCAGCCGGATGACCCCGGAATGCAGCCCGAAGGATTTGCAGGCGCTTCTCGAGGTGTCGCGCCAGAACAACGAGGAAATGGGGGTAACCGGCGCGCTATGCTATTCGCCGAAGGGTTTCCTGCAGTGCCTCGAAGGGCCCGCGGACGCCGTGAACGAGATTTATCGACGCATCATACAGGACCCGCGGAACGAGAAGGTCACGCTGATTGATTACCGGGCCGTAAACGAACGCCTGTTCGGGGGCTGGTCCATGGCGTATGTGCGTGCCGACGACATGGACAAGGCCATGCTGTTTAAACATGGGTTTGGCGAGGTGTTCGATCCGTACGCGGGCACGGCGGATCAATCGCTCGGCCTGTTACGGGACATCGCACGCGAACGCGCGGAGTTCCTGGCCCGCCAGAAAAAAACCTGACCCACAAACGATCGTCAATCCAGGCGGATACGATAGTAATACGGCCCGGATCCCGTCGCCGTGCTGTCGACCCATACATTTTCCGGCGGCGTGGCTTCAATGTCCGATTGGATCGTTACGAAGGCGTTGGTGAGATGCGTTGTCCTCAACAGGGTGTATTGCCTCCCGGCCGCGCTGGACCAGCGGATAACAACCTCGCCGCTGCCCGGAACCACTTCATCCGGCGGGAATACCTTCAAAACCGATTCGGGATCGGTGGGATCGGTTCCCGCCCGGATTTCGTCCGCGTCGGACATGCCGTCCTGGTCGGTGTCCGCATAGGGATGGATGAATTCGTACGCCCCGATATCCCACCCCGCTGTACCGTCGTTGTTTCCGTCCAGCGGACGGGGGACCCCGTCCAGGTCCGGGGAGTACGTGCCGTCGCCGCCGGTATCAATGCACGGAGATCCGGCCGCCAAGCGGAAGTCGCCGGATTCCATGTCCACAAACCCGGGTTCACTTGAAATGTGGCCGTCGCCGGCGGGGAGGGGGGTCGTACAGCAATGCGACATCGTAAGCGTAGCGCCGGCGGCCGCGGCCCAGTTGGTGCCTTCGCTGTAGTACAGGATGGAGTTCTTTACGAGATTATCGCCACCATCCGCATGCACTCCGCCCGCGCCGCCGACGGCTGTGTTTGAAACGATGGTGCAGTTGATAACATCGGCCCCATTAATGAAGAGACCGCCGCCGGTTTCAACGTTGTTCTGTCCGATCGCTCTGTTGTTCCATACAAGTGAATTCTCAACGACACTACTTCCCAGAAGCGCGGCGCCCCCACCCCGCCCTGTTTCGTAATATCGCATGCTGCTACCGGCTCGAGCCTCATTGTTGTCTATGATGCACCGGTCTACACGCGCATTGCGGGCATAAATTCCTCCACCCTCGCCCCAGCAGCTGGATTGTCCGCTGCCGCCCTGGACTGTGTTTTGCGAGATCCGGCATTCTTCGATCTCTCCGCCGTCCAAGTAAACTCCGCCTCCATATCCAGGCTGGCCAACGCCCACGCCATACCCACTGGCATTCGCGAAGTTTCCCGTGATTTCGCTGTTCGCAATCCGCACCGTGCCTGTCGCATAGATGCCGCCGCCCCGCGCGCATCCTCCGCTGGACAAGCTGTTTGTGCGGATCTCACAGTTCTCGATCAGCGCGATGCCGGCAACGTATATGCCGCCACCGAAAACCCGCTGCGTATACAGATGTTCACCTTCAACGCGATTGCCGATCACAATGCAGTTGCGAATGGTCCCGCCGTTCGTCATCCGGATGCCGCCGCCCTTCAAGCTTATTTCCTCGGCATGCACAAAACCGTTGAAAATTGTTAATCCCTCGATCGTCACGCCCGAAACGATGACATCGATACAGCGGACGGTGCCGTTTCCGTTGACGATGGTTTGTTCCGGCCCGTTCATACTTTGAATGGTTACGGGTTTCTGCACGAAGATCTGCTGCGCCAGCACATATGTGCCGTCATCCACCCAAACCGTGCCGTTGGTTATCACGGCATCCACCGCCTCCTGGATGGTGTGGGCGGCCGTGACCCAGTTGGTATAAGGATAGATGTTGGCTCCCTCTGAAGAAACAAACGCTTCGGGACCACCCGGCGGCGCTTCCGTGGAGGTC
The DNA here is from genome assembly GCA_007134735.1 of Kiritimatiellia bacterium. Taxonomy (GTDB): domain Bacteria; phylum Verrucomicrobiota; class Kiritimatiellia; order SLAD01; family SLAD01; genus SLKG01. The sequence goes on from SLKG01000015.1 coordinate 42,419, forward strand.
AGTTCCGCGTCATCCCACTTGAAGGCGCCATCCGTGCCGGCAGATCCGCCGACGGCTATGACCGGGCGAACGGTGACCGTTCCGGCGGGGGCAATGGCCGAGAGGGAGTAATGGGTCCATGTATCCGTGCCCGCAACAATTTGTATGGCCGTATGGATGGTTTGGCCGTTCGCATTGTCAAATTCCAGTTTCAGTTCGGCGATCTGGTTGGTGGGGAAGACGGCATCACGAAAACCCCAAGCCGAAAACGTGTAATTCGACGCGCCGGACGCGGAAACCTCCTGATAGGCTCCTCCCCCGGTCGTCCAACCGTACATGGCCAGGCCGTTGGTGCCGGTGCGTGCGGCCCAGGGCTCGACATAGGCCTCCCCCCACCGCCCCCACGGTTCGAAGTTTTCCCGGTCGCCAATTTCGAATCCGGCGTTTTCCAGCAGATTTGCGCCAGCCGGCGCGGAAAAACCGAGGACCAGGGATATCATCCCCAAGAAGACCAGACGAGTAAGCCGCATGATGGCACCTCCCGATTAGATGCGTGCGTTCATCGATTGGGAAAGAAACGCATTCCGTGTGGTTGTTCTTTTCACAACCAATTCCATAACAACATCTTGAACCGGGTCCGTCAACCATAAGCCGACGGGGATTGGCCGGCCGGTCCCAACCTGCCACTCACATTCCACGAGCGGCCGTCAATCCAGGCGGATGCGATAGTAATACGGCCCGGATCCCGTCGCCGTGCTGTCAACCCAGACATTCTCCGGCGGCGTGGCTTCAATGTCCGATTGGATCGTTACGAAGGCGTTGGTGAGATGGGTTGTCCTCAACAGGGTGTATTGCCTCCCGGCCGCGCTGGACCAGCGGATAACCACCTCGCCGCTGCCCGGCACCACTTCATCCGGCGGGAACACCCTTAAGACGGATTCGGGATCGGTGGGATCGGTTCCCGCCCGGATTTCGTCCGCGTCGGGCATGCCGTCCTGGTCGGTGTCCGCATAGGGATGGATGAATTCGTACGCCCCGATATCCCACCCCGCTGTCCCGTCGTTGTTTCCGTCCAGCGGACGGGGGACCCCGTCCAAATCCGGGGAGAAGCCGCTTTCGGCGCCGGCATCAATGCATGGAGATCCGGCCGCCAAGCGGAAGTCGCCGGATTCCATGTCCACAAACCCGGGCGCGCTCTCGATGTGACCGCCCCCATCCGGGAGTGGGGTTGTACAACAATGGGACATCGAGATCGTCGCGTCGGCGGCCAGGGTCCAGTTGGTTCCTTCGCTGTAATACACAATCGTGTTCTCTACGACATTTCCCGTTCCATACGCGTGAATTCCGCCCGCTCCTCCGGTCGCGGTATTCGACACGATGGTGCATTGGATGATAGACGATTCGCGTATCGAAAGCCCGCCGCCGGACCCGCGCCAGGTGTCCGAAACGCCCCGGGCCGTGTTGTCCCGGACCAGCGAATTCTCGATTACGCTCCCGAAAATAAGGCGTCCGCCGCCGCCAAAGCCGAACCCGGAAAGCCCACCACCCACCACCATATTGTCCCGGATATCACAACGCGTAACGGTGGCGTTTTCCGCATAAAAGCCTCCGCCATAAGCCATCCCCGTGTAGCCGCCCTTCAAGAGGTTGTCGGCGACCACGCTGTTTTCCAGTTTCCCGCCGATTAGATGGACCCCCCCGCCATGTGCCGGTTGGCTATGGTTGAGTTCATTCGAGCTTCCCGTCGCTTCGTTTTCCGATATCTCACTGTCCACAATCCAAACCGCACCGGTGGCGTACACGCCGCCGCCGCGCACGGCTCCGCGCAGCAACCGATTTCCTCGAATCACACAATTTTCGATCAATGTTTCACCCACGGCGTGGATTCCGCCGCCATAAATCGACAGGGTGGCCATGGTTTGCCCTTCCACACGGTTTCCGGTCACGATGCAGTTGCGCAGGGTTCCGCCGTCGGCGAAGCGCACACCGGCCCCGAACGCGGTACTGCCCGCGGCGGCATATCGGAATCCGTTGGTGATGGTAAAGCCCTCGATCGTCACGCCCGGAACGATGACGTCGAAACAACGGTCGGCTCCGTTGCCATTGACGACGGTATGAAGCGGGCCGTTCACGCTTTGAATCGTCACGGCTTTATCCACACGGATGCGCTGCGACAGACCATACTCGCCGTCGCCGACCCAAACTGTCCCGCCGGCATTCACAGTCTCCACCGCCTGCTGGATGCCATGGGCGGCTGTGGCCCAATTGGTATAGGGATAGACATTGGCGCCGGACAGGGAAACAAAGGCTTCGGGGCCGCCCGGCGGTAGTTCCGTGGAGACCAATTCCGCGTCGTCCCACTTGAAAGCGCCCTCCGCGCCCTCGGGCCCGCCGGCCGCGATGACCGGCCGGACAACGGCCGTTCCGGCCGGGGCCACCGCCGAGAGGGAATACCGGGTCCAGGTTTGTGTGCCCTCAATAATGTAAACGGCCACAGACAGCGTGTGACCATGCTCATCCGCAAACTCCAGCTTCAACTCGGCCATCTGTTCCGCGAGAACCTCACTGTCGCGGAAGCCCCAGACGGAGAAGGTAAAGTTTGATGCGCCGTCGGCATCGACTTCCTGGTACACTCCGCCGCCGGGGGTCCACCCGTATATGGCCAGGCCGTTGGTGCCGGTACGCGCGGCCCAGGGCTCGACATAGGCATCCCCCCACCGCTCCCACGGTTCGAAATTATCCCAAACGCCGATTTCAAAACCGGGGTTCTCCAGGAGGTTCGCTTCTGCCGGTGCCGAAAAAAAGAAAAACACAGCGACAACGGGAAAAATTGATGCCATACGGATGATTCGCGTCATATTCAACCTCCAGAAATGCCAATGACCGTTTCCTTACAAACCACCACGCCGCAACCGCCACAGCAACAACAGTCCGCCGAGTGAAAACAACATAAAGGCGCCGGGTTCCGGGATGGTGCTGAATTCTATCCAAGTCAGGGAAAAATAGGCTGATGACAAATCGCTGTCGTCTTCGGATTCGTTGTCGTAATTAATAAACGCCAGATCCACTATATAGTCTGAAAAGGGCGACAGCGTCCCGGCGCCGACAAGGAACCCGGTAGCACCGGCGTCAAGAATGTGCTCCGTCTCGTATCCGTTTGGCCCTTCTTTCTCAATCAGAAGGCGAATGTATCCGCCGTTAGCGCCCGGAGTGAATTCGTTCCACTCAAAAAGGAACTCCCGGGCCGGATCGTACTGTTGCGTATCGGACCAGACCGTCCCGGTAAAATACGGGGCATCGGGATACCGGTCTTCGCCGAGATATACCATCAGGGACCCCGGGCCAAGGGTGCCGCCCGAATACGTAAACCGGTATTCTTCTTCGCTGGGATATTCGCTGTCGAACGCTTCCTTGGAGGTGAACAAGAAATCGAAATACCGCCAATAGCCCTCCCCTTGATCCTGCATGAGGCTGCCGGCCTCGCCGAATTCAAGGTTGACCGAAGTTGCGGCCCCGGCTTCCGAGAAGACAATTTCACTGAGAAAAAGAAACCCTTCGGGCCGCGACGGAACCTCGTTGTCGGCTGTTTGAGTATACACTTGTCCTTTAGTCAGGATCCCGGATTCGAGGACATCCCCCCAAAGCGGAGCGCCCGCCCATAAGAGAATGAGCGGCCATGCCAGCCGAGCAACCATTGTGTTTCCCGGGGTCATATCTCCATATCACATCTCGAACCCGTAACAAGCGCGGGGTGACCGCCCATCATACCCAAGACCCGCTTTTTGTTAAATGCGAGGTCCGGGTTTCCCGGGACTATGCCGGCTTCAGCAATCGTTCGGCATTTTGATGAAAGACCGCGTCAAGTTCCCCGTCGTTCAAGCCGGTGGCGTTCATTAGTTCCACTTCACGGCCCTGGTCCGCCCAAGGCGAATCCGTGCCGAACAATACGCGCTCGATTCCATGCCGTCGGGCGAGCCGAACAAATTCAGCGGACGGGAGATAAGACAGGGTGTAGGACGTATCGAAATAGAGCGGGCGCCCGACGAGATGCCGTTCCACCTCTTCCCACATCCGGAACCCGCCGAAATGCGCGGCCACCACGACCAGGTCCGGCACGCGTTCCAGCACGCGGGCCATCCGGTCCGGGGGCGCATGATACGGCGGGGCCAAACCGATATCCACGCCGGCATGAAACAGGGCGATCAATCCGGCCTCGGCCATCTTCTCATAAAGCGGGAACATCCGTTCCTCGTCCACGAAGAAGGATTGATAGTCGGGATGGAACTTGACGCCCCGTATGCCGCCCGCGACCAGGCGCGCGATTTCCGCATCCCAATCCGGATAGTCCGGATGCAGCGAACCGAACTGAATCAGGCCCGGTTGGCGAAGACCCAGGGCGAAGGTGTTGATGGTCGGTGTTTGCGCGGGCCGGGTGGATACCGGGAGGGTTACACTCCGTTCAATGCCCGCTCTCTTCATGGAAGCCAACAGGTCTGAAGCCGTACCGTTAAGAAACGCTTCGCCGTCCGCGCCGTCAATCAACTGTTGCATGGCCCGCCCGGCCAGATGATCGGGGAAAATGTGCGTATGAAAGTCTATGATGGTTCTCGCCATGATTCGCGCCTTTTATCTCACAGGTTCGTGCCCTTTGACAACACCGGGGGTGCGAGGCGGAATTCCGTCCGGATAGGATCAGGTACCCGGCGCGTCGGAATGTATGCGAAGGTCTTCGCGTCGAAATCGCCGGCTATCATACACCGGGAGTCGTTCGACGGGAACCGGACCCGGCGGCCTCGGCCGTTCCAACACCCGGAATACGCGGTGATATGGGCTTTGATAAACCGGGAAGAAAAGTGTCAGGGATTCCGGAAGCAGGTGCATGCGAACCGCGACCGCGTGATCGGGCAGATCGAGGCGATCGGCAATATAGCGCATCGACTCGGTAGAGAGATCCAGCAGCATCATCGGTTCATAGACAAAATATTGTATATCGTATTGCCGGCAAAAA
>SLKG01000142.1 GCA_007134735.1 Kiritimatiellia bacterium
CGGGATCCACCACGGAAAATATTTCCCGATTGTCGACCAACATGCGCAGGCGCGAACCGATGCGTTCGACCCGCACGTGATAGGATTGGCCGGGGACCACCGGTGAAGCGGCTTCGTTCCATATCTTGTTGTCGCACCGCGTCAGTACATTAAACGAATTCGTATAGGCGCCCCATTTGAAGGCATAACCGCTGACGGACATATCCCAGCCCGTGTCACAGCGCAGCGCGTTCATAATGCAGCCGATATCGTTCAGGTACACCCCTTCTTCGTGACAATCGAATTCAATACGCACTTCCAGCGGCATAAACCGTTTCAGGAGCAGCAACTGCGGTTCCCCGCCGTACAAGCGCAGACGGCCCTTCTTCAGTTCATACTGACCTCCATTGACTTCCCAGCGGTCCCAAACCTTCTTCGGGTTATCGAAGCGCTCATCGACGACAAGATGCCAGATCAAGCCGTTCTGATAGGCCTCGACATCCTCCTGCAGTGCCGTGACCGAGGGGTAACGGTCTTCCGGGCGAAGGGCCATCGCCTTCATGACTATATCGGAGAGCACATCCGGAATGCGTCCATCCGGGAGATGTGCCAGGGAAATCGAGTCTTCGGAGCGGAGGCGATTGTATGTGGACGGCGGCTGGATATCCCCCTTGATAATCTTCTTCAGGACGGAGCGAAGGGTTTTCCCCCCGACCGGTACCCGCAAGGTGAGTATGCTGTATAGGATGGCGCCGAGCGAATAGATGTCGCTCGACATATCGATATGGTGTTGCTTTCCGCGTGCCTGCTCGGGCGACATGTAACTGGGGGTTCCGACAATCGTGCCGTTGCTGGATTTGAGGCCTTCCCCCAGGGTGTCCGTATGGATATGGGTGGTCGGGATGTCGGTTAGAACGCGGTCCAGTTCCGACGCGGGATCCGTTTCGTTGGCCGGCGGCGTTTCGCCGGGATGGGTTGTCGCTTCGAACGGTTTGGCCAGGCCCCAATCGAGGACCAGCACTTCACCATAGTCGTCCAGCATGACGTTGCCGGGTTTGAGATCGCAGTGGGCGACACGGCGCGAATGGGCAAAGGCCACGGCGTCGCAGGTTTTTTGAAAGACCGTGAGGAGGTTGTTGAGGCGGTAACGATCCAGCGTTTCAGGGTCACCATTCCGAATGTGCGTGAGGATATCCGACAGGTTCACCCCGCGGATGAATTTCATCGTGTAAAAAGCATTGTCTTTCTCGTCTTTGCCCAGTTCGTGTACGGGAATAATATTCGGATGCTCGAGGTGGGCCGTGACTTTGGCTTCGCGGATGAAGAGGGCGTGTTCCTCGGGATTTCTGTTCTCATCGCGCGGCAGGAGTTTCATGGCCACGGTTCGATCGCTCGTGAGGTCGCGCGCCTCGCATATTACGCCCATACCCCCGTGTGCCAGTGTGCGGATGATTTCATACCGGCGGTTGCCTTTCACCGTGATAAATCCGGGCGACGGCGAATCGGATGTTCCGGAGGCCTGTGTATCCGGCACGGAGGGGACCCCATCGGCGGGCGATGAACCTTTTACGATTTCCACCTTCTGTGTCCAGTCCAGCGAGGAGGTGTCGGCGGCACGTTTAGCGCGTGTCTGTTGGGGGCCTGTTGCCTTTTGTTTTCTTCCCGGATGGGCTTTCAATAGTAGTCTCCGTAATACTGTAAAAATAGCATTTTGCCCGGAATAGTTAAAGCAAAAGTGTGGAATCGCAGGGGCGCAAGAGCGTTCCCAATTTTGGTTCGACCTTGTTCGGCGGGTGCAACATGATATGGGCATTCCATGATTTCGCCTGACACAGAAGTGGGAAGCCGGCCATCACCGGAAGGCATCCGGGAGGAAACGGACGATTTTTTTCGTCCCGGCGGCGCTTTGGAAATAGCGTGCGCCCACGAACCGTTCCCTTTTGAGCATCGCCCCCAGCAACGCCAGATGGCCGGAGCGGCGGCGGACGCGATTGAGTTGAGCCGGCATCTCGCGGTCGAGGCCGGTACCGGCGTCGGCAAGAGTTTCGCCTACCTGGTGCCGCTTATCCTGACCGCCGTGGAACAGAAAATCCAGGTGGTCGTTTCCACGTATACCATCAGCCTGCAGGAACAATTAATGTACAAGGATATCCCGTTTCTGCAGGCGCATATGGGCGTGAACTTCAAGGCCGCGCTGGTGAAAGGCCGTACGAATTACCTGTGTTTGCGGCGATTGGCCCGGGCGAGAAGCATGGAGGGGGACCTGTTTCGGGCCGGTAAATCGATGGAGCTGGATCACATCGAGGCCTGGGCGAAGACCACGACGAAGGGGAGCCTGCAGGACATGCCGGAGCAACCTTCCGGCGAAGTCTGGTCCGCCGTTTGCGCGGAACACGGAAATTGTCTCTGGCAGAAATGCCCGGAATACAATCCGTGTTTCTTTATGAAGGCGCGCCGTCAATTGCAGGATGCCCACGTATTGATTGTGAACCATCATCTGCTATTTTCCGAACTGGCCTTGCGCCGGCAGGGCGCGGGTTTCCTGCCTTCCTATCAGATCCTGGTCGTTGACGAAGCACATCAGATGGAAGGGGTGGCCTCGGAGCACCTGGGTATCCGGCTGTCTCATTATGCTTTCGAGCACTGGTTGAGGCGATTGTTCGTTCCGGACAAGAACAAGGGAATCCTGGCGCATCTGCAAGAGGGTCCTGCGGCGCATGAAGTAACCGGGCTCTGGGATGACGTAAATGATCTTTTCATCGAGTTCCATCGCTGGGCGAAATTCGAAGGCGCGGTTAATCAGCGACAGGTACGTGAGCCGTTGGATATGGAGACGCCGGTGCCCGAACGCGTCGGTCGCGTCTGTGGTCTGCTGACGGAACGGCTGGAGGAGATCCGGGACGAGGATATACGGATGGAATTGCAGTCCATCATTCGGCGCGGTCATGAGATCCGGTTGGGGTTGGAGACCTTCCTGCGGCAATCGCTCGAGGACCAGGTTTATTGGATCGAACGGGAAGGCGCGCGCCGTCAGGCCGTCCTGTATTCGGCGCCCATCGAGGTGGGTCCCGCGCTGAAGGAGTCGCTCTTTGACCAGGTACCGAGCGTGATCATGACCAGCGCGACCTTGTCCGTGGCGGACAGGATGGAGTATTTCACGCGGCGGGTAGGCGCGCTTGAATGCGACACCTTGAGCGTCGGTTCGCCGTTTGATTACAGCCGCCAGATGCGCTTAACCATCGAGCGGGGCATGCCGGATCCGAACGAGGCCGAGCGATTTATTCCCGCCGCCACGCGGGCCATCCGGCACCACGTGGAAATGAGCCGGGGGCGCGCGTTTGTGCTGTTCACGAGCGACCGGATGATGCGGCGCGTGGCCGATGCGCTGAGAGAGCCGCTGGATGACATGGGGTTGCATCTCCTGGTCCAGGGGCAGGGGATGTCGCGGCACGTCCTGCTTCAGACGTTTCAGCAGACCGACGGCGGCGTGTTGTTCGGTCTGGACAGCTTCTGGATGGGCGTGGATGTCCGGGGCGAGGCCTTGAGCAATGTGATCATTACCCGGTTGCCGTTTGCGGTGCCGGATCAGCCGTTGGTCAAGGCGCGGATGGAACGTATCCGGGAGCAGGGCGGCGATCCGTTCCGGGATTACTCCTTGCCGGAAGCCATCTTGAAATTTCGCCAGGGTGTCGGCCGCCTGATCCGAACCGCCTATGACGAAGGCATGATCGTGGTATTGGATCCCCGGATCGTGACGAAGTGGTACGGGCGGCTGTTTCTGGCCTCCATTCCGGAATGCCCGGTTGAGGTCCGGTCAGACGGGTGGGGGGATCCGTAGGCCCCGCAAAACCCGCAATCCGCATGCAGTATCCAGTTGCCAAATGCAACATCCGGCGGAATAATGGTAGTAGGCGATTTGTCATGTGCAGCAATCAATGAAAGGGGCGAAGACATGATCAGGAAACGCTTTATTCTTTCGGCCGTTGGTCTCGCGAGCCTGTTGATGCCTTTGGCGGCGCAGGCGGTGGAACCGGTTTTTTCGGGCGGGGCGAAGCTGTGGTATGCCGAACCCAAATTGACGGATCGGGCCTTCATGTACGGCGTGACGGGGATGGGAGAGTGGGGAGATGACTTTTGGGTTTCCGCTCATTATCTGCGCGGTGAGTTTGATTTCGTGGAACGCGTGAGACCGCAGCGGGTAAAACGGGTGGCCCTCCAGGAGGGAGAGGTGCTGGCGGGACGGAGCGTGGATATCTTTCGTGTCGGACTGGGCGTGCGTTGGTTATCGGTTCCCAAGGAAGAGGATAATCCGGAGAGCGAACGGAAACGTCTGCGGCGGCCCGAAGCCTACGGGCCCGTTCTCCATGGGGTTGCGTCGCAGTCGTTCGAAGAATGGCCCTGGGGATTCACCGGGACCGGATGGGGGTGGTATGCGGGGGGATCCGTGATGGCCTATGATTTTTCCGACCACGACGGCGAACATTTCGTGGTTATGGCAGGATTATCGCATTATGCGCATCATCTCCACAAGACCATCGGATATCGGTTCCTGAAATACTTCGATCACGATCAGATGGAAGGATTCACGGCGGCCTTGCGGTTTGAGTTTTGATTATCCCGCAAACCGGGCTTCGTTCTCATCCGTAACTTTTGTGGTACCGCCGCTTGTCGTCATCGTCTCGATCGCGGGGCGGCGGCATATCCATGACCGGTTCCGTGCCGGGTCCGGATGGGGTTTCGGATTCTTCTCCCGCCTTTTCCGGCGTAGGCTCGGCTGTTTCTTCGGATGCCGTCGCATTGGCCTGGCGCACATAGTGCAGTCGCAGAGAATTCAGCGTTTCGTTCAGGACATGGTCCTCGTCTTCATCCAAATTGCCCTTGGTCTTCTCCTTCAACGCGTCCAGCAGGTCGATGGCGGCCTGGGCGCCATGCAGGTTGACTTCCCGCTTCTGTGAGATGGGATCGGGCAATTGACCGAGATGCTGTAGGGCCGACGTGGCCAGCATCATGACCAATTGGCTCAGGGGTGAGGGTATTTTGTCTTCCTGTGCCGGGTTATTCTTCCTGTTTTCCGTCATGATTTGAGTCCTCCGTGGGCGTTGTTTGCAGTGGCAATAAAACGGATGTTACCCGGCGTTCGGGGCGCAGGACGAACGCGGCGGCATCGCGGATATCGTCCGATGTCAGCGACCGGATGCGTTCTTCCGTGGTGAACAGGTGATTATAGCCCAGTCCGTACAACTCATTGAGGGCGCAGATCTGGGCGAGCCCCGCATTGTCCTGCAGCATTTCATAGTACCCGGCGACGACCTGTTCAACCGCGCGTTTCATTTCGGCCTCGTGCAATCCTTCCGAGACGATCCGTTCGATTTGTTCGTCGATGAGGTGTTCGACATAATCGACCGCCTTCTCGTGGGTGCCCGCATAGAACACGAACGGACCCGGATCCAGGCCCGGACGGTGAAACGCGCCGGAAAAGTATACCAGGCCGCGTTTTTCACGCAGTTCCATCCCCAATTCGGAATCCAGTCCGGTCATGGCGGTTTGCAAAACGTTCAGCGCGTCCGCCCGGGGATCGGCGATGTCCACCCCGGCGAACCCCATGAGATAAATGGACTGTTCTTTCGGTTCGCGTCGTCGAATGCGCGCCGGAAGTTCGGGGAGCGTGACCGTGTGTTCATAGCGCGGCGCCGGCCCTTCGGGCACCTCCCGCGCCATGCGGGCCGCGGCTTCGCGGGCTTGTTCGGCGGTGATGTTTCCGAAGATCGAGATGGCCATGTTTCCGGTTTGCCGGTGCCGTTCCAGATGGTTCCGGATGGCCTCCCCGGTAAGGCGGTTCAGGCTCTCTTCCGCGCCGGTTACCGTCCAGCGATAGGGGTGGTCCGGGTACAGGGTTTTACGCAGGCCTTCTTCGGCAAGGAAGAACGGACGTTCCCGTTGTTGACGAATCGTTGCGATTTGGAGGGCGCGCCGCCGCTCGATTTCATCCTCGGAAAAGGCGGGTGCCCGGAGCGATTCCGCGATCAGGTCCACCAGTAGATCCAGGTCTTCGGACAGGCATGTCGCCTGGAGGCCGAAGCTGTTGAGGCCGGAAAAGGCGGTGAACGACGCGCCGCGCGATTCCACGGTTTCCGCGATTTCCGCCGCGGTACGCTCTGTCGTTCCGCGCGTCAGCAATTCGGACATGAGCATGGTGATGCCCTGATTGTCCTCGCGCTCGGAAAGCAGGCCCCCTTTCATGGCCACCGTGATGTGCACAAAAGGCAACCGCGGATCCGTGCGAACAATCAGCGGGATTCCATTATCAAGCAGGATGCGTTCGACGGGTTCCACCGCAACGGGTTCGGCGCGGTCCCGCGGTGCATCGGGACGTTCCGGGGAAAGGATCGCCGTGGTCCGGTTTTCCGGTCGGAGATAACGATGAACGACCTCGGAGAGATGTTCCGCGGTGACCTGTTCCACGCGGGACAAGTAGCGCTCGGAAAATCGCGGATCGCCTGCGTAGTATTCGCCCCGGGCGAGGCTGTGGGCCTGTCCGCGCATGGTTTGCAGTTCCGACAGGGCGTCGACCAGGACCATGCGCCGGGCCTTGGCGATTTCATGTTCGCTGAAGGGGGTTGTTCGCCACGATTCTATTTTTTCCAGCATCGCCTCGAGCACTTCCTCCTCCCGATCCGGATCGAGCGAAGCGCTGATGCCGAACAGTCCGGGTTCGAGCGGGGTGTACGACCAGGCGTTGATGCCGTGCACGAGCTGCCGGCGATCCCGGATGTCCCGGACCAGCCGGGAACTGTCGCCCATGCCGACAACGGTTGCCAGGACATCGAGCGCCGCCGCATCGGGATGGGCCAGGTCGACGGTATGCCATGCCCAGGCCATCCGCGACACCTGGTACGATCCTGTTTTCCGGGCAAGGCGCGGAGCCAGTTGACGGGGCTCCGACGGCAATACCACCGGCGCGCGGGGCTTCTGCTTGAAGTCCGTGAAAGCTTCCCTCAATGCCTGTTCCGCCTCAAGCGCAGGCACATCCCCCACCACGACAATCGTCATATTGCCGGGTGTGAAATGCCGCTCGAAAAAAGCAATCAGGTCATCCCGCGTAGTCTGTAGAAAGACCTCTTCATAGCCGATGACGGGATGGCGGTGCGGGTGAATCCGGTAGGCCGTGTTCCAGAGCAGTCTGCTCAATTCCCGGCGCGGGTTGTCGCGACCCATGGCCATTTCCCGGAGAATAACCTCCTGTTCCCGTTCCCATTCCTCCTCGGGCATGGCGGCGTTCATGACGGCGTCGGATATAATGTCCAGGCCGGTTTTCCAATTCGCGGCGGGCATGGTGAAATGGAATACGGTCCGGTCCAGCGTCGTGTAGGCATTGATGCGTCCGCCGGCTTCGGCTATTTCCCGGCTGATATCACCCGGACCGCGCGTGGGGGTACCCTTGAAGATCATATGCTCGACATAATGGGACAACCCTGCGCCGAGATATTGTTCCTCGTGGATGGACCCTGTTCCCACCCAGATCTGCAGGGCCATCGTGGGTGCGCTCCGGTCCTCCTTGACGATCCCGATCATGCCGTTCTGCAGGGTAAACCGGTGAATATGCTCGTTGGATTGCGCCAGCACCTCGATCGGCGAGGATTCGGCGGGGGCGAGCGGGGCACCTATTTTCAGGAGACAGGCCGAAAGACAGATTGCCAGTACAGGTGACCGGTACATATCAATTCCTGGATTCCCGGGTGGGTTTCGTCGGGGCCGCCGGCGTCTTTCGCAAACCGCAAACGGGCTGAAACGGTTTGCGAAACGCATCGTCGAAATCGTATCCATCGGAAAAATCCTCCTTGCGATCTTCCTCCGTCTTTCCGAGTACGCCTTTTTCCACGAGGTTGAACACGATATGGCCGAAATCCTCGGAGCTGGAAACCCCCCAATGTTTCAGCACGGTATACGCCATGGGACCGTACTCCTTCAGCGCGTAGTCCCGGATTCCCTGGAGAAGTTCGGACCCGGTGACATGACGACCCGGCCCATCCGGCGGTTTGGACAGCATATGTATGGTATGATCCAGCGCTTCCCGGAGGAACAGGTAGGCGCGCTCATCGTAGCGCGGATCTTCCCGCACAATCTGGCTTAATGCCTCTCTAAATCCGATCTTCTTCATGGCATAAGTAACGTTTCATTAAAACGACACAAAATCAAGTGCGGGAAATCCCGTGTTTTCGGTTCGGGACTCCGGACGCGTGATCCTCCGGACGGTTTCTTTCGCCGGGGCGTTCTCCTATTCCGCGATGATTCGGACGGAGCCGTGAAAAGAAAGCGGGGCCGGACATCCGGGAGAACCGGGTGGTCACCATACTTCCCGGGCATTCATTTCCGCCGGCGTTTCCTCCGCCCCGACCTTTTCCGGTTCTAGGCTCTTGAGATGGACATACCGCGCGGAAAGTCCGATCAACGCAATGAGCAGGATGCCGGCGACATACCATCGCTCTTTTTCGGTGAGATGGAACCACAACGCAAAGATGGAAGGTTCGGGGCGCCTGGGTTTTGAGGGTCTGGGCATGAATACCTTGTCCTAATCGTCCTCGTTCTCGATCCGGGCACGGGTGCACGCACGCGATTGAGGTTGAGAACGCCACATGATGTCACGATACCGCGATATTCACCAATCGGCCGGGCACCACGACGACTTTACGCACCGTCCGGCCCTCGATCCATTTTTGGACCTGCTCATGCTCCAGGGCCTCGCGTTCAAGGCTTTCCTTGTCGGCTTCCGCGCTGACCGAGACCCGCCCGCGTACTTTGCCGTTCACCTGGATGACGATTTCCACCTCGTCGCGGTAGAGGGCGGCCTCGTTGAACTCCGGCCAGGACGCTCTTAGAATGCCGGGCTCGTGCCCGAGTTCCGTCCATAATTCTTCCGCAATGTGCGGTGCAAAGGGGGAGATCAGCAGGATCACGGTTTCCATGGCTTCCCGGAAAACGGCCCGGGCCTGTTCCGGGCTGTCCGCCGTAATGCCGGATTCGTCCACGGCATTCATCAATTCCATGATCTGGGCGATGGCGGTATTGAAATGGAATGCGCCTTCGAGGTCGCGTGTGATACGGCGAATCGATTCGTGTGTTTTCCGGTACAGGTCCCGTTCCGGTTGATTCATGCGGTCGAGTTCCGGCCGGATATCCCGCGCGCTTTCCAGCAGGTCGCGGTGATCGTAGACCCGCTTCCATATCCGGCGGAGGAATCGGAAGGACCCTTCCACGCCCTGGTCGCTCCATTCCGCTTCCCGTTCCGGGGGGCCGATAAAGAGCGTGTACAGGCGGACGGTATCCGCGCCGTATTCCCGGATGAGTTCGGCCGGATCCACGACGTTACCCTTGGATTTCGACATTTTATACAGCAGGCCGTCCTTCTCGCTGCGTTTCGTGATCATACCCTGCGTGAACAGACGGGCAAACGGTTCCTCGAAATGGACCCACCCCATATCGTACAGGGCTTTTGTGAAAAAGCGGGCGTACAGCAGGTGCAGGATGGCGTGTTCGATGCCGCCGATGTATTGATCGACCGGCATCCACCGATCGCATGTTTCCGTATCAATGGCCCGGGTATCGTCGCGCGCTGAAAGATAGCGCAGAAAATACCAACTGGAATCCACAAAGGTATCCATCGTGTCGCTTTCCCGGCGAGCGGGTTGTCGGCATTTCGGGCAGTCGACATTCATGAACGATTCACTGCTGGCCAGGGGTGATTCGCCTTTGGGGCGGAATTCCGCGTCTTCGGGAAGGAGAACGGGCAAATCCTTTTCCGGCACCGGAACCGTGCCGCACGCCGGACAATGGATCATGGGAATCGGCGCGCCCCAGTACCGTTGCCGGCTGATGAGCCAGTCGCGCAGGCGATACTGTGTGACCGCTCCGCCGAACCCCTTTTCCGCGGCATACCCGGTCATTTTTGCGATCGCTTCCCGGTTGGGCATGCCGGAAAAGGGCGGCGAATCGACCACGATGCCGTCGCCGTCGTATGCCTCGTCCATGTTCTCCACGCGCAGGGACTGTTCCGGATTCTGGATGGAGAGGCGGATCGGCAGATCGTATTTCTTCGCAAAGGCGAAATCACGATGATCGTGCGCGGGCACCGCCATCACGGCGCCGGTGCCGTATTCCAGCACCACATAATCGCCCACCCAGAGCGGTATGCGTTCGTTGTTGTACGGGTTGATGACATACCGGCCCGTAAACACGCCGTTCTTATCGCCTTCCGCCGTCCGTTCCGCCGTGTTCATGCGCCGGGCGTTCCGCACAAAATCCAAAACGGCCTGTTCTTCCGGCAACCCCTTAACCAGGGTCTCCAAACCCGGGAATTCGGGGGCGAGCACCATGTAGGTGCAACCGTAAATCGTGTCCACGCGGGTGGTGAAGCAGGGAATAACCGATGACTCGTCGGTCTTTTCGTCGTCCCGGGGCGCGAGCGTGAATTCCACGCGCGTGCCCTCGCTGCGCCCGATCCAGTTTCGTTGCATGGCCTTGACGCGTTCCGGCCATCCATCGAGCGTATCCAGGTCGTTCAAAAGCCGTTCCGCATACCGGGTGATGCGGAAGAACCACTGTTCGAGTTCCTTTCGATCCACCTCGGTCTCGCATCGTTCGCACCGGCCGTCGACCACTTGCTCGTTGGCCAGTACGGTAGCGCAGGAGGGACACCAGTTGACGGGCGCGCGGCCCTTGTAGGCCAGGTCGTGCTCGTGAAATTTCAGGAACAGCCATTGGGTCCATGTGTAATAATCCGGAAGGCAGGAGGTGACTTCGCGATCCCAGTCGTAGCCACAGCCCCAGGCGGAGAGCTGGTCTTTCATGCGGGCAATGTTTTCGAGCGTATGGGTGCGCGGATGCGTCCCGGTTTTGATCGCGGCATTTTCGGCGGGGAGGCCGAACGCGTCCCAGCCCATGGGGGTGAGCACGCGTTTGCCGCGCATCATCTTGTAGCGGGCGACGGCGTCGCCGATGATGTAGTTTCGGCCGTGTCCCACGTGCAGGGTTCCGGACGGATAGGGGAACATCATCAGGCAGTAATACTTGTTTTCCGGCGACGCGGTGTTTACGTGGAAATGCTTCCGTTCGTGCCAGAACGCCTGCCATTTCGGTTCGATTTCCTGGAATGGATATTTCTCTTTCATATTGCCGGGTTGTTATCCTCTATAAAATGGGGATTATTTCAAGAGTGATTGTTTCCTGCCGCAACACGGGGGCCCGGAATCATGGTGGGGGGGGTGACAAAACGATTTCCGCCGGGTGCTCACCGTGCGCGTGACAGGCGGATGCTTCGGGGATATAGTAGGGCATCCTGGAATGCGGTCGGTCCCGGGGCGGGGGGGATGATCACGACATGAAGATGAATCGACAACCCGTTGCAAAGAAGGCCGTTGAGCATGAATGGGTGTGGCGCATATTGGCGGAACAGCTGAATGGTGGAGGAGATCGAATGAAACGATATCTGGCATGGGTTCTGATACCCACGGTGGCGGGTTTTATAGGCCTGGAATCGGCGCGGGCCGAGGTGGTTGAAGTAGAGGCGTCCGGCCCGCAAGGCGCTGGAATATCCATCTACGATGCCGGTTTCGGCCTGGTAACCGAATTGAGACGTTTGACCCTGGCCCCGGGGGAAAACGCGGTGCGATTCGGCCGGTTGCCCCGGAGACTGGATCCGTCCACGGTTTCGGTTGTTCCCTTGACCGGCGGGGATCTTGTTGACGTGTTGGACCAGAAATTTGTCTATGACCTGGCTTCGGCCGAACAATTGTTTGCGCGTTACCTGGGACAGGAAGTGGAGGTGCATACACGGGATGGAATCCAAACGGGCCGGTTGCTGGCGGCGCCGGACTGGGACGGGGAACCGGGCCGCGGCCGCCCCCTGGTGCTGGCGGCGCCCGATGGCGGAGCCCGGATGTTTATCCGGCCGGACAGTATCGTGAAGGTTCTGTTTCCAGGCGCTTCCCGTATGGCGTACCTGGAGCCGACCCTGATCTGGCGCGCTGAAACCGAACGGGAAGGGCCGCAGAGCCTGCGCCTTTCGTATCGCTCCGATGGGTTCTCCTGGCAGGCCGCCTACGAGGCCATTGTCACTCCTGAAGGGGACCGCGCGCATTTTGCGGGGCGCGTCGTGATTGAAAACCGGTCAGGCGGGGATTTTGAAGAGGCGTTGATCCAATTGATTTCCACGGAGCGCGGCGCGGCGGAGCATCCGCGGCGATCCGCCGTGACGGCGCCGCGCGACCGCGTGGAGAGGACCCCGCTGCGGTACGCGTATGGCGAGCACGAACCGGCCTTCGAAAAAACCGTAACCAGCCTGGCTCCCGTACATACCTACCGCTTGGCGCGCCCGCAGACGCTGGAGCATGGCGCAACCCGGTTGGTGCAGTATGCGTTGGCTCCGGAATTACCGGTCAGCCGCTTCTACGTGTACGACGGGGTGAAATTCGACCGGTTTCAGCGTTATCGGCGCAACGATTGGAACTACGGAACCGAATATCATACGACCGTCGAGACGCACCTCAAATTTGAAAACACCGAACACGGCGGACTCGGCATCAATCTGCCCGGCGGCATGTTGCGGTTGTATCAACAGCGCGATGATGATTCGGTGGAATTTATCGGGGAGGATTTTCTGTTGCCCACGGAATCGGGCGAGGAGGGTCATGTTCTTCTTGGTCCGGCGCGCGGACTGCGTGGCGAGCGTGAGCGGACGGGCTATATAGAAGTAACCCCGCTTCATGAGTACGAAGAGTCTTTTCATATCCGGTTGGAGAATAATTCGGATGAAACGGTGGAAATTCGCGTAGTGGAGCATTTGTACCGGTGGCATGAATTCGAAATCGTGCGCGCGGATACCGAATACGAAATAACGGGTCCGCAGACCATTGAATTCCGCCCGACATTGCGGCCGGGCGGCCGGCGTTCGATTCACTACACAGTGCGGTACAGTTGGTGAGCCGAGGGGCCGCGAAGAAGCGGGCCGAGCGGGGGCTCGGCGTTCCCGGGAAAAAGCGCCCTGCTGGAGCAGGGCGCTACGAAGAGGGAATGCCGGTTATCCCGAGAATCCTTGTGGCTCCCTGCTCCGGCAGGGAGTATGTCCGGGCAACGCGCAGCACCCTGCTGGAGCCCGGCGCGCAGGCCCGGCGTTATGAAGACAGAAAGAGTTGTTGTGTACAGACGGCTAAACATTTCTGGCGTTCTTGCCGCGTTTACGCTCGGGTTCGGGGCTTTTCCGGTCTTTGCCGAAATCCTGGATACCCGCCTGGTGATCGGCGAGGGATGGGCCGTGGTGCGGGAAGTGCGTCGCGTTCCGCTTCGTGTCGGGGAACAGGATTTGTATTTCGACCATATTCCGGAAGAGGCGGATTTATCCTCGCTGGTCATCCGGACCCGGCGTGGTGTGATTGAATTGCGGGAATGGGCGCGTGTGGGCGCGTGGGATTCGGAAGGGCCGGTCGGGGAACCGGATTGGCTGGAGCGAGTGGATGAGGACGGAGTGACCTGGCGTCCTCCCGGACGGGCCGTCCGGGAGGAAACATTTCCGCGCGATGATCGAGCCGGGATGGTTTGGTGTCGCGTCCATACCCTGTTGCTGGGGATGCGCTCGGTGGAACTGATATACCGGATCGAGGGCGTTTCCTGGGAGCCGGAGTACCAGGTTCTGATTCGCGGCGATCCGGAGGGCGCGGACGAAACCGTGGCCGTGGATGTATTCGGTACCATTCGCATTCGGAATACCACATCCCGGTCCTACGATTCGGCCCTGATCCGATTGGTCGGGGCGGAGCGATCAGAGGCGGATGAACGGTCCTACAGGGGTTTTCTCATGCTGGAGGACGGTCCGTTGGCCGCTTTATGGGAGCCGCCCGAACCGGAAGCGCGACCGGAATTCGTCTATCAACTGCCCCGCCGGGTCACGGTGGAGGCGCGCGCGGAAACTGAGATTCACTTTATAACGGCGTCCCGTATTCCCGCCCGGCGACGGTATGTGCTGGATGCGGACGAGACGCCTTTGACGTTGCGCGGTACGATGAATCCGTTGCGCAAGTTACTGGTATTCCGAAATGTCTCCGAACAGGGATTGGGGGTGTCCATGCCGCCGGGCGTGGTGACCGTATACCATGGGGGCCGCCGGCGCCACATGTTGCAGGAAGCGCGCTTGCCGCACACGCCGGTCGACGGGGATATCCGGATTGATTTCGGTTTGGAGGAAGACGTGTTGGGCCGTCGCCGCACGGTCGAGCGAACAGAGCCTATGGACGGATATTACGAGGAAGTGTTTGAGATCCAATTGCGGAACAACCGGCCCGGCGAAATTGCCGTGGAGATCCGGGAACGACCCCATCTTTCACTGGCGTGGGACGTGGTCCGGGCGCCGGTCCACGAGCGCGAGCCAAACCGGCTTCTGTTTTCGCTCACCGTGCCGCCGGAATCCGGGCATCGGCTAAGTTACCGGCTTCGATTTCATCAACCGGCGTTATAGGAGTCCCGACCATTCGGCCGCGGCCATGAGGGCCAGGGCGATGACAAAGGCGACCACGGGAGCCACCAACCAGGTGATCACCAGCCGGGCGATGATCCTGCCGGAAACGCGATGACCGCCCTCCCTTTTCAAGAGACCGAGCGCGATGATCGCAAAGGTGTTCATCTGGACCAGCGAGGCCGGAATGCCCCGGATCGTGGACGCCAGGAGCAGCAGGGTGGCGGTGATGAAGGCGATCAGGGCCGCTCCCATGGGGCCGATGTTGACGATATCCTTCCCGGTGGTCTGCAGAACCCTTCCGCCCAGCACCGAACTGCCGATACCGAACCAGGGCGCCACGAGCAGGACGCATAGGAGCGGTACGAAGACCCCGTTCCCGGCCGCCCCGAGATTGAGATCGTTGACCATCATGGAGGCGAGGGGACCCGCCGCGTTGGCCACGTTGTTGGAGCCGATGGAGAAGGCGACATAGCACGAACAGCCCAGCGTAATGAAGGTCCATATGGGATGATTTCTCAGACTTTTAAAATCCGGCATGCGCGTGGCGGATTTCAGCCGGCGCAGGATCAGGCCGCAAAGAAGGGTCAGAACAAAACACAACACCGGCAGCACGAACCAGGTGGGGATGATTTCCAGGAACAACTTATCCGTCTGCAGTGCGTCGATGTACAGGGCGCATCCGGCCAGGGCGAATACGGTGGACTGGCTGGTGGATTGAGGCACTTTGACGAGGTTGGCGAAGAAGATGGACAGGGCGGAGGACAGGAGAATGATTGAAACCAGGACCAGGCTCATTTCCTGCGCCGGAAGCACGGCGCCGCCTATGGTTTCAACGACCTTCCCGCCCGCGATCAGGGCGCCCAGCATTACGAAAATGCCGAAGAGCCCCGCGATGTATTCCTTCCGGATCAAGTTCGCGCCGTACAGGGCGGAAAACGAGGGCGCCGTTCCGCTTCCGCCCATGTTGAACGCCAGAAAGAAGGCGATGCCGATGGGCAACAGATAGATATACTCCGCACTCATGCTATTGGCGTTTCCGATCAACCGGGATTTTGAGTGGAGACACTAGCCGAACAGCCTCGGGGGTGCCAGAAGAATATGGCGCGTTACGGCCGGCCCTGTCCGCCTCTTGTCCTTGTGGCGCACCGATCTCGTACACCGATCTTCCGGCAAGCCCGGATTCCTTGTTTTCGGATTACGGGCGGCGCGGAAACCCATTGAAACATCCCGCCGAATCAAGCAATCTCATGCACCATGAACATCACCGAATATCTGGCCCGGCACGAACAGAAGGATCTGCTCCGGTTCCTGACGTGCGGGAGCGTGGATGACGGGAAATCCACCCTGATTGGCCGGTTGCTTTACGACACGCAGTTGATCTATGAGGACCAATTGGCCGCCGTCCGGAAGGATTCGCTGACGTACGGCACGACGGGCGACCATTTCGATCCGGCCTTGTTGATGGACGGCCTCAAGGCGGAACGGGAACAGGGCATTACCATTGACGTGGCGTACCGCTATTTCTCCACCGACAAACGCAAGTTTATCATTGCCGACACGCCGGGCCACGAGCAATACACGCGCAACATGGTGACCGGCGCCTCGAACTGCAGTCTCGCGGTGGTGTTGGTGGATGCCCGGCACGGCGTCATTGCCCAGACGCGCCGGCACAGTTTCATCGCCTCGCTCCTGGGGATCAAACACGTGATCGTGGCGGTCAATAAAATGGACCTCGTGGACTGGTCCGAGGAGGTGTTCGACCGGATCCGTCAGGAGTACAACGACGCGATCGCCCGCATGGATTTCGCCGACATTCATTTTATTCCCGTATCGGCCCTGCATGGAGACAATGTGGCGGAACCCGGCGCCCGCATGCCGTGGTACCAGGGGCCGACCATTCTGCACCATCTTGAGCATGTGAATATCGCCACCGACCGGAACCTGGTTGATTTGCGTTTCCCGGTCCAGTACGTCGTGCGGCCGGATCACCGGTTCCGCGGGTATGCGGGCACGGTGGCGTCCGGCGTCCTGCGTGTGGGAGACGAAATCGTATGCCTTCCGTCTCGCCGGAGATCCCGGATTCGGACGGTTATGACCGGTCCGGACGAACGGTCGGAGGCCTGGCCGCCGCAATCCGTGATGGTGACGCTCGAGGACGAGCTGGACGTGAGCCGGGGCAGTATGCTCGTGCATCCGAATAACCTGCCGAAGACGGGTCATGCCTGCGAGGCCATGTTGGTATGGATGGATGCGGAGCCGGGCCGAACGGGGCGGCCTTACCTGGTAAAGCACACGACGAACCTGGTGCCGGGGACGCTATCCGAATTGCGATACCGGATTGATGTGAACACCATGCGCAAGGCCGACGCGGCCGAACTGCACATGAACGAAATCGGACGGGTGCGAATGAATCTTCACCGGCCCATTTCGTACGACGACTATACCCGGAACCGACAAACCGGGAACTTTATCCTGATTGACCGGTTGACCCATGCGACGGTGGCCGCGGGAATGATTTTGGACCGGCCCATTGAAAAGGATCCCGCGGACAGGGCGCCGGAGACTCGTAACGTGATACGCGAGACCTCGTTGGTGTCCTCCCGGGAACGCGAACGGCTGTTGGGACAGCGCGGGGCCACGGTGTGGCTCACCGGCTTGAGCGGTTCGGGCAAATCCACCATCGCCAAGGAACTGGAGCGCACGCTGATGGCCATGGGACATATTGGCCACATTTTGGACGGGGACAACATCCGGCACGGTCTCAACAAGGACCTGGGATTCTCGGCCGAGGACCGCCGGGAAAACATCCGGCGTATTGCGGAGGTGGCCCGGCTCTTTAACGAGGCGGGATTGATCGTGGTCACGGCATTCATATCGCCCTACCGTGAGGACCGTGACCACGCCCGCGCCATCATCGGCGCCGAGCGGTTTGTGGAGGTGTACGTGAGTACGCCGCTGGAGGTATGCGAGCGTCGCGACCCGAAAAACCTGTACAAGAAGGCGCGTTCGGGAGAGATCCCGCAATTTACCGGAATCAGCGATCCCTATGAAGCGCCCCTGGCTCCGGAAATCGAACTCAACACCGACACCTGTTCGCTGCCCGAATCCGTTGATCGCCTCGTGGCCGAACTGCGGCAGCGAGCATGCATCGGTTTCGAGCGGGGGGAGGGAGGGAATCGTCCACCTTAATCGTCGCACGTTACGGATTACGATTACGGGCGACGATTACGAATTACGATTACGGGGCCGAAGGAGAGACACGCAACGCGATGAGACATTATCAATCCACACATTTGGAACAACTTGAGGCCGAGAGCATGCACATCATTCGCGAGGTGGCCGCCGAGTTTGAGCGTCCGGTGATGCTGTATTCCATCGGAAAGGATTCGTCCGTCATGCTGCGGTTGGCCCAGAAGGCGTTTCATCCCGGTCCGATCCCGTTTCCGTTGCTGCATGTGGATACACGTTGGAAATTCCGGGAGATGATCGAATTCCGCGAACGGATGGCCCGTGAGGCGGGGTTCAAACTGCATGTGTGGATCAATCCGGAGGGGGAACGGCAGAACATCAATCCGATTGATCACGGTTCCGAGAAGCACACGCACATCATGAAGACGGAGGCGTTGAAGCAGGCCCTGGATCATCACGGGTTCGACGCGGCGTTCGGGGGCGCGCGGCGCGACGAGGAGAAGTCGCGCGCCAAGGAACGCGTCTTCAGTTTCCGGAACAAGTTCCATCAATGGGATCCCAAGAATCAGCGCCCTGAATTATGGAGTCTGTACAATAGCCGCATCAACCAGGGCGAATCCATCCGCGTATTTCCGCTTTCCAACTGGACCGAGCTGGATATCTGGCTCTACATCATGCGGGAGGATATTCCGGTAGTGCCGTTATACTTTGCCAAAGAGCGGCCGGTCGTGGAGCGCAGCGGCACGTGGATTCTCGTGGACGACGACCGGCTGCCCTTGGAACCCGGCGAACAGCCGGTGATGAAGCGCGTGCGTTTCCGCACGCTTGGTTGTTATCCCCTGACCGGCGCCATCGAGTCCGATGCGGACACGATTGAAAAAATCGTCGAGGAAATGATCCTGGCCCGGTATTCCGAACGCCAGGGCCGGGTGATTGATTATGACGGCGCCGCGAGTATGGAAGAAAAGAAGAAGGACGGATATTTCTAACAATTCGGAGCCCTTGAGAAAGTCGCCATGATAACAGGATCAACCCCACAGGGTAACGCCCTTGACGCCGGCAAGCCCGGCCGGGCGGTATGCGCGGGCAAGGACCGGATGGCCCGGTATTTTTCCGGCAATGCCGGGCGATACGACCGGGTGAGTCCGGTCCAGCAGCGCATGGGCCGGCGCCTGTTGGAGGGGGTGCGGAAACGGCCCTGCGGGAAGCGCGTACGGCGTATATTGGAACTGGGTTGCGGTTCCGGGGCGCTGACACG
>SLKG01000003.1 GCA_007134735.1 Kiritimatiellia bacterium
ATCTCCTGCACCACGCGCACATGCCGTTCCTCGGTGGTGCGGATGAAATCATCGTTCGTGATATCGAGCTTCTCCCAGAGCTCCTGAAAGCGAACCACCGTCCGGTCGGCCTGTTCCTGCGGCGTAATCCCGGCTTTTTCCGCCGCCTGGGCGACCTTTTGACCGTGTTCGTCGGTACCCGTCAGGAAGAAGGTGGGCTCGCCCAGTAACCGATGATACCGCGCCAGCACATCCGCCAGGATGGTGGTATAGGAATGACCGATGTGCGGCCGATCGTTCACATAGTAAATCGGCGTGGTAATATAAAATTTCTTATGGGTTGCCGTCATACGGTTCCTCGATTGCGTGCCATTATAATTTATCGCAGCACTTTGGAAAGCACTAGATGGAGTGGAAGTTTTGATTATGGGTTATTAGGTATTGGCCATGGGTTCTGCTCAATAACGAATGACCCTTACAGAATCGACCATGCGTCCACGTCCATCGCATACTGGACTTTATCGGGCCATTTGAAGTCCTTGAGCAGTTCCCGGATGGCGGTCGATACCGGTCGGATGGCGGGCGAGCGGATCATGACCTGATAACGGTACAACCCCTTTATCCGGGCCAGCGGCGCCGGGGCCGGCCCCGCCATGATGGCCTGTTCCGGCAGTTTCGGTTTGAGCTTCCTGGCGAACAGGGATCCGGCATAGACCAAATGGTTTTCCGACGGGCCCCGAAGGGTTATACAGATTAAATGAGTATACGGGGGATAGGACAATTCACGCCGGAATTCGATTTCCTGGTCGCAGAAACCCTCGTAATCCATCCGGCGCGCCGCCTGCACGGCGGGATGATACGGTGTAAACGTCTGTACAATCACTTCGCCCATCACGTCCCCGCGACCGGCGCGGCCCGCCACCTGGGTCAGCAATTGGAAGGTACGCTCTCCAGCCCGGAAATCCGCCATATGCAGAATGGTATCCGCATTGATTACCCCCACCAGTGTCACATTCGGATAGTGCAATCCTTTTGCAATCATCTGGGTCCCTACCAGCACATCTATCTTCCCGGCCCGGAATTGCCCGAGAATCTCGTCATAGGATTCCTTGCGGACCGTGGTGTCGGAGTCCATCCGCTGAACCCGCGCCCCGGGGAACAGCCGCGCCACCACCTCTTCCACGCGTTGCGTCCCAATTCCTGAAAAACGGAAGGCCGGGTCCTGGCATTCCGGGTTGGGACACCGCCGCGGCACGCGGCGACGCGCGTCACAGATATGACAACGCAGCTCGTCCGTCCTTTTGTGATACGTCATAGCGACACTGCACTGCCCGCATTCGGCTACGTATCCGCATTTCGGGCAGATCAGCGACGTGGCAAACCCGCGTCGATTGAGGAACAGGATGGTCTGTTCGGCCCGTTCCAGGCGGGATTCAATGGCCTGCTTGAGGTCACGGGACAACACGTTGACCCGTCCTTCGCGCTCAACTTCCTCGCGCATATCCACCACCCGCAGGACCGGCATCTTCCGGTGATCCACCCGGTGCGGCAGGCGCACCAAATCATACTTCCCATTCAAGGCATTGTGATACGATTCAATCGAAGGCGTCGCCGAGCCCAGGATCACGGAACACCCCTCCAACCGCCCCCGCACCACCGCTACATCCCGCGCATGATAACGGGGCGCCTCTTCCTGCTTGTATGTGTTTTCATGTTCTTCATCGACCACGATCAAACCGAGGTTGCGGACCGGTGCGAAGAGGGCCGATCGCGCACCGATCGCGATTCGGGCCTCGCCGTCCCGAACCCGATACCATTCATCGTGCCGTTCGCCCGTCGACAGATGGCTGTGTAGAACCGCAATCTGATCTCCGAAACGGGAGCGGAATCGTTCAACCGTCTGAGGCGTCAACGCAATTTCCGGAACCAGGATGATCCCGCCGCGCCCGCGGTCCATTGCGTATTGCAAGGCCTGCATGTACACTTCCGTCTTGCCGCTTCCGGTCACCCCGTGTAACAGGACCGCGGAAGGATCCGGGCGGTCAATGGAACACCGGATCTTCTTCAGGGCTTCCTCCTGTTGCGGCATCAAGGTATGCGGCTCGGTGGGCAACACCTCCCGATTCATGAACGGATCGCGCCGTATCACGGCCGATTCAATGCTCACCCATCCCTTCTTCTCCAGTTCACGAACGGTTGCGGGAGTGGTCTTCAGGCGCTCGACCAGATCTTTCATATACGCCGGCCCGTGGGTCAACAAGTGGGCCAACACGGCGGCCTGCCGGGGCGCCCGCCGCTCGAGCGCCTGGATGGTATCCGGATCCGATGGACCCTCCCGGGGGTGGACCCGCAACCGTTCCTTGAAGCCTGACCGTTTTTGGCGAACGGCGCTCGGCAGGATGGTGCGCACCACGGCTTCGAACGGTGTGACGTAGTAGTCGGCAATCCAGCGGGCCAGCTCGAGCACCTTTTCCGTCAATAAGGGAGCGCGCCCGACACGGTCCAGTATCTCCTTGAGATTCGAGTGTGAAGACGCATCCGCGAAACCGACAATATACCCGTATACCTTCCGTTTCCCGAACGGCGCCACCACCCGGGACCCGATGGCCAGTTGATCCTCCAAACGCGGCGGAACGCGGTAGTCAAACTCCCGATCCAGCGCGAGGTCCACCACGACTTTGGCAATACGGGACATCGGTTCACGTTATTCCGATTGACCGGGTTATCCCGAATCCCGGTGTGAACACGGTTTCCAAAGCCCAAAAACCTTGACGGGCGCCGCTTTCCCGGATAAGCCCTGCCTTTTCATGGGGTTTCATCCTACTCCCCCATCACCTTGATCAACGCCCGTTTCCGTCGTTTCCCGTCCAATTCGTAATAGAAGATTTGTTCCCAGGGCCCGAAATCGAGTTTGCCGTCCGTAATGGCCACCACCACCTCGCGGCCCATGATCGTGCGTTTCAAATGGGCGTCGGCATTATCCTCATACCCGTTGTGCGCATACTGGGAATACGGTTTTTCCGGCGCGAGTTTCTCCAACCATTTCTCAAAATCCGCATGCAATCCGCCTTCATCGTCGTTGATGAACACACTGGCCGTGATGTGCATGGCGTTGACCAGGACCAGCCCCTCCTTAACCTTGCTTTCGCGGACCGCCGCTTCCACGTCCCCCGTTATATTCACCAAACCCCGACGGGTCGGCAGGTTGAACCATAGTTCTTTTCTAAGCGTTTTCATATTCTCCCTCCTGTTCTGCATGGTAGCGGACCGAACGGGATCATCCTATCACACCGGACCGGATGATCGCAATGCGGTCAGGGAATGTCCCGGACAAAAACCTTTACCGGTCGATGGCGCCCGAGTACCATCTCTTGCGATCATGTACACGAAGCGAACCGTTCTCAAAGCCCTTTTCTGGCTGCTCTGTGCCGCCGTTCTACTGGCCGGATTGATGGTTTCGGTTTATCTCCACCGTATCCATCGTTACGATGATCTTATTGCGCAAATCAGCCGAGAACACCACGTTGATCCACGCCTGGTCTCGGCTGTCATCTGGCAGGAAAGCCGGTTCAACGCGGAGGTCACCGGCGCATCGGGCGAAATCGGCTTGATGCAGGTCACCGAACTGGTCGGCCTGACCTGGGCCAAGGAAAGCGGATTCGAGGAATTCCACACGGACGCCCTGTACGATCCGGAAATCAACATTCGAGCGGGCACCTGGTACCTGGCCCGCGCCATCCGGATGTGGTCCGATCGTTCAGATCCGCTGCCGTACGCGCTGGCGCAATACAACGCGGGCCGTTCCAACGCCCTGCGTTGGGCCAAAGGGGACGAGGGCGAATCCAGCCGGTTCATCGAAAACATCACGTATCCCGGAACCCGGGATTACGTGGAGTCCGTGTTGAAACGGTACCGGGGACGCGTGTAGAAAAGGCTTCCGGCGCCCGGTTCCGGATCGGGATCATCGGAAACCCCGCCCTATCCTTCCTGAGGACTGAAACCTTCCTTACACCTCAAACTGCAAATCGTAGAGGTACCGGTACACGCCGCTCTTGGCGAGCAGTTCCTCGTGCGTGCCTTCTTCCACAATGCCCCCATTGTCCAACACCACAATGCGGTCGGCATGGGCAATCGTAGATAGTCGATGCGCAATGGCGAAGACGGTCCGGTTCGTCATGATCTCGTCCAGCGCGGCCTGCACCTGCCGCTCGGATTCCGTATCCAGCGCGCTGGTGGCTTCGTCCAGGACCAGAATGGGTGGATTGCGGAGAATGGCCCGCGCGATGGACAGACGCTGACACTGCCCGCCCGACAGACGGACCCCGCGATCCCCCACAATCGTCTCGTATCTGTCCGGCAACGACTCGATAAACGAATGCGCATGCGCGCGTTTAGCCGCCGCCTCGATGTCCGCCGGATCCGCATCTTTCCGGCCGTAGGCAATATTATTCGCGATGGTGTCGTTAAACAGAAAGGTGTCCTGGGTGACCAGACCGATCTGCCGACGTAACGATTCCAGCGTGTATTCACGGATGTCTCGCCCATTGATCCGCACGCATCCCCGTACGGGATCGAAAAAACGCGGGAGCAGACTGACCAGTGTGGTCTTTCCGGAACCCGAACTGCCCACCAGCGCCACGCACTCGCCCGCCCGCACGGAAAGCGATATATTTTTCAGCACCAGTTCGCCATCGTAGCCGAATTCCACGCCGTCCAACTCAATGCTTCTCACGGGGGGCTCGAGTGTAACCGCATCCGGGCGATTCTGGACGGTCACATGCTCATCCAGGATCTCAAATATGCGGTCCGCCGCCGCCGAGCTTTGCTGTATGGTGAGGTGCACGGCGCTCATCTTCTTCACCGGTTCATATAGCGCAACCAGGGCGATACCAAACGTGATGAACGTTTCCATGGCCATACCGGTCACATGCGCGTAAATCAGGATCAGCGAAATACCGATAATCGATATCTCCACGATGATCGGTTCGATGGCCGACCGGGCCCGGGCCACTTTCATCATCCGGTTAAAAACCTCCCGGCACCGCTCGGCAAAACGCGCCCGCTCATACGGCTCCATGCCGAAGGATTTGATCACCCGCACCCCCCCGATACTCTCCTGCAGGATCGACACGATATCCGCCAGTTTCGCCTGCGCCTGGCGCGCATTGCGACGCACACGTTTTCCGAACAGGATCACCGGCACAATACAAATGGGAAATACCACCAGGCTCAGAAAGGCCAGTACCGGATCCAGCCATATTACCACCGCCAGCAGGAAAAGGAGCACAAACGGCTGACGCACCAGGTCAACCAGTACCGTTGAAACGGCCCGCTCGACCATCATGGTGTCATTGGCCGTGCGTGATATCAATTCCCCGGCCTTCTGCCGGCTGAAGTAATAGACCGATAACTCCTGCAAGCGGTCGAATGCGGCAATACGCAGATCATGCACGATGCGATGACCCACCCACTTGATAAAATACATGCTCAAATAGAAGCCGACCCCGCGCAACAATCCGAGGAGGGGCAATACGATGGCAACACCGATAATGGCCGCCCACCCCATGACTTCCGGATCAAAAAGCTCTCCCAGTACATTCCGGACGGCCGGCAGAATACCCGCGGTCGACCCCGCGAACAAAATGCTGAACGCAACCCCGATGATCAGGCGGCTCTTGTACGGC
Source organism: Kiritimatiellia bacterium (assembly GCA_007134735.1). Taxonomy (GTDB): domain Bacteria; phylum Verrucomicrobiota; class Kiritimatiellia; order SLAD01; family SLAD01; genus SLKG01. The sequence continues at coordinate 5,664 of SLKG01000003.1, forward strand.
CGGGCATACTGAATAAGCCGCGTGTATGTGGCCCACTCTTTACGGACCGGTATTCGACTGGTTACATTCCGGCTCATTGCCCCCGTGCTTCCAGATAGCGCTCGGCCTCCAGGGCCGCCATGCATCCCGTACCGGCGGCGGTCACGGCCTGCCGGTACACCGCATCCTGTACGTCTCCGGCGGCAAAGACACCTTCCATGTTGGTCCGGGTATGGTCCGCCCGGATATACCCCCGTTCATCCATATCCACCCGCCCTTTGAAAGCGGCCGTATTGGGCTTATGCCCGATGGCAAGAAACAGACCCTTAATTTCCCGCTCGGTAATCTCACCGGTTTTTACGTTCTTTACGCGCAACCCGGTCACCTCGCCCTTCTCCACGTCCAGTACCTCCTCAACCACACTATCCCAAAGGACCTTGATCTTGTCGTTTTTCAGGACGCGATCCGCCATGATCTTTGAAGCGCGCAACTGGTCCCGTCGATGGATCACCGTAATATCGGATGTGAATCGCGTCAGGAAAAGCGCCTCTTCCATGGCGCTGTCGCCGCCGCCCACCACCGCCACCGGCATGTTCCGGTAAAATGCGGCATCGCATGTGGCACAGGATGTTACGCCCCGTCCGATCAGTTTCTGTTCCGATTCAAGACCCAGATACTGTGCCCGCGCCCCGGTGGCAATAATGAGCGTGACCGTCTCCCAGGTTCTCCCGTCGTCCAGAACAAGCTGGTGTCGCCCGGGCGTCAACTCCACGGAGGCCACGTATCCCTGTTCATAACGCGCACCGAACCGTTGCGCCTGCCTTTTCATGGCTTCCATCAGTTCCGGGCCCTGGATGCCTTCCACAAAACCGGGATAATTTTCCACCTCGGTCGTGGTGGTTAACTGGCCGCCCGGCTCCAGCCCCTCAATCACCAGTGGATTCAAATTGGCGCGGGCCGTATAAAGCGCCGCCGTCGATCCGGCCGGACCCGAACCCAGGATAATCACTTTTTCCATCTCTTTTCGTCCCTTTCGCAGCTCTTCATTGATTCGATTGCCCACAGGCTGAATGCGCATTCATTCATACCTTAATTGACCGCCTCTTAGCAAACGTCTATTCTAAAGACGGCTCAGCAGGAGCTTCGCCCTCCCACCCGATCTTTTCGACGGGTTGCAGAATGGAGGGCGATGCTCCGCGGAGCCGGGTTCAAGGATGAAAGCCGGGGAACGAGCGAAAGGATGGCCGATGACGGAACACGACAAACTCAAAACCCTTTTTGAAACGCAGGACAAACTGAACAAGCGCATCGGGGTAAACCTGGACAACCTTTCGGAGGAAGACCAGCAGAAATGGATTCTGAACTACTGCCGCGCCATGTCCCAGGAGCTGGCTGAACTCGTGGACAGTGTGCCATGGAAGTGGTGGGCGAAATACCAGACGTACGACAAACAGAACGCCCGGATCGAGGTGGTGGACCTGTTTCACTTTCTCATTTCGCTGGCCCAGGCCCTCGGCATGAGTTCGGACGACGTGTACACGATCTACATGAAGAAGAACGAGGTGAATTTTCAGCGCCAGGAAACCGGTTACGAGACCAAGGACGAAAACGATAATCGAAATATCGGGACGTGAGCGTGCCTGTTCCGAAGATGTTCCCCGTCATCGCTTCTTGAGTTTCACGGCTGTGCCGCAGGCCGGCAACTTCGACGCACCCGGCATTACGGATACCCCTGAAGGATAGGGCCTATGAGACGGGGGCTTCGGTTAACCGCCGGGCCAACCCATGGTTGCCGCGATTCTTACCCGGGAGCGTTTCAACCCTTTTTCTTCTTCAGGGTCCCCATGGGGGCTTCCGCCTCTTCTTCCTTCTTTTTCTTCCTGTCGCGTGGCGGTTGGGGCGTGAAGTGCACCCATTCGAGATAGGCCATCTCGGAACTGTCACTGGTGCGACGGCCGATACGGGTGATGCGCGTGTATCCACCGTTCCGGTCGCTGAAAGAGGGGGCGATGGAATCGAACAGCATCGAAACCGGTTCCTTCTGGCGAAGCTTCGAGAGAGCCCGTCGGCGGGCGGCAAGGGTCCCTTTCTTCCCCAGCGTAACCATCTTCTCCGCGAGTCGCCGCGCCGCCTTGGCTTTCGGAAGCGTTGTCTTGATCCTGTTTCTGAGAATCAGGTTGCACACCAGGCTCGCCATCAGGGCATCGAGATGCGCGGACGTCCGCCCCAGTTTCAAGGTATTCTTTCGGTGACGCATGATGTATTCCTATTCGATCAGGACTTGAGCGACGTCTGCAGTTGATCGTCATCGAACTGCATACCCAGATTCAACCCCATGTCCTGCAGCTTGGCTTTAATCTCATTCAGCGATTTCTTACCGAAATTCCGGTATTTCAGCATTTCCGACTCGGTCTTCTGAGCCAATTCGCCCACCGTCGTAATATTGGCGTTGTTCAGGCAGTTGGCCGCCCGAACGCTCAATTCGATTTCATTGACGCTCATGGCGAGTTTTCGCTGCAATTCCTCGCGTTCCTCGTCGATCTGCTTTTCGCTTTCCTCGAATTCCACCAGGTCTTCATCGTAGTTGACGAACACATCCAGGTGATGACGCAAAATAGCGGCGGACACCGTAAGCGATTCATCCGGGGAGACGCGGCCATCGGTCCAGATCTCCATAATCAATTTATCGTAGTCGGTTCGGCGACCGACCCGTGTATTTTCCGTATTGAATTTCACCCGCCGCACGGGAGAAAACAGCGAATCGATGGGAATCAGGCCGATTTCCTGGTCTTCCTTCTTATTGCCTTCCGCCGGGCAATAGCCCCGGCCGATCCGGACTTCCAGTTCCGCCTCCAGCTTGCCGTCCTTATCGAGCGTGGCCAGGTGATGATCCGGATTCAGGATCTCCACGGTCCCGTCGGTCTCAATGTCCCCGGCCGTTACTTCCCCGGGACCTTTCCGGTTGATCCTCAATTTGCGGGATTCGCGGGAATACATCTTCAACAGGACGCCCTTGAGGTTGAGGATGATGTCGGTAACATCTTCCACAATGCCCGGAAGCGTGCAGAATTCGTGGGGTGCTCCTTCAATTTTTACGGCCGATATGGCCGCGCCCTCAAGCGAGGACAGCAGTACCCGACGCAAAGAATTCCCGATTGTCCGGCCATATCCGGACTCCAACGGTTCCGCACAATATTTCCCGTAATTTTCCTGCACCACGGATTCGTCTTTGACGACCCGCTTGGGCATTTCGAAACGACCGATGCGAATAGGCATATGATGACCCTCCCAGAACCGGGCGTTAACCGGCTCGTATGGTGTTCATGTTTACTTGGAATACAACTCGACGATCAGCTGTTCGTCAACCAACGGCTGGATTTCCTCCCGTGACGGCTCATGCCGGATTTCGCCCTTGAGCTGCTCCTTGTCAAAAGCAAGCCATGGCGCCATGCCCCGGCTTTCGGCCGTCTCCACAAATTGTTTGGCGTAATTCCTGCTTTCCTCGGAATCGCGCACCTGCACCACATCCCCGGCTTTGAGGACCCGGGAAGGGGTGGACGCCTTTCGGCGATTCACGTTCACATGACCATGCTTCACATACTGACGCGCGGCTTTGCGCGACGGGGCAAAACCCAATCGATACACGATATTATCCAGCCGCAACTCCAGCATCTGCAAAAGCATCAACCCCGTAAGTCCTTTCTTCATCGATGCGCGCTCAAACAGAGAGCGAAATTGCGCTTCCTGAAGCCCGTACATCCGCCGCAGACGCTGTTTTTCCCTCAACTGCTCGGCATAATCAGACATTTTGGTGCGTCGATGCCCGTGCATCCCGGGTTTCGGGCGGTTGGTTTCAATGGCGCACTTGGCCATATAACAACGGTCTCCCTTCAGGAAGAGCTTCATCCCTTCCCTTCGGCACAGCTTACAAGATGGTCCGGTATATCTACCCATGAGTCGGTTTGGGGTTCAGTGTTCAGTGTTCAGTATTCAGTATTTCGCTCATTATACACGGCGGCGTTTCGGCGGCCGGCATCCGTTGTGGGGAATAGGCGTGACATCCACAATAGCCGTGATGGTCAACCCGGCGGCTTGAATGGCACGAATGGCCGATTCGCGTCCGGCGCCCGGACCCTGAACCCGCACTTCCACCTCATTCATGCCGTGCCCCAAGGCTTCACGAGCGGCTTCCTGCGCCACCGTCGTTGCCGCAAACGCCGTACTTTTCCGGGATCCCTTAAATCCGCACCGCCCGGCGGACCGCCACGAAATTACGGCCCCCTTGACATCCGTGATGGTTACCTGCGTATTGTTGAACGTCGCCCGGATATGGGCCTTTCCCACCGGAACATGTTTTGCTCCTTTGGCGCGCCGGCTCTTCCGGGCCTTGGGCGCTTCCGACGCCTCGGGCTTGACCGCGGCCTCGTCGGCACCGGTATTCTCCGCACTTTTCGGTTCTTGCGGTTGTTCCGGCTTTTCCTGCGTTTCCTTGTTCTCTTCCGCCATGTTTCCTTTTCCTCTACATCAAAATGTTGTCCCTAGCCCTGCTTGACCGCCGCCCGAGCCTCCTTGCCGCGCACCGCGCCTACCGTTTTGCGCGGGCCCTTGCGTGTCCGTGCATTGGTACTCGTGCGTTGCCCGCGAACCGGCAAACCCCGGCGATGACGCAAACCACGATACGATCCGATACTGACCAGGCGCCGGATATTCTGCGAAACCTCACGGCGCAAATCGCCTTCGATAATGTATTCCGACTGCAATACCTGTGCCAGCCGGGTCATTTCTTCATCCACCAGATCGTCCGCTTTCTTTTCCGGATCGATTTCGGCTTTCTTAACCAGCGTCCGCGCACGGGCCGGACCGATGCCATGAATGTACCGCAAGGCATACTCGATCCGCTTATGTCCCGGAATGTCCAGTCCCAATACTCTCGGCATATGACTCCCCTATCCCTGTCGCTGTTTGTGGCGAGGGTTCGTGCAAATGACGCGCACGACACCTTTTCGCCGGATGACGCGGCATCGCTCACACATTCTTCTAACCGATGTTCGTACTTTCATAATTCTTCACGCCTCCCACACAATGCACCCTTTCGACATATCGCAGGGTGACATTTCCACCCGAACGCGGTCCCCCGGTTTCAAAGTTTTTCGGGCCTTTTCCCTTTCCGGCCTTCTGGGAAAGACCACAATCCGGTGGCCATTCGGAAGCTCGGCTTTGAAGGTCGCATCATCTATCACACTCTTTAGCACCGCGTCCAGCCGAATGTTCTCTTTTTTCAGCATTTTCTGCAACCGACAGGATTTCCGCCGATCCTTCCTGCACCACGATCGTATGCTCAAAATGGGCCGATGGCTTGCGGTCCCGGGTCAAAACCGTCCATCCGTCGGACATCACCTCCACCTCCGCGCCGCCCATATTCACCATGGGTTCCACCGCCAGGGTCATGCCCGGTTTCAACCGCGGCCCTTTGCCCGGAGGTCCGAAATTGGGAATCTGCGGTTCTTCATGCATGTCCCGCCCGATTCCATGCCCGACAAAGTCGCGCACCACCGAGAACCCGGCCCCGGTCACCACCTTCTCCACGGCATGTGAAATATCGGACAACCGCCCGCCTGCCACGGCCTTGTCAATGGCGGCCTCCAACGCCTGCTCGGTGATGGACACCAGCCGGATCACGTCCGTGTCCGTCACGCCTACCATCACGGTGGTCGCCGTGTCCCCTACAAAACCGTCATAGTATACACCAAAATCCGCGCTGACAATATCGCCGACCTGAATTCGGCGATCCCCTGCGATGCCATGGACGACTTCCTCGTTGACCGACACGCATATATGTCCCGGGAAACCCCGGTAGCCGTAAAAAGCGCTTCGCCCTCCCATGTCCGTTATCAGATCGCGGGCCAAGTCGTCCAATTCCCGCGTCGTCACCCCCGGCTTGATCTCGCCGGCAACGGTATCCCTGACCTTGGCCGCCATCCCGGCGCTGACCCGCATACGGGCAATTTCTTCGGGCGTCTTAATCTTGATCATGGGTTTCCGTCGAATCGTTCAGCACCGCCAGGATGGCCTGGACGGTCTTTTCCCGGTCCAACGCGTCGATGCGACGCAACACGCCCTGTCCATCATAATAATTAATCAGCTCTTCGGCCTGCTTCCGGAATACGTCGAGTCGATTCAGCACCGTGTTTTTGTCATCATCCTTGCGCTGATACAATTCCCCGCCGCATTCATCACAGACACCCTCTTTTTCCGGGGGGATATTGCGCACGTGATACACGGCGCCGCATCCGCGGCATACCCGGCGGCCTTCCAAGCGGTCGACCACGACCTCTTCCGGCACTTCCAGCAGGAACACGTGGGCCACCCGGCCCCGGCCGTCTCGGGTGAGCACCGCATCCAGCAATTGCGCCTGCTCGATGGTCCGGGGGAATCCGTCGAACATATAATGTGCCTCATCCGGCCCGCGGTCCAGTCGTTCCCGAACGATTTCCATGATTACGTCATCCGGAACGAGCTCGCCTTCATCCATGTATTTCTTGGCTTTGAGCCCGACTTCATGCTCCGCTTTGACCGCTTCCCGAAGCATATCCCCGGTTGAAACGTGAATATACTCCGTCACATTCGTCAATTCCTCGGCGATCGTCCCCTTTCCGGAACCCGGCGCACCCAGCAGTATGATCGTTTCGAGCATGATATTTCCCTTATCTGCGCCCGCGTAACCGTCCTTTTTTCAAAAAGCCGTCATAATGACGCGTCAACAGGTGCGATTCAATCTGCCGCATCATATCCAGCATAACGCCGACAATGATCAGAATACTCGTCCCCCCGAAGAACGAGGCCACGATGAAGGGGATACCGAACTGCTGATGCAACAGCATGGGCAGCACGGCAATAACGGTTAAAAAGACCGCGCCGGCCAGCGTAATGCGGGTCATGGTCCGGTCCAGAAATTCGGCGGTTGTTCGACCGGGGCGAATACCCGGCACGTACCCGCCGTATTTCTTCAAATCATCGGCAATTTGAATGGGTTTGAATTGCGTGGCGACCCAGAAATAGGAAAAGAAGAGGATCATCAACGCGTAGATGATGTTGTATGTCGTCGTTCCGAAATCCAATGCCGCGCCCATGCGCATGAGAAACGGCACCCCGGTCAGATCGAGTATCTGCTTGGGAAACATCAGAATGGCCTGCGCAAAGATAATGGGCATGACGCCGGAATAATTCACCCGCAACGGCATATACGTGCTCTGTCCGCCATACACTTTCCGGCCGACCACGCGTTTCGCGTATTGCACGGGGATCTTGCGCTGGGCCTGGGTTACCGCCACGGTGCCGGCAATCACGAGAAAGAGCATCACCAACATGCTGATGGCATGAAAGATATTGTACTGCGCAACCCCGTCAATGGGCCGGAACATATTGACCCCGGCCTGGATGGCGCCGGGTAACGAACTGATGATGCTGACGGTAATGATCAGTGATATTCCATTGCCGACACCCCGCTCCGTGATCTGCTCGCCCAGCCACATCAGCAGCATCGTACCCGTGGTCATGGTAATCACCGCCACGATCCGGAATCCCATCCCCGGGGTGATCACGATCGGCTGATGCAGTCCGAACTGCTGGGGATTCTCCATCACCGTCGCCAAGGCATATCCCTGAATGAGACAGAGGAAGAGGCACAGATATCGCGTATACTGGGTAATCTTCTGCCGGCCGGTGTCTCCTTCCCGCGCCAGGCGTTCCAGGGCGGGGACCACGGCCGTCATCAACTGTATGATAATGGACGCGCTGATGTAGGGCATGATGCCCAGGGCTCCGACCGCGAAGTTCTCCAACGCCCCGCCGCTGAACATGTTATACAAACCCATGAACGATCCGCCCGGCATTTGCTGCAACTGGGCGATAAACCGCTGGAGCGCCACGGCGTCGACTCCCGGAGTGGGAATGGCCGCCACCAAACGGCAAATGAAGATCAATCCGAACGTGAACAGGATGCGCTGTCTCAGTTCCGGTATCTTAAGGCTGTTGGGAAAGGCCGATAACATAAGGCTCAATCAGAATCGGGTTGACCTATCGGACGATTTCACATGAACCGCCCGCGGTTTCGATTTTCTTTTGCGCGGTTGAACTGAACGCATGCGCCTTGACCCGCAATTTCTTCTTGAGTTCACCGCTGCCGAGAATTTTTACCTGGTGCCCCGCTCCCCGGATCAGCCCTTCCTCCCGCAAGGTCTCCGGAGTGACGTCTGCGCCGTCCTGGAATCGATCCAGGGCGGACAGGTTCACCGGGATGTACTCCGTGCGCCGGGCCTGGTTGAAGCCCCGTTTGGGCATACGGCGTACGAGGCGCATCTGCCCTCCCTCGAACGTGGGCTTGCGTTTGTGTCCGGACCGGGACATCTGCCCCTTGGTTCCCCGGCCGGCGGTCTTTCCCGAACCGGAAGACCGTCCGCGCCCGACACGTTTAGGACGCTGTCTCGAACCGTCCGCGCTTTTCAATGAATGCAAGGTAATCATACGTATCGTTCCTTCAATCGTTGCGCCTCAGCGCCTCAACTTCTTCACGGGAACGCAGCCGTTCCAAGGCGGTGATGGTGGCCTTGGTCACATTGAGCTGATTGTTGCTGCCCAGGGACTTCGCCAGGATATCCCGGATCCCCGACAGGTCGAGCACGGCCCGGGCCGCGCCGCCGGCAATCACGCCGGTACCCGGCGATGCGGGTCGAAGCAGTATTTTGGCTCCGGAAAATTCCCCGATCACCTCATGCGGAATGGTCGTGCCGCGCATGGTTACGGGAAACATGGCTTTACGCGCCAGTTCGGTACCCTTCCGGATCGCGTCGGCCACCTCGTTCGCCTTGCCCATGCCGTATCCCACCCGGCCGGACCGGTCGCCCGCCACCACCAGCGCGCTGAAGCTGAAACGGCGGCCGCCCTTGACCACCTTGGAACAGCGGTTGACATTCACCACGCGTTCTTCGATTTCCCCGCTTGCGCGGCTATCCATTGTTTTCTGCGTATCGTTCATTAAATCCTGCCACCGATTCCTGATTAAAATTTCAATCCGCTTTCCCGGGCCGCATCCGCCAAGGCCCGCACCCGACCGGAGTAGGTGAACCCTCCACGGTCGAACACAATCTCGCTAATACCCTTCTCCTGCGCCACGCGCGCGGCTTCGCGGCCCAATACCTTGGCCTTCTCCACGTCGTTCCGTCGCGCATTGCGATTCTCCGGCAGGGTCAATGTCGACGCGGACGCCAGTGTGCGCTCCCCGTCGTCATCCACAAACTGCACATACATGTGCAGGTTGGATATATAGACGCACATGCGGGGGCGCTCCGCCGTACCGCGGACCTTGCGTCGCAACCGCCGGTGCCTTCGTCTGCGAAAATCCTGTTTCGTCTTTACCTTCATGTTATGCCACCGTCTTTCCGGCTTTCCGCCGCACTTGCTCGTCCGCGTACCGGATTCCCTTGCCCTTGTACGGCTCGGCCGGGAAATAGGACCGGATCTGCGTGCTGACCTGGCCGACCTTCTGCTTATCTGCACTGCTCACGGAGATCTTAACCCCATCGGTAACGGTGACGGTCACGCCTTCCGGAACCGTGTAATTGATCGGATGAGAATATCCCAGCGACATGGTCAGATTCCGGCCCTGCAACTGGGCGCGAAAACCCACCCCCTGGATTTCCAGCCGTCGTTCAAATCCATCGTGGACGCCTTTGACCATGTTGGCGATGAGACTGCGCGCCGTGCCGTGCATGGCCCGCACGAATTTCTCTTCGCCCGTCCGGCTCACGCGCACTTCGTTGTCGACGACCTCGATCCCGATAAAGGAAGGCGCCGTCCAACTCAACTCCCCTTTGGGCCCGGATACATTCACCCGGGATCCCTCCGTTTTCACCGTCACGCCCGACGGAATACTTACTGGTTTGACTCCGATTCTTGACATAGCACTACCATATGTGACACATGACTTCGCCGCCCACGCGTTTCTTTCGGGCTTCCGCATCCGTGAGAACGCCGGACGAGGTGCTTAGAATGGCAATCCCCATTCCCCCCAGCACCCGCGGAATGGCATCCGCCGGCACGTATCGCCGCAAGCCCGGCCGGCTTATACGTTTCAATCCCTCTATGGCCGGTTGTTCGTCCCGACCGTACTTCATATAGATGCGCAGCACACGTTTACCGCTGCTTCCCTCGGTTGCGTAGTCCCGGATGTATCCCTCACGTTTCAAAATGCGCGCCATCTCGCTTTTCAGCTTCGAATGCGGCATCTCCAGCACCTCCAGCCGGGCCGCCCGTGCATTACGAATGCGTGTCAAAAAGTCCGCTATTGGATCCGACATACTCATGATCGTAGATCTTCCTTACCAGCTTGATTTGGTTACACCGGGAATCTTGCCCTCGGACGCCAATTCCCGAAAACAGATCCGGCATAACTGAAATTTCCGGATATACGCACGCGGCCGGCCGCACCGTTTACACCGGCTGTAGGTCCGAACGCCAAACTTGGGTTCGCGTTCCGATTTAGCTATCAATGACTTTTTCGCCATTGCGTTTCCTTCCGATCTTTATTCCTTCAGGTTGCGTCCGCCGTCGCGAACGGCATACCCAGATGCTTCAACAATTCCCGGCATTCGTCATCCGTTTCCGCCGTGGTGATAATACTGATATCCATCCCCTGGACCTTCTTAATCTGGTCCGGATTGATTTCCGGGAAAATCGATTGTTCCCGAAGACCCAGCGTGTAATTGCCCCGACCGTCAAAGGCGCTGGGCGATACCCCTCTGAAATCCCGTATGCGGGGCAGGGCCACGTTGATCAGGCGGTCCAGAAACTCAAACATGCGCGCGCCTCGCAAGGTTACCTTGGCGCCCACGGGCATACCCGCCCGCAATTTGAAATTCGAGATGCTCTTGCGCGCCAAGGTAACGACCGGTCGCTGCCCGGTGATGCGGGCCAACTCGTCCTGCAGCGCCTTGAACAAATCCTTTTCCACCGTCGTATCCACCCCGATATTGACCACCACCTTGACCAGGCGGGGAACCTCCATGGGATTCTTATATCCACGCGCCTCACGCAGGGCGGCTACCGCCTTCTCTTCATACTTGGTTTTCAACGTAGTCGTCATGGCCCTTATCCGTTCGATGCGTCCTTATCCGGCCCCTTCCGCGCTTTCGTCCTGGTTCGCGGAGTCGGTTTTTCCTCTCCGGATTCGTACCGCTTGAGATTGGAAATATGAATCGGCGCTTCCATGTCCACAATTCCACCATGTGGATTGTCCTGCGTTTTTCGCATGTGCTTCTTAACCTGGTTATACCCTTCGACCAATACCCGCTGGGTCCGCGGGTAAATCCGCAGCACCTTGCCCGGCTTGCTCTTGGCCGCATCTTCCCCCGTAATGGCCACCACCAGATCGCCCTTCTTAATGCGACACTTCTGCCGATTCCGCTTCTTTTTTTGTTGTACCACCATCAAATCACCTCAGGCGCCAGTGAAATTATCTTCATGTAATTCTTATCCCTCAACTCCCGTGCGACCGGACCGAAGATGCGCGTACCTCGCGGATTCATCTGGTCGTCCACCAGCACCGCGGCATTGTTGTCGAATCGCAACAGGGTTCCATCCTTACGCCGGATCGAGTGGCTCGTACGCACGATCAAGGCCTTGTGGACCTCGCCCTTTCGAACCATACCCCGGGGCTGGGCCTCCTTGACGGACACCTTGATCACATCGCCGATCCGGGCGTAGCGCTTGCGCTGCCCCAGGACCCGAATACACATTAGGCTTTGAGCACCCGTATTGTCGGCCACATCCAACCTGGTTTGTACCCCAATCATGTTTCCTCGCTCCCAAAATCATTCGGCTTTTTCAAGCACTTCCACCAGGCGCCAGCGCTTCTTACGGCTCAGCGGCCGTGTTTCCATCAGCTTTACCAGGTCGCCGGTCTTCGCCTCATTCTGTTCGTCATGCGCGTGAAGCTTTCTGCGCTGGCGCATTTCCTTCCCGTACAGCGGATGGCGCAGGCGGCGTTCAACGAGCACGACGATCGTTTTATCCATTTGATCGCCGACCACCCGTCCCACTCGGACTTTGCGCTTTGTTCGTTCCTGCGTTTCGGTTGTCATCCTATCCTCTCTGCCTCTTTCGCTCGGTCATAACGGTTTTGAACCGCGCGATATCGCGCCGCAATTTACGGATCCGGAGGGGATTCTCAACCTGTCCCGTGGACTGTTGTACACGGAGATTGAAATATTCCCGCACCGCTTCCTCGTACTGGTGCTGAAACTCTTCCGGCGTCAATTCCCTGATATCGTTCGCTTTCATCGTAAACGCTCTTCCACTCATCCATGCACATGCCGCTGGACAAAACGGGTCCGGATCGGGAGCTTGGCCGCCGCCCGCTTCATCGCCTCGCGCGCGGCCGCTTCGGTCACGCCGTCGATCTCAAACAATATCCGGCCGGGACGCACCACGGCGACCCAACCTTCCACGGCCCCCTTGCCCTTGCCCATCCGGACCTCCAACGGTTTCTTTGAATACGGCTTATCCGGGAAAATCCGGATCCACATTTTACCTTTGCGCTTCATGGACCGGTTGATGGCCACCCGGCAGGCCTCTATCTGAATATTGGTCACCCAGGCCCGGTCCAATGCCTGCAACCCGTATTCTCCGAAGGCAATACTGTTCCCGGACGAGGTCAGCCCTTTACGGCTGCCGCGCTGCTGCTTCCTGAACTTCACTCTTTTAGGCATCAACGGCATGGCTTATCCCGTCCGTTCCGTGTCCGTGTTTTCGGGCTTCATGCATATCCACACTTTTACGCCGATATCCCCCGCTTTGGTGTGGGCTTCGGCAAATCCGTATTCCACGGGAGCGCGAAGCGTATGCAGGGGAACTTTGCCCTGTTTGTACTCTTCCCGCCGGGCCAATTCGGCTCCGCCCAGACGGCCCGAGACGGCCACCTTTATGCCATCGGCCCCCAGTTCCATGGCCACCTGGATGGCCCGCTTCATCGCCCGCCGGAACGACACCCGGCGCGCCAATTGCGTCGCGATGTTTTCGGCTACCAGCTGGGCGTTGGTATCGGCGTTTCGCACCTCCCGGATCTCGAGATAAATTTCCCGGCCCGTGATTTTTCCCAGCTCATCGCGCACCCGGTCCATATCCTGGCCTTTCCGGCCGATTACAATACCCGGCCGAGCCGTATGCAACGTAACCCGCGCGCGATTCGCATACCGCTCAATGATAATCTCG
>SLKG01000112.1 GCA_007134735.1 Kiritimatiellia bacterium
CACTGAACACTGAACACTGAACACTGAACACTGAACACTGAACACTGAACACTGAACACTGAACACTGAACACTGAACACTGAACACTGAACACTGAACACTGAACACTGAACACTGAACATGAAAATCCTCTTTGTCGGTGACATCGTCGGATCGCCCGGCCGGACTGCGTTTGCGCGGACGGTGACACGATGGCGTCAGGAACAGAAGGTCGATGTCGTGATCGCCAACGCGGAAAACGCGGCGGGCGGTCGCGGATTGACCCCCGCCCTTGCCGAGGAGCTCTTTAATGCGGGCGCCGACGCGTTGACGCTCGGCGATCATACGTGGGACCAGAAGGAGCTGGCCCCGTACCTGGAGCAGGAACCGCGCATCGTGCGGCCCGCCAACTTCCCGCCCGGCTGTCCGGGGCGCGGCCATACCGTGGTGGAAACGCCGAAGGGCGCCGTGCTCGTGATCAACCTGATCGGCCGGGTCTTCATGCCGGCCCAGGATTGCCCGTTGCGGACCGCCGATGCCGTCCTCAAGGAAGCCGCCGCCCGGGCACGGATCATCCTGGTCGATATCCACGCGGAAGCCACCTCGGAGAAAATCGTTACGGGCCGCCATCTCGACGGCCGGGTCACGGCCGTCGTGGGCACCCACACGCACGTGCAGACCGCCGATGACGGCCTGTTGCCCAAGGGCACGGCTTATATCACCGATGTCGGCATGACCGGACCCAAGGATTCGGTGCTGGGCCGCGCGCTCGAGCCGGTCCTCCGTAAATTCCTGACCGGTATGCCCACGAAGTTCGACATTGCCACGGACGATGTGCGCCTCGAAGGCGTCCTGATCGAAGCCGATGCGAAAACCGGCCGCGCCCGGCGGATCCAACGGGTGTGCGAGTCTTTGGATGGAAAATGATGTGGAGCCGCGACGCCCTCGTCGCGGAAGAACCCGGCAGGAATAACAGAAACCCGGGAACAGATCCTGAAATAGGAAAGGAGGCTGCGATATGGTAACCGCCATCGTATTGCTGAATGTGGAACGCGACCGCGTAAACGAGGTGGCTCAGGAACTCGCGGATATGAAAGGCATATCCGAAGTGTATTCCGTAGCCGGCCGCCACGACCTGGCGGTCATTATCCGTGTCCCGAACAACGAGAAGCTGGCCGAACTGGTGACGGGCCACATGCTCAAGGTTCAGGGCATCAACCGTTCCGAAACGCTCATCGCATTCCAGGTCCATTCCCGGCACGACCTGGAAAGCATGTTCTCCATCGGGCTGGAGGATTAAGAAACAGGAAATCGGGAGGCGTGGATTGACCCGGCTCGGCGGGAGCCTCGCCCTTCAGACTACGAACAACGGGGTGCCCCGGTCTCGCAATGCTGCTCCACGGCCTTGAGCACAAGATCGATCGTACGGCGCTGAATCTGATGCGGCGGATCCCATTTCATCCAGATGAAATCCTCGTGTTCGCTGGTCACAACCTGCCGGCGAGCATCCTTGAGCCGGGCGAGAAAGTACACGGCCGTTTTATCGACTCGTTGATAGGAATCCCGTTTCGAGCGCGTTATATACGAAAGTGTGAAGCGGAAGTCCGGATCGAATTCAATCAGGTTTCCGGGAATTCCGGTTTCCTCCTCAAATTCCCGAAGCGCGCATTCGCGCTCGGTTTCCCCTTTCTTCATGTGTCCCTTCGGAAGATCGAACCGTTTTGGATGCTTCAGCAACAAAAAGGATTTCACCGGCTCGAGGCGAAAACAGAGTATTCCGCATGATTTGGATTTCTTCATCTGTCTCCTGTTGGAACCATAGCATATTCTATCCATTTTCTAAAAATCACCCGCAATAAATCATGCCCGCACTCGTTATACGATCTGAAACGCAGGATACGCGCATGGTTATAGAAAGGAGATTATCCATGAGCACACGTTTGACAACGATACTGTTCACGACGAGCCTGGCCCTGCTGATCGCCGCCCCGGCCTACGCGCAGAAAGGGCGTGGAGATGACGTGGGAATGGGGCGCTGGACCGAAAAACCGTCAATTGAGCATATACACGGCACACTGGATCGCATCGAGACGGGACCGTGCCCGGACACCACGGGGCGCGCCTATATCGGCACGCACTTGTTCGTCCGCACCGAAGACGGCCGTGAACTCAACATCCACCTGGGGCCGGCCGACCAGGTTAAGGCCTTTGCGGAAGAACTGGAAACCGGCCAGAAGATCGAGATCGAGGGCTTCCAGACCCCGAAGCTTGAGGCGAACCACTACATCGCAAAATCGGTCACCGCGGGCGAACAATCCCTGCAATTGAGGGACGACAACCTGCGCCCGTTCTGGGCGGGAGACCGCGACCGGCGACGGGAACGCGATCAGGAACGGGACATGGATCGCCGGTCCGGCCAGCGGCGTGACCGACGTCGATGAGTCGCCATCGAATGATGTATACAGGCCGATGACCCTCGGGTCATCGGCCTTCCCGTTTTGCGCGTGTTAATCATGCCTCTCTCCCGGGAGGGTCCGCGGCCCCGCGGACCGGAAACCACCCTGTGGAATACACCCGCCAAGGTCATGCAACAATCTGGAGGGCGAAGCTCCTGCTGAACCGCGAAACAGCGCAGGCAACTGGGTTGACCCCGGCTCGGCAGGAGCCTCGCCCTCCATCCTGCACACAACGGCGATTGATCAGCCTGGAGGGCGAAGCTCCTGCTGAGCCGCGAAACAGCGCAGGCCACTGGGTTGACCTCGGCTCGGCGGGCCCCGAAGTAGAGCGCGGCGCACACTTCGGGGTCAAAGCCTCGCCCTCCAGACTTCAAATAAATGAGAGGGTATTTTAAATAATTTATTTATTGATATATTTCTATATTATTATATCTTATCCTCATGACGAGAAAAACCATATCCAGGGCCGGAAAACCGCTATCCATCGATCTGCTCGAGCGGATGGCGGATATATTGAAGATACTGGCGCATGCGCACCGGCTTAAAATCGTCGAATTCCTGGAGGCGCGCGGCGCTTCCCCGGTGCACAAAATCATGGAGGAGATCGGACTCCCGCAGGCGGTGACGTCCCAGCACCTGAATCAAATGAGACGGATCGGCCTTCTCTCGGCGGAACGTCGCGGCCAGGAGGTCTGGTATGCCATCGCCGATCCCCGCGCACTGACCATCCTGGATTGCATACGGAGGAAAGAATCATGAACCCAATAACCCGAATGATCATTGGTGCGGCGATCGGCGCGGTGGTAGGCTTTGCCATCTACCGCTTTATCGGTTGCCGCACGGGCGTATGTCCCTTAAACAGTAACCCGTATATTTCCGTCCTGATCTGGAGCGTCCTGGGCGCCCTGGTCGCAGGTGGAAAATAACCCGAAAGGAGAGGCACATGAAATACGACGATGGAGGATGGAATCCCTATATCGCCGGCGCCCTGGTGGGGCTTCTGGCGATTCTGTCCGTGGGATTGACCGGACAGTTTCTTGGCGCATCGACCACGTTCGTGCGCGCGGCGGCGGCTATCGAACAAGTTGTCGCACCCGACCGCGTGGCCGAAAACGTCTATTACCAGAGGACGGCGGCCCGGCTGGACTGGCAGGGCATGGTCCTGATCGGCATCCTGCTTGGCGCCCTTGCGGCGGCGTGGCATGACCGGTCCTTCAAGAGCGAATCCGTGCCCCCCATGTGGGCGGACCGGTTCGGAACGAGTATCTGGAAGCGCGGCGCCGTGGCATTTTCCGGCGGCATCTTTGCCATGTTCGGCGCGCGGCTTGCGGACGGATGTCCCAGCGGACACGGGTTGAGCGGGGTCATGCAATTGTCCGTCAGCGGCCTTGTCTCACTGGCCTTTTTCTTCGCCGCCGGCCTGCTGGTGGCCAACCTGGTGTACAGGAGGAACGCATCATGAACCTGCTCTATGGATTATTGACCGGTCTGGTGTTCGGTTTTCTGCTTCAAAAAGGACGCGTTCTGCGCTACGAAAAACAACTGGGCGCGCTCCGCCTGATGGACATGACGATCATCAAGTTCATGATGTCGGCGATTCTCGTGGGCATGGTGGGTCTGTATCTGATGACCGACTTCGGCATGGATGTTTTGAACCTGAAACCAACCATTCTCGGCGCGAACATCGTGGGCGGCATTCTGTTCGGCATCGGGTGGGGCCTGTTCGGCCTGTGCCCGGGCACCTCGATCGGCGCGCTGGGCGAAGGCCGGTGGCACGCCGTGTTCGGTATTGCCGGCATGCTCGTCGGCGCGTCGCTCTACGCGACCCTGCATCCCTGGATGATGGAAACGGTGATGACCTGGGGCGACTATGGGAGGATCACCCTGCCCGGCATCCTGGGTATCAACCACTGGATCGTCATCGTGGCGCTGATCGTACTTGTCCTGGTCCTGTTCCGTTGGTTTGAAAAGATCAGGATTTGATGAAGGACAGAGGCCGGTGTAGCCCGAACTTACGGAGCGTGCGTCATTTCATGTTCCGTGTTCGGGTTCCTGGCCGTGATCGCGCGACGAGGGCGTTCCGCCGAAGGCCACGCGCATCAACTTCACTCAAGTGTGACGTTCGCGAGGCATTAATGCGATCTTCTCAAGATCGTGATGCGGCGGTTCCCCTTCCCACTTCACAGGGGTTCTTCTGCGCGAAGCGCTTTGGACTGCGCCGCTACGTGGCGCTTTCGGATCGCACAACCTGGGTTATTGTTTCTGAATGCGCGTGTTTCTCGAACTAAAGCGGCGCAAAGCGCCGCAGTCCAAAGCACGCCTGCGGCGTGCGGCACAAGCTTCATCCCGCTGCCCATAGGTTGATTTGGTGGTTTAAAATGGCTGTTCGGCCGGGGCCCTCGCCGGGCGGGATACATCACAAGCGGGAAATCACCCACATGCGCCAGGGTCGGGAAACCACTATTCGACTACTGGCGTATTATTGTATAGAGATCACAACCGATATCGGCTAAAGTAGTCTTAATTTCGAAGACGTCCGGCTATCGCCGGCAGGCAAGCAAACCCAGGGGGAACAGAAAAGATGAAAAGGTTAATTGGTTGGTGTATGCCGATACTACTGGTCTTGACGCTTTCCGTATCGGCCGGGGAAACAACCTATGGAATGCATGACGGATGGCGATTCATCGTCAGTCCCCTCGCCGGGGTGGACCGAAACGAAATGACGGTCCGCCAACGCGATACGCAAGAAACCATGACGGATACGGGACCTATGTATGGGTTGTTCGCCATGGCCGTGCATCCGAACTGGGTGATCAACAACTTCCTCTTCTATGCCGACGTCAACAACACCGACGTGTGGGGAAACCTGTTGTTCGCCAATTATTACGCCGATGCGAAGGCCGCACTGACCTGGAATGTCGGGGCGGGCTATCTCTACCACGAGATCAGGCCGGACCGCGGCAAGATCAAGGTGGAAGTTCCCATGGTCAAGGCCGGGCCGGTCTTCCGCGTGCAACCCTTGCGTCTCTCGATCAATCCCTACATGGGCTATGCCTGGGAGCAGGTCAGCACGCCGGGGGGCGATCAGGATAACGATTCCATTCTGTACGGGCTTACGCTTGGCTGGCACTGGCGCATGTTGCAGGCGGGGGTGAACTACTATTACCAGGACAGCCGGGACCTGGACGAAAACTTCCATACCCTGCGGGCACGGCTGGTGGCCCTGGTCTCGCCCCATTGGGGAATTCTCGGCCGGATCGATTACATGGAACATCCGACAACCGATGATCTCTCGTTTCTGGCCGGTCCGGTATTTGTGTTCTAATGAGCCGGCTATGATCAACATCCTGATTCTCCGATGGTTTGTGTTCCTCATCGGACTCGTGTGCCTGGGGCTGGGGCTGATCGGGGTTGTCGTACGGGGGCTTCCGACGACGCCGTTCCTGTTGCTCGCCACTTTGTGTTTTTCTCAAAGCAGCGAACGGATGAACCGCTGGATCCTGACCCACCCGCGGCTCGGCCCGTTTGTCCGGGATATCCGCACGGGACGAGGGGTTTCCCTTCGGGTAAAAGTCGTGAGTCTTGTGCTGGCCTGGCTCTTCATCGGGGCGTTTGCGGTCTTTCTAACGACCTCGACACCTCTTCGGGTGTTCCTGATCCTTCTGGTCCTAACCAAGACGGTCCTGATGATCTGGGTTATTCCAACTAAGAACGCCCGTAGGTATGCACGCTGTCGGCAGCGGATGGGAGATAGTTGACTCCAAACCAGCAGACGAGCAGGATGACAAAGGCCAGGCTCAAGATCCAGAGCGAGACCCGTACCTGTTGCGGACGTTGAATCCGGTGGTGCATGTAGGCGAGATATACGATCCAGGTGAGAAAGGCCCAGGTCTCTTTCGGGTCCCAGGTCCAATAATGGCCCCACGCCTCCTTGCCCCATAACGCACCGAACAGCAGACCGAGCGTCAGAAATCCGAACCCGATCTGGACGAGGTTGTCGGCGACATTCAGCTCGGTCGTCCGGGCGCGACGGATCAGACCCCGGACCGCCACGATGGCGGAGGCGGCCAACACGGCGTAGGCAAACAGGTACACAACGACGTGCGGCACGAACCACGGGCTCTGCAAGGCCGGCACGAGATCCCGGTCATAATACTCGGGATGCCTCAGGTTGACGCCGAGAAATACGGTGGCCATGAGGGCGGCGTAATAGAGCATCCAACGGTATCCCCAGCGTGCGTACACGGCATAGCCGATCAAGGGCAGAAACATGCCGTACCAGAGCCGGGTCTCGCCGAGGGTCCTCAACGGCGCCCGGCCCATAAACTGCCATAACGCTGTCAACAGCCCGGCCAGGATCAGGATGCCCGCGACATACAACACATGCCCCGTCGCCTTCACGGTCCGGTTGCCGCGCGCCGCCGCAAACAGCGTAAGCGAAACCAACCAGCACAGCATCGCCGCTATAGTGACATTCGCCGGATCAAACGGAAGCACGGGTTGTTTCTCCTGTATTCGGGATGATGAGCTTTCGACCCCGGAACATCAGATACACGGCGCCGCCGAGCATCATGAAGATGCCCGTGTACACCACCGGCAGCCACGGATCGCGTATCGCCTCGATGATCGAGGTGCGAGACCACCGGCCGAACCGGTCGTCGTAGCTGTGCTGATACAGCGTCCAGCCGTTCACGCGGTACGGTTTGTTCACTTCGATCAGGATGGTTTCCGGCGTTCCCCCGGGCGTGTACAGCACGGCTTGGGAGCGGTACGCGCGGGGACGCGGCACCGTCATCGCCAGGGCCGTGTCCTCTTCCAATTCCAACAATCTATGCGGAAATGCGAAACTGCCGCACGTGATCCAACCTTCGCGTTTCTCTCCGGTACCCGTATGAACGGCCGTGACCCGGGCCGACGGGCCCGCTCCGACATCCAGCACCGGCTCATAACGGTCCCCCACCGGCATGGAGAGCGGCAGGAACCGGTGCACCTCGATTTCCCAGTCCCCGAGGTGGCCGCGTATATCCGAATCGATCTCGAACAGGTCCGCCTTGCTTTCGGAAAGCAACCGATGACTCCCGGTTTCGACGAGTGCCGCCTTGGGATGATGTTCTTTCCTCTCAAAGCGGATCAATTCCAGGGCCAGCGGCATTTCGTACACGTGGCCCGCGCGATCGGTCGCGTGCCAGACCAATTCGCCTTCCCGCAATTCCATGAGCCGGCGCTCTACATCGGCGCTGCCCATGAGGCCGCCGAGTACCACGATATAAAGCCCCAAATGATTCAACAGGAACCCGGTGTTTCGCCACCGGAACGGGATCATTCGCTTCAACGTGGCCATGCCGAGTGTGGAGAGAAACAGGATCAGGCCCAGAAGAAACGGCCAACTGCTCGTCATGGAGGACAGCCCCAGGCGCCGGACCCACGGCGCGGCGGCCTCGTCGTCCTGCAATACCAGGCCCATGATCAGCACCAGGAACGTGATCAAAGCAATGGAACAGATCGTCGCCGGCACCCGGCCCAGCCAGGCAAACAACGGAACAGACCGGCCGAACAGATGCGCGATCGTCAGGAGTGCGCTGAATATCAGGGCCGTATACAGGTTGACCGGCCACGCCAACACGCCTGAAGGCAGGCCGCCGCCCGCCAGCTGCAGCGCGAACCCGACCATCAAAAGGCCCGATACGATCATCCAACCCTCGGCATAACCCCATGGCGGGATCCAGATCGGTTTACGACGGAGATTTTCGCTGGTCGGTTGATTAGCCATGCCGGACATCAATCAAATAAATACGATTCCGTGCGAGTCGGGTCGGCCTTGCGCTCGTCCCAGCGTCGATGGCGCGCTTCCGCTTCCGCCAGCCATCGGGGAACGACCTCATCGAGGAAGATCTGCTTCTCCGCCCGGCGCGCTTCGAGATCGATTCCGAGATAGGTCTGCGCCTTCTCCTTGGTGGATACGTCGGGCAGCGGAACCGGCCCGAAATGACCCAGGTCCGCCAGCACGGCGGTGATTTCCCGACGCGCCTCGTGCGCGATATGTAACCCGTCGCCGATCGTGCGGGCCAGTTCCAGCGGTGCATGAAACGATCCGCCGTGCGTGGCCGCCGCGTAGTCCCATCGCCACTGGGCATGACGAATCTTGTGCAGGGCCGCCTGCATCTGTTCCTCCGTCGCACCCTGATCCCACGCGAATTCCGCCTCCAGATGGGTGGCCACGAGCACGTCCTCGAGTTTCGTGCGCAGCTCCTTGATCATATCCTGCCGCTCGTACACGTTCCGAATCAGTTCGGCCTCGCTCTGCCGGTGACAGACCTGGCACGCGTTGGCGATGTTGTTGAGCGGGCTCTGGATACGATGATCCGTAAACTTTTGCCCCCCTTCCGTGGCATACGGCATGTGACAATCCGCGCAGGAAATGCCCCGCTGGTAGTGGATGCCCGTCGTGAATACTTCGTAATCGGGATGCTGAGCCTTGATCATCGGCGCCCGGCTCAAGGGATGTATCCAGTCCGCAAAACCGATTTCGTCGAAATATTCCGCCATATCCTCGGCGCGCATGCCCTTGTCCCACGGGAAGATCAGGTAGTTGTTCTTGCCGAAATAATACTCCACGTGACATTGCGCGCAGGCCAGCGACCGCATTTCCTGGTGTGTGGCGTCGTTCACATCCCGCCCGAGCCGCTGAAAGGTCTCGGCCAGCGCCGGCAGGGTAATGCGCAGGTTCATCGTATGCGGATCATGACAGCTCGCGCAACTGATCGGATTGACCACTTCGTGTCCGAAATCGGACATTCGCTTGCTGTAAAATTCTTCCGGGCCGTGTTCGTGCATCAGGCGGGCCACATCCGGACTTTTACAGGTCCAGCATGTGGCGGGCATGGGGCCCTCCCCCTCCTCCATCGGCGCGCCGGTGCGCAGAGTCCGCCATACATCCTCCACGGAGTAGATATGACCGCGGGCCAGGTTGTAGTCCGTGGCAAAAGGAAACCCTGCAAACAGGATCACCATCCGCGGGTTCTCTTCCAACAGGTCGCGGCGCTGGGATCCGAGATGCTTGCTCCGGAACGTAGTGTCCGCCATCTGGCGATAGGTGCTGAACTGGCGCGGGAAACTGCGCCCCCACACCTCCGGCCTGGGTTCGAGCGGATCGATGTCCGTCAACGGGATATAGGCAAACTGGGCCTCGGTGCGGCGTTCCACGATGGTGTACGTGAACAAGCCGAGCAGAAATACCGCCGCCATCGTGCCGAAGAAGAGCGCCCAGCCAACCCACGGCTTTTCCTGAATGGTCTCCGCTATTGTTTTCATGAGTTTATCCCACCGGGTTATCTATTATGGGTTCATTATTTCACGAAGCCATTCCGGCATCGGCGACTGCGGCAAGGGGACCCGCGCATATGGTGACGCGCCGATACTGCGAACCGTACCGTGCGGCACGTCACGATGACAATCATAACAGCGTTTTCCCTCCCCCATGCGCGCCATGTTTTCGGTCACACACCAGGCCGATACCCGCATATTCAAGAAATCATGGCACCGTTTGCAATTCTCCTGCACGACCATACGGCCTGCGGCATGCATCATGATCACATTCGGCTCCCGGCGCAAGGTAAAGATCGCAGCATGACGCGACCCGTCTTTCGCCTTGTACAGGTAATGACGGAATACATTGTCCTGCGGCACATGACAATCCACGCAGGTGGCGTGCTCCCGGTGTGAACTGCGCGACCACGTGGCGTAATGCGGGGCCATGATGTGACAGTTGACGCACGTGGCCGGTGCGTCGGAGAGGTAGCTGACGGCATTGGATACTATGGAGGCGTACACAGCAATGCCGCAGAAGGCCCCGAGAAGAACAATGACAGGCGCCCGCCACTCGGGCGGCGGCATCAGGAAACCCACCGCGTTTTTCAGCCAGGCGATCATCAGGGTTTGTGTGCCTCCGTGCTCGGGAGAAGAATGCCGACGACTGCGCCGATAATCAAGACAAACCGGCCGGTCGCGTGTATAGTAGCGAAGGCATGAGTTTCTATTGCCCCTATTTCGACGAACCGAACGATCGATGCACCCGCCTCGGAAAAACATGCGTTCCGGGACGCCGCGGGTGCGTCCTGCGCGGGAAAGTCGAATTCCTCGTCGATCCCGACCAACGCGCCGAACGGCGGGACGACGACGAAAGCCCGCCCCATCAAACCCGACACTGCGGTCGCTCGCAAGGCGAGCACATGGATGGATAAGTGGGTCGAAGCCCCCTTTTCCGATCCTCATTCAATTCTAAACATGCGCATTTCTCAAATTTCGTGCTATATTCCTGCATTCGTTTGAATTTCCACTATTCCGTTGGAGGGAAAAGGCGGCTATTTATGACCAGTATATCCGAAATGCGGAAATCCATCCTGGAGACGATCGGACACACGCCGATCGTCTTGCTGGGCCGATCGGCGGCCGACCGGCTCCCCTCCATCGCGCTCAAAATCGAGGCGTTCAATCCCGGCGGAAGCGTCAAGGACCGGGTGGCGTTGGCCATGATTGAAGACGCCGAGCGAAGCGGTGTTCTAAAGCCCGGGGGAACCATCATCGAGGCGACGGCCGGCAACACGGGACTGGGACTCGCGCTGGTAGGGGCGGTACGCGGGTATCGTTGCGTATTCGTGATGCCCGACAAAATGAGTGAGGACAAGATACGATTGTTGCGGGCATACGGGGCGGAGGTCGTGATCACGCCGACCGATGTGCCTCCGGATTCACCGGACAGCTACAACGGCGTGGCCGACCGATTGAGCCGCGAAATACCGGGCGCCTGGAGGCCCGGCCAATTCAGCAACATATCCAATCCGGAAGCCCACTACCGAACCACGGGTCCGGAAATATGGGAGCAGACGCAGGGAAGCATCACCGTGTTTGTCGCTTCCGCGGGAACGGGGGGAACATTGAGCGGGGTCGGGCGATTCCTGAAGGAGAAGAATCCCGACATTCGTATTATCGGGGCCGATATTGAAGGTTCCATTCTTTCAGGGGACTCACCCAAACCCTGGAAGGTCGAGGGAATCGGCGAGGATTTCGTTCCAAAAACATTGAATGCCCAGGTGATTGACGAATGGATCCGCATCAGTGATGCGGAATCGTTTTCCACGGCCCGACGCGTGGCACGGGAAGAGGGAATCATGCTCGGCGGCTCCGCCGGCACCGCCATGGCGGCCGCGTTTCGATACGCGTCGCGTTGCAACCGGGAGGATCTGATTGTCGTGATGTGTCCGGATACCGGACGCAATTACATCAGCAAAATGTACAACGACCGGTGGATGGCCGAAAACGGGTTCATCGAACGCCCGCCCGAGAAAGCGACCGTTGGAGACCTCTTGGCCACCGTGGATCGCGTCGGAAAGGTGATCACCCTGAAACCCGATGACGCCGTACAAACGGCGCTGAACATGATGCGGGAGCACGAAGTCTCCCAGTTGCCCGTCCTGGAGGACAACCGAATGATCGGGGCGGTGGAGGAAATCACCCTGCTCCGCACCCTGCACCAGGGGATACTGCCGTCGGAGGCCCATATCCGGGATGTGATGGCCCGTCCCCTTCCCAGCCTGGAAAACGATGTATTGCTGGAGGAGGCGTACCGGTTGCTGCTGGGCGGTCATCCCGCCGTAATCATCACGCGGAAGGGACAGGTGGGCGGAATCATAACCCGTTCGGATCTGATGGCCTATTATGAGAAAGTTCCACGGGATTCACGCGAATAAAGGTACGGCCATGAATAATCGAAAGAGAACCGAAAACAACAGGGAATGGCGTTTTGCGACGAAGGCCATACATACGGGCCAAGCCGCCGACCCGCATACCGGCGCCACCATTCCCCCCGTCTATCTTTCCACCACCTATACGCAGGAAAGCCCCGGCGTCCATAAGGGATACGAATATTCGCGGTCGCAGAATCCAACCCGCCGGGCGCTTGAGACCTGCCTGAGCGATCTGGAGGGGGGCGAAGCATGCGCCGCTTTTGCGTCGGGCCTGGCGGCCACCAACGCACTACTGCAGAGTTTGCGGCCGGGTGACGGCCTGATCGCCGGTCATGATTTATACGGGGGGACCGTCCGCCTGCTGGAACGCGTCTTTCAACCATGGGGCGTGGACGTTGTCCGGGCCGGATCCGCCGATCCGGCATCGTATAAAGAAGCTATCCGTTCGCTGAAAACGCCGCGCATGGTTTGGATCGAGACCCCGACCAATCCCCTGCTGGATCTGATTGATATCCGCGCGGTGGCCGAGCTCACACGGCATCATGGCATGGCCCTGGTGGTGGACAACACGTTTGCATCGCCCTGCCTGCAGAATCCCCTGAACCTGGGAGCGGACTTTGTGCTGCACAGCACCACCAAGTATCTGGGCGGACACTCGGATGTGATCGGCGGAGCGCTGATTGCGCGTGAAGCGGCACACCTGGAACCTATTCAATTCGTACAGAACGCGGCGGGAGCCGTGCCCGGATCGCTGGACTGCTACCTGGTATTGCGCGGTCTCAAGACACTCGAAATCCGCATGCAGCGCCACGGTTCAAATGCCCTGGCATTGGCCGAAATGTTCTGCGAACGGCCTGAAGTCGCCCACGTGTATTATCCCGGGCTGACCCGTCATCCGGGTCATGACATTGCCCGGAAGCAAATGCGTGGTTTCGGCGGTATGATCTCCATCGAACTCGAGGGGGGCTTTGAAAAAGCCCGGTCTTTCTGCTCCCGGCTCAAGGTCTTCTCATTGGCGGAAAGCCTGGGCGGCGTCGAATCGCTTGTTTCCCATCCGGCCACCATGACGCATGCCAGCCTGTCCGGGGACCAACGGCGGGACCTCGGCATTACCGATGGTCTTGTTCGTCTCAGTGTCGGAATCGAGGATGTCGAGGATCTCCTCGAAGACATTGATCAGGCGCTCTAATCCACGTTCGGCTGTTGAGCCGTATCCGAACGGGCACGCCTCGGCGCTTCCGCATAGCAGGCCGCCCTTTACGCTCTGTCACAATCGAGTATAATTTCGTGGAATCACCGTGCTGTCATGGCTGTTCAATTCAAAGACTATTACGAAATCCTGGGGGTTTCCAGGAAGTCCTCGCAGGAGGAGATCAAGAACGCGTTTCGAAAACTGGCGCGGAAGTATCATCCGGACGTAGCGCGTGATAATCCGGAAGCGGAAACGCGTTTCAAGGAGATCAACGAGGCCTACGAGGTGTTGAGCAATCCCGAGACGCGGCGCAAGTACGATCAGCTCGGAGCAAACTGGAAACACGGCCAGGATTTCCGGCCGCCGCCCGGTTGGGAAGGCATGCGTTGGCAGACGGCCGGCGGTCCGGACACCGGACAGGGCTTCGAATTCCATTTCGGCGGAACGGGATTCAGCGACTTCTTCGAGCAATTCTTCGGCGGGCAGCGGGGCGGATTTTCCATGTTCGAAGGGGAGCCCGGCGGACCGGGTTTCGGATCATTCGCCGGAACGGAGCGGACACGCCGCGGGCAGGATATCGAGGGCGATATCATGGTCAGCCTGCACGAAGCCCTTCACGGAACTACCCGCGAGGTGGCCGTGCAACGAACCCATCCGCGTACCGGTCGCACGGAAACCCGGAATTACCGGGTGCGGATCCCGCCCGGTGTGCGCGATGGCCAGCGGATTCGCTTGTCCGGTAAGGGGGAAGCCGCCCCGGGCGGCGGCCAGGCGGGGGATCTGTATTTGCGCGTTCGGTTTGCCCGCCATCCCGATTACCGGGTGCACGGATCGGATCTGTATTACGATCTGAACCTGGCCCCGTGGGACGCCGTGCTCGGCACACGGGCCACCATCCCGGCCCTGACCGGCAAAGTCGCCGTCACGATCCCGCCCGGCGCGCAACAGGGGCAGCCATTGCGCGTGCGAGGCCATGGCGTGCCCGCCCGGGGCGGCGCCCGGGGCGACCTGTATGTCGTGATCCATATCCAAGTCCCCTCCCGCGTCACGGACGAAGAAAAGCGGTTGTGGCAGAAACTGAAATCCAAATCGCACGGCGACCCAAACCGGTAAGCCGCGCTCTTTTGCGCGCATTCTGCGCCGGCGTGCCTCGCGAGCAAGTAGGTCAGGCATTCCTGCCTGACCGGGTCGGGCAGGAATGCCCGACCTACTCGTTGGGCATGCATCACCATATATGACCATAACCACTTAGGTGACCAGCGGCGCGTCACCACGGTCACCCATCCTCACCCCAACAGAATTATTTCTTTTTCCCGGAATTGCGCCTTCGCCGATTCTTTATGAATGGTAAAGGGGCGATGTTTACGAATCGCGCCGCACAGAAACCATTCACCGGAGGATGTCGCAATGCAGTACAGCCCGTGTCTCGAATCGATGGAAACAAACCGGATAGATCGGCCAACGGATGTACACGGTCCGCTTCGCGCATTATTCGGTTTTTCATCGTTCCGTCCGTATCAGAAGGATATTATCCAGGCCCTGCTGGAGCAACGCGACGCGTTTGTCGTTATGCCCACAGGCGGCGGAAAATCGCTTTGCTATCAATTGCCCGCGCATCTCATGAACGGAACATGCCTCGTCATCAGTCCGCTGATCTCGTTGATGAAAGACCAGGTGGACGCGGCCAAGGCGAACGGCTTGCGGGCGGATCTTCTGAACAGCGCTCAATCTGCGCGGGAACGCGACACCGTCATCGAACGACTGATGGCGGGCGCTTTGGGCCTGCTGTACGTGTCGCCCGAACGGTTCGCCATGACGGATTTCATCGCCCTGCTCAAGACCGTCTCTCTTTCCTTCATCGCGATCGACGAGGTGCACTGTATTTCGGAATGGGGCCATGATTTTCGCCCGGATTATCTGAACCTGTGCGAGATCGTGAAGCAATTTCCGAATACGCCCATCGCTGCGTTTACGGCCACGGCCACCATGATGGTCCAACAGGACATTGTGCGGAAGCTCCGCCTGCGCCGGCCGCACATGGTGCGGGCCTCGTTCAACCGGCCCAATCTGTATTACCAGGTCCTGCCGAAGACGGATGCCGAGAACCAGATTCTCCGCTTCGTGCAGGCCCGGCCAGGGCAACGGGGCATTGTGTATCGCACGAAACGGATGGACGTGGAAGATACCGCCGAAATCCTGAAAGCAAACGGGATCCGTGCCCTGCCCTATCACGCGGGGATGGAAGACGAGGTGCGCACCGCGCATCAGGACGCATTTGATCGCGATAACGTGGACGTGATCGTGGCCACGATTGCGTTCGGAATGGGTATTGATAAACCCAACATCCGCTACGTGCTTCACGGCGACCTGCCGAAGAACATCGAGGGGTATTACCAGGAAACCGGTCGTGCGGGCCGCGACGGCCATCCAGCGCATTGTCTTTTGCTGTTCGGATACGGGGATGTTCCGACCATCCGGTATTTCATCAATAAAATCGACGATGGACCCGCGCGGTCGCACGCCTCGCAATGTCTCAACGATATAATCCGGTACGGCGCTTCGCGCGCCTGCCGCCGGCGGCAGTTGCTGGCGTATTTCGGAGAAACCTTTACCGAACGCCGTTGCGGCATGTGTGATGTGTGCGCCTCCGGAAGACGACACTGGGGCAGTATTGTTGAAAGTTCCATCAAAGATAAAACGATCTGAGACCCTCATGCAAATTGAATATCCAACAGCCAACAAGGAATATCCAATGACCAAGGAAAGAGAGTATGATCTGCAGGACCGTCTGGTTGACTATGCCGTCCGCATTATCAAGTTGTCGGAAGCTTTGCCTGAAACGAAAGCCGGAAAGCACATTGCAACGCAACTTTTGAGAAGCGGAACAGCACCAGCCCCGAACTATGGGGAAGCACAAAGTGCTGAATCCAGGGCCGATTTCGTTCACAAGCTCAAGGTTGGTCTTAAGGAACTGCGGGAAACCGATATCTGGCTCAAGGTTATCGTGAAGGCGCAGATGGTCAAGCCTGCGTCTTTGATAGCGCTTCTTCTACAAGAAACAGATGAGTTGATCGCCATCCTGTTCACGAGCGTTATGACAGCCAGGAAGAGCAAACCGCGGTAGCGCCCCTTACCTTGGAAATTGGATATTCCTTGTTGGCTGTTGGGTGTTGAATTTCTTAACTCATAGCGGCCGAGCTCATCCGCCCACCGGGGGCGGATACTCGTGGCGGGTGACGAGAAAGGCGTACGCGGCGGCAACAAGCAGAACCCCGCCCATCCATTGCAGGGATGACATGTGTTCACCCAGAAAGAACCACGCCCCGAGTGCCGTCAGAAAAGGGATTAGCTGAAATGTGCCGTCCGTAATAATCGGGCCGAGATGTCGTATCACGGTGTACAGCATCACGTGACCCAGTGCGATACCGCCCAGCCCGGTAAAAATCAGAAATCCCCAATCCACCGCGCCAACCTCCGCCAGCGCGCGCCAATCCCCCACCGCGAACATCAGGAGCCACAGCATGGGTACGGTGTACAGGCTGATCACCCCGAAACTCAGTCGCGCCGAATAGGCCTGTAAACACCGGCGCACCGCGATTCCGTACAAGGCCCAAAAGGCCGCGGTCGTGAGCAAAAGCACCAAACCCAGCGGCGTGGTACTGCCTGTTTCGACGCCGCCGACATACATGAATATGACTCCGGCAACCGTGCCCGCCGCGCCGGCCCAAAAGAGAGGTTTTCGCATCAATACGCGTTCCTCCACCAGCAGGATAAATCCAAATAGCATCACAAACAGAAAGCTGGTGCGGGCAATGAAATGCATGACGCTGGCGTCATTATAATAGGGGGACAACGCCCAGGTTACCTGTCCCCCGGCGTGAAATAGCGCGGGCGGAATGGCCGCCCGGAGAATACCCGTGCCCCGGATCGACGTGCGATAATATCGCAGTACAAACGGCAACCAGAACAGCACGGCCACAGTGTATCGGACCCCGTTGACGGTCCACGCATCAAGAAAATCAGTAAAGTGCTTCAAAAACAACGGCATACTGCCCCAGACAAGCACCAATATGATAAAGGCGGGTAACGCCCGCCCGAGTTTGGTTTTTTCAGAACATGGCATGCTATAACCTATCGTCCCATAATCGCCAGAAGCTTTGCTCTTTCCTCATTCGCAACAGGCCCCGACCCTGCGCAGGGTCAGGCGAGGCCGCCTGACCTACCATAACCCGCGTCCCATGCGAGGGAACAGTAGGACAGGCGGCCCGCCTGTCCTGCAATATCCCGTATCCCATGCGAGGGAACAGTAGGACAGGCGGCCCGCCTGTCCTGCACATGGATGCGCATGAACAGAACCAAGACCGGCGCGAAGCCTTACCCCTTGTTCAGCGCATGGGTCGAGTCCTGATTTCGAGTTGTCACTTTTCCGTCTTCCTCCCCTCCTGGGAGGGGCGATCGCCGAAGGCGATCGGGGTGGGTTCCTCGTCACCACCCTCATGCCGAATTCCACCCACCCCTGTATCCCCTCCAAGGAGGGGAGAACTTCGTTCCTTCTCGTACTCGTCCTCGAATCGAGGACGAGAGGGAATTCGTTTTCCACCATCGCCGTAATCGTCGATCGGCCAAAGTGACAACCTCTTTCAGGGACCCATGCGCACGATCAGCCGCCTTACCGCCCCGCGTACATCGTCTCGTAATACGAGGTGTACGCGCCCGAACGAACCCGTTCCAGCCAGGTGCGATTATTGAGATACCAGTTAATGGTTTCTTGAATGGCGTCGTCGAACGAGTAATCGGGCGTCCAACCTAGCTCGTCCCTGATTTTCGCGGCATCCATCGCGTATCGCCGATCGTGTCCGGGCCGGTCCTTTACAAAACGAATCAACGATTCCGGCTTATCCAAATGCTTGAGTATCAGCTTGACCACTTCCAGATTCGGCACATCGTACATGCTGCCGATGTTGTATACTTCACCGGACCGGCCTTCACGAAGGACTCGGTCCACCGCCCGGCAATGATCCAGCACATAAATCCAATCGCGCACGTGCAGGCCATCGCCATACACGGGCAATTCCTTGTTTTCAAGAGCGTTTGCGATCATCAGCGGGATCAGCTTCTCCGGAAACTGGTATGGGCCGAAGTTGTTCGAGCAACGGGTGATGACCGCATTCAAACCGTGCGAATGCGCGGCGGCACGAACCATAAAGTCAGCCCCCGCTTTGGTCGCCGAGTAGGGGTTATTCGGCGCCAGCGGAGTGGTCTCCAAGAAACGGCCCTCGGGCCCCAGGCTGCCGTACACCTCATCCGTGGAGATCTGTACATAGCGCGGCACA
>SLKG01000114.1 GCA_007134735.1 Kiritimatiellia bacterium
ATCCGCCAACAATAGCGGAATTGAATTCATGCTGTTGTTGCCGAACCGGTCCATAGAAACCGGCATTTTATCCTTGGGGATCTTATTCTTCCGGGCAATTTGCTTCAAAATATAAATATTAGCCTGATGCAAGGCAAAACAGTCATACGTATCCGCGTTTGTGCCAAGCTCCTGCAGAAAGTCGGCGACTAACTGCGGCACATCGGTGATCGAAAACTCGAACACTTCCATTCCTTTCATATGGGTATCATAATCCGATCGGGTAATGCCGTCCGGCCACTCTTCCCTCTCCTTGGGCATACCCCGATTCCGATAGCCGCCGGCCGGCGTGATAATGGACTTGAACCGGCCTCCATCGGTTCGTCCGGTAAATACCATGGGATCGCCGTCCGCAACCTTTTCCAACAGCGTGGCGGTTCCGCTGTCACCAAAGAGCATGATCATGGAACGGTCCAACGGGGATATCGTACGACTCGATGTATCCCCGGTGACCAACAGCGCTTTCCCATGCGGCATGGTGTTCAATATGGAACACAACAACTGCAGCCCATACACATAGCCGGAACAGGCCAGATTAAGATCGAAGCAGACACATTCGCGGGACAGGCCAAGACGCTTATGCACCAAAAAGGCTGTGGAAGGAACACGAAAATCCGGCTTTTGCGTGACAAACACCAGCGCTGTGATCCCGGCTGGATCAATTTTGCGATGTTGCATAAGATCGCGCGCGGCCACGAAACCCAGATCGCCGGCTGTTTGTTCCGGACGGGCGCGGTGCATGGTCCGGACTCCCGTCATGGCGGATATCTTTTCAACATTCTCCTCGCCGAAAGCCTCATAAAAGGACTCGACGGGCACCTTATCCGGCGGCACAGCGACCGTGATACCATCAATACGGATTCTGTTGAACCGGGATATCAGCACAACGATGCCTCATAACATTTCAATCGCATGTCAAAATTCATGGCTGACAGCCCCCTGATCATACGCGGCATCGCTTTCGATCACAGGCTCCACATCTGCAGGCCGAACACAAAATTCCATCGCGAAGAAGGAGAGCCCCTCTCCAAATCCCGCCGCCATAAGACGCTGGGGGGACGAGGCATTCGATGCGCCGTACTCGCGCGCGAGGGTCAACGGAATTGCGCTCCCGAGCGCATGTGCCGCGCCGTCCGCCCCGCCGGAGATGGTTCTCGCGCGCAAATCTGAAGGCAGCGTATCCCATAAATCGTCATCCGCCGGGGTGATAATCACCCTGTCATAGGCCTCCGGTCCCATGTTGCGCCCCCGCATGAATTCCTCAATCAGGGCGGGTAATTCACATTGCACGGTCGCTCGTAAAACAGACCAGTGGTGCCGCAATCGATGCCTCTCGCCAAGAGTGAATACCGCTTCCGGGTCTGTCATGGGCGTCTCGCCGCGGAATCCTCCGCCCGGCATCATCATACAGGTGTACTTGTCGCTTACGGCTCGCGTATGAATATCCATCGGAGCGGCATCGGCATGCCGTTCCAGCAGTACGGCCGATCCCGCGTCACAATATACTTCCGCATCGGAATCCGATGCCGGAATCTGTTTGCTCGGTGTATCCCCCAATACAAGCAGTGCATATCGCGCACTCAACCCCGCCAGCAATGATCCAACCGCCTGCAAGCCGTAGCCAAAACCCGCACCGCCAATGTTCATGTCGTACGCAACGCAATCGCGGGACAAGCCCAGCCGATGCTGCAGGACACAGGCCGTCGCCGGGCTGCGATAATCCGGTGTCATGCCGGCATACACCACGGCCCCCACATGCCGGCGGCCCACATTACCCTTATCCAAAACCCGACCCGCCGCAATGAAGCCCAGGTCAGAAGCCGTTTGAACCGCCGGTGCTCGTCTCCCGTCAAGAGGAACACACGCGGCCAATCCGGCAATGCCAATGGTTTCTAGATGATTGAAGGGC
This sequence comes from Kiritimatiellia bacterium, assembly GCA_007134735.1. Taxonomy (GTDB): domain Bacteria; phylum Verrucomicrobiota; class Kiritimatiellia; order SLAD01; family SLAD01; genus SLKG01. Next base: position 1,949 of record SLKG01000114.1, read on the forward strand.
ATTATGCCGAGGCGCGGTGACTGGATATATACGTTTCGATCTCCCCGATGGTTTTGAGTTGGCGAAACTCGTCTTGGGGAATCACAACGCCAAACTCCTCGTCTATCATGGCAACCGCAGACAAATAGGCCAATGAATCCCACGATTCATGATCCCGAAATACGGTTTCCGAATTCAGATCAGACGCTTCGCATTCTAATATTTCGGCAAAACCGGCAATCAGTTTTTCATTCATGGCCGGAAACTCCTTTCGAACTGCATAAACTCGATAAAACTAACTAATGGCATGCACCCCACAACTCATGAGCCCGCTAAAAACCCATAATCAAGCAATGTATATATGCCCCATAAAAAAGGCGGGGTCAACCGTGGAACCTAATAAGCAGGGTCGTTCTGGGTCAACGAGCGCCCGGAAACTACTCCCGCATCGTCGCTGCTTGGCATGTCTTTCGCAACGCACACTCAGGTCATTGCGCCCGGTTTGACCCCCACACGTAAGCCTTCATACCTGCTCGTCAGTTGTGTGCCCCGTGCCTTTTCCCATCACCCCGACGAGCACTCCCAGCACGGCCATAACGACACCGACGACGTACACATAAATCGATAATGCGGTAGCGGATTCCGGGCTGATCCCGTAGAGGCCCAGTAGATAGATCAGGGACAGTTCCCGCACACCGGCGCCGCCGATGGTAATCGGGACGGACGTGATCACCCAGACCAAGGCCACCACGGCGGAGATGTCAAAGAGGCTCACGGGCATATCGAGCTGTATAGCCAGGAAATAATAGGTCAGAAACGAAATGCCGTGTATGGGCAGGCACAACCCTAGGGCCGCCAGCACCCGCCCGCGATGCGCGCGGAAATATCGCAAGGCCCGCGCCCACGTCTCCAGCAGGCGCAACGGAACCGATCCGGCACGGCCCAGCTTCGTGAAAACGAATTCCAGCACCCGCATCAACCTTGTACTGGCCGCAATCATAAGACTGACCGCAAAACCCGCAAACAACAATCCGAACAGACTGTAAAAAGAAGTTCGATCCGGAATTTCGCTTACCAGGAAAAGGGATGTCGTGCCCAACAGGGTGATCGACAACAAGCCGATATACCGATCCACCACAATCGCAATCAGATTCTCACCCCGCCGGTATTGCACCGCCTTCATCGTCATGGCTGTCCGTGCAAAATCCCCGCCCAACGCCCCCGGCATGATGAGATTAAACGGCTTCGACATCATCGTAAGACGAAAATACTGCCACGAGGAAAGCTGGCGTGAGTCATCGGGATTCAACCATTGCCAGCGGAGCCCTGTCAGCCAGGCGCGAATAATGCCCATAAAAACAAGCAGTGATGTCAGTATGAGAGACACGGAACGTGTGGCCCCGACAACTTGACCCACATCGACGATCCACACCAAGGCCGTGATGGAAAGGATGAGTAATATGATACGAACTAATAAGGCCAACCGCCTCATAGAAACACCCCCCGCGCCATATACCACAGTAACACATTGCCCTAGCTACTCGCCCAATCGTAAATTTTACCCTGGAAGACCCCGGAAGCCCAGCTTGCATAAATATCCCATGCCGAGCACTGTATACAGATGGATCACTAAGCCCAGAGACCTTCACCCCCATGAATTATTAACTTTCAACTGCCTAATTCACGTCGCAAGGCTAACAAGGTATCGTTCAGAAGTGTTGAAGACGATCCTTTCGTATATGGAAAGTATACTATGCGCACGCCCACTGCCTTGAACTGCTTTTCCAACTCCTGCCATTTCGCAGTCTGATACCAGTCATCTCCCACGAACATCACATCAAACTTCAGTTTCTTCCACATTTCATACTTATCCATAGTCTCCTGAGGTATCACCACATCCACATATCGAATGCTTTTCACGATCTCCATTCTTTCACGAAAAGGGATAACGGCTTTCTTATCTTTATAGGACACCAAGTCATCGGTCGTTATTCCAACGATAAGTCGGTCGCACATGCTCTTTGCGTTCCGTAACAGGTATAGATGCCCTATATGAAACAAATCGAACACGCCTGTCGTATACCCAACAATCATATTTGGCTCCTTCTATGTAAGCGGATTAATCAATAATGCTTGAACATGACCTCCCAAAGCGTGGCTTCTCGAGGGCAAGGAACCTTTTGCAGGCGGACCAGCCAATTCTCGCCTAAAAGGCCCTCAAGCCCAAAGAGCAACAAAATATTCCTCCAGAGTTTTGGAAGCTTGACGGTGTTATATGGTTTATAGTCAATAAATTCCCCCAATCTCTTCTTGTGGATTTCAACCGATGGGAATTGACGGAACAATTTTCTAACACCACGCCGAGAGTAGACATTGGTCTTTGGGGATGAACCATGTACTTCTGACACTTCGTCACACACCGCCTGCCAATTGAATCCACATCTAAACCACTTTCCCAGTATGAGTCCATGAATCAAACAGCGCTTGAAATAGTGCTTCCAACCTCGCGCATACACCATTACTATGGCTGTGCCGTCCCTTCTTAATACCCTGTATATCTCATCCACCGCTTTCATCGTCTTGGGCGTGTGGTGGAGCACACCGAAGCAGAACACATGGTCAAATGCTTCATCGGAGAAGGGTAGACTCTCTGCGCTAGCTTCATAGATCCCGCGATAAGGGAGCCCGTGCAACTCAAGGTTCAGCTTTGTTAACATAACTTGGTCTGGCCCCAAGTCCACGCCAGTAACGTGTGCGCCATGTTTGGCGTACTCAACCAAGTCCGTTCCTAATCCGACTCCAATCTCAAGCACTTCCTCACCTGGGTGCCACTGAAATTCCGCTGATTCCCTCAGATAATCGTAGTATACATTGTAACGCTTATACGCCAGTTCGTTGAACCAAGCCAATGTGAACGGCTCTTTTCTTGAATACCACTGTTGAGGAATATTGGCCTTTCCCCAATACTCACGAACCTCTGCCAAAGTCGGTCTTCCTTTCCTGATATTCTCTTCTCCACGGATCACATGATCCAACCGCTTCTCATACTTTCTTTCACCGTCGTTCATACGCTTCCCATCAGTTCACGCATATTGAATTCCAACCATTGGTCCATCGGGCTTCCGTTTGCGGCTGAGCCCCAAGGCATGATCTCCAGAGGGACCGGAAATCCTATCTTTTCCCGTGCGATTATACGCGCCGGGATATAATCAGAGAATATCCGCTTGAGAGGGGCTTTAATGACCCCCTGACACAATCTGTATTCGAATGGAACGCCGGCCATGCGCTCAATCAATGTGTGACAATCAACAAAAGGCACGCGCGCCTCAACTGAGCACATCATAGTCGCGTTATCCAATCGCCGAAGCAGACCATGCAAATGCGCAATCTGGAAGAACTGCGAGACCACATCGATCGGCTTACGCCGATGCATGAAGGGTCTTATTGCATCTTCAACAATATCCAAATCTTCATGTGTGCCATAGGCATACAATCGGTCGAATTCCACGATATCGAA
>SLKG01000066.1 GCA_007134735.1 Kiritimatiellia bacterium
ACCCGCGCGCGATTCGCATACCGCTCAATGATAATCTCGGCGATGGCGGCGTCCCGGAGGCGCTTCTTTATGAATTCCCGGATCCGATGATCTTCATGAAGCAAATCGCCGAATTCCCGCTTGTTCGCAAACCAGCGCGACCGCCAGTCCTTGGTGACGGACACACGCATGCCGATGGGATTTACCTTTTGGCCCAAATTATTCTCCTTTCTTCGCCTTCCGGCGCCGGGCTCCGCCTTTTGCCCCCGGAACGGGTTCGTCACTCAGGACGATTCGGATATGGCTGGTACGTTTCAAAATGGGCTTGGCCGATCCGCGGGCCGCCGCGATATACCGGCGCATGACGGGCCCGTTATCCACCAGGGCTTCCTTCACATACAATTCATCGGCGGACACGTCGTGATTGTTCTCCGCATTGGCAATCGCCGATTTCAGGGTCTTTCCCAGAAAGAACGCCGCTTTCCGCTCATTGAATTCCACGAGACGAAGCGCATCCGACACACGGCGCCCGCTCATATCCCGCGCCAGATCGCGCGCCTTTTTCGGCGCAATCCGCACATATCTTGCTATCGCTCTGATTTCCATGTCTCTTATCCGCTATTTCAAGGCCACGGTTTTATCGGTGGCCGCGCCGTGACGCCGGAATGTGCGCGTAGGGGCAAATTCTCCCAGGCGGTGCCCCACCATGTTTTCCGTAATGAACACCGAGATATGCGTCTTCCCGTTATGAATCGCAAACGTATGCCCCACGAACTCCGGAACAATCATGGAACGCCGGGACCAGGTCTTGATAACACGCTTGGCGCCCGTTTGATCCATCCGCTCCACCTTCTTGAGGAGTTTCGGGTCTACATACGGTCCTTTTTTTAATGAACGGGTCATCGCTTCTTACTCCTGCGCTGAACAATAAATTTACTCGACGCCTTCTTCCGGGCCCGTGTTTTCTTCCCCTTGGTCTGTTTGCCCCAAGGCGATACCGGATGACTGCCGCCGGAAGACCGTCCTTCCCCGCCGCCCATGGGATGGTCCACGGGATTCATGACCACACCGCGCACCGTGGGACGATGCCCCTTCCACCGCGAACGCCCCGCCTTGCCATACGAAATCGTTTCATGCTCCAGGTTGCCCACCTGCCCGATCGTGGCCATGCAGGACACGAGGATCCTGCGGATTTCCCCGCTGGGCAGCTTGACGTTGGCCATTCGGCCTTCCCGTGAAATGACCTGCGCCGCCTCACCCGCCGATCGGACCATCTGGCCGCCGCGCCCCGGAGACAATTCTATATTGTGCAGGGGCATTCCAAGCGGAATATTCGAAATCGGCAGGGCATTCCCGACTTCGGGCTCGGCCTCCGGACCGGACATCACCGTGGCACCCACTGCCAGGCCCACCGGCGCCAGAATATACCGCTTTTCTCCGTCCCGGTAATGCAATAACGCTATCCGCGCCGAACGGTTCGGATCGTACTCGATCGCCGCCACGCTCGCCGGAATACCCTGCTTGTCGCGCTTGAAATCAATGATGCGAATCTTGCGCTTGTGCCCCCCGCCCCGATGCCGCACCGTAATGCGTCCGTTGCTGCCGCGTCCGGCCCGTTGCTTCCGGGCCTTGACCAGTGAACGCTCCGGCCGCTCGCGGGTCACTTCCTCAAACGTGGACGACGTCATGAAGCGACGGCTCGGTGTAGTAGGTCTGTATTTCTTGATGGCCATGGGTATCCGTACCTTACGTCAAATCGATCGTGTCGCCTTCCTTCAACGTTACAACCGCACGCTTCCAGTTCGGCGTGCTCCCGTAATGCATGCTCCGCTCCCGTTTTCTCTTTCCGGGACGAATCATGGTATTAACCTGTTTCACGCTAACCGAAAAAAGTTCCTCCACCGCCTTCTTGATCTCCACCTTATTGGCCCGGCGGTTCACCTTGAACAGGTACTGGTTCCTGGTCTCGGCCAACCGGGTGCCTTTTTCCGTCACCAGGACCCGTTCTATGATCCGAGTCGGCTCCTTCATGGCTTCCTCCGCCCTGCGGCGTCCCCCAACCGCGCTTCCAATGCCTTCATGGCTTCCTTTTCCACAATCAAAACCGGGGTGCGCAATAGGGTGTACGTGTTCAACTGCCCGGCCGTGGTCACTTCCACGTCGGGAAGGTTCCGGGTGGCCAAGAGCGCATTCTTGTGTAACGAACCCAGTACGAGCACGGCTCCGCGAACGGCGTCCACCTGTGCAAGAAAATCGGCAACCGACCGTGTACGCGGCTCTTCCATCGTCCAAGCGTCCAGGATCATCACCTGTCCGGACGCGACCTTGTCGCTGAAGGCCCGCCGGAACGCAAGACGCGCCGTCTTCTTGTTCAAGGGCCTGCGATAATCGCGGGGCTTCGGCCCAAACGCCACGGATCCGCCCCGCCAGACAGGCGATTGACGGTACCCGGCCCGGGCCATTCCCGTGCCCTTCTGACGCCAGGGCTTCTTGTTGCTGCCCGCCACTTCGCCCTTGCCTTTGGTCGAAGCGGTACCCGAACGGAGCGCGGCCAGATGAGCCACCACGGCTTCATAGACCGCGTGCTCGCCCTTCTTCTGTTCCAGCAGTTCATCCGGCAGGGTATAGTCCCCCACCGTCTCGCCCTGCATATTCCTGATCGGTATGTTACTCATGATTTCCTGCGCCGGCCAAGGGCCGTACGCTTCCCTTACGATTGCTTCAATGGTTTCTTAATGGCTTTCCGGATTACCACCAGTCCCCCGTTCGGGCCGGGCACCGCGCCCTGCACCAGGACGGCATTGTCCTCTTCGCGAATCTCCACTATCCGGAGATTCTGCGTTGTGGTGTGTACATGGCCCATGTGTCCGGGCATCCGGGTTCCCTTGAAAACGCGGGCCGGGGATACCTTCATCCCAATCGCTCCCGTGCGGCGATGCATTCCGGATCCGTGCGAGGCCCGTCCGCCGCTCATTCCATATCGCCGCACAACACCCTGAAAACCCCGGCCTTTGCAAATCCCCAGGACGTCCACATGCGTGGCATCCTTCAATATGTCCACCCGGATTACGTCTCCGGGGTTGATCTCTTCGCCCTCTTCCAAGCGGACTTCGCGCAACACGGTCACCGGCTCCGCCTTCGCTTTATTCACATGGCCCCGCTTCGGCTTGCTCAGGCGTTGTTCCTTCTGCTTGCCGAAACCGAGCTGCGCGGCTTCGTATCCGTCCCGGTCGCGCGTTTTTCGCTGGATCACTACGCAGGGACCGGCTTCGATGACCGTCACGGGCACCTGACGGCCCTCTTCGTCAAAGACCTGCGTCATTCCAATTTTTCTGCCAATCAAACCGTTCATATTCAAATCCGGAGTGCCGGATTGTTGGAGTACTGGAGTATTGGGGTGCCTCTTATTCCCCGTACTCCGTCACTCCATTACTCCATCACTCCATCTCCTCAAATCTTGATTGAAATATCCACCCCGGCCGGAAGATTGAGTTTCTTCAATTCGTCCACGGTCCGGGCGGTGGGCTCGACAATATCGAGCAATCGTTTATGTGTTCGGATCTCAAATTGTTCCATGGATTTCTTATCCACGTGCGGACTGCGATTCACGCTGAACTTCTCAATACGCGTCGGCATGGGAATCGGCCCCACCACACGAGCGCCTGTACGCTTCGCGGTTTCCACGATATCCACCGTCGACGCGTCAAGAACACGATGATCGTATGCTTTCAAACCTATTCGTATGCGTTGATCGTTCATAATGTTTTCAGTGCTGAAGAATGGAATGCTGGATGGATTCCGGCACGACTTCAAACAAGCGAGGCTGCATGGTATGCGTCGCCCGCCCCCGAGTCAAGGACCGTAGTGCGGTTGCATAACCAAATAATTCGGCCAGGGGAACGTCCGCATGAATTATTCTTGTTCCCGCCGCCGTTTTGACCTCCCGCACGTTTCCCCGGCGGCTGTTCAAATCGCCCAGCACATCCCCCAGGTGTTCTTCCGGGGTCAGGATCTCGAGATCCATGACCGGCTCCAGCAGAACGGGTTCCGCGGCGCCGACCGCTTCGCGCAGCGCCATGACCGCGGCGGTTCGAAAAGCCGCCTCGGAATCGTAATCCGGATTCGAGCTTCCGCCCACAATACGGACCTGTACGTCCACTATGGGATAATGGGCCAGGATTCCCGTGGCCAATCCGTCTTCCACCCCCTCGCGGATGGCATCCCTGAATTCCGCCGGAACGAGCCCGGGCGATACGTCGAACTCAATCTGATTCGCGGCCCCCCGCTCACGCGGCGTTATTTCCAGTACGACATGACCGTACTGCATGGCGCCCCCGAATTCCCGTTGAAATCTATGCGCGCCTCCGGCCGGGCGCCGGATTGTTTCGCGGTACCACACCATCGGCTTTCCGGCCCGGGCGTTCACCTTGAATTCCCGGAACATGCGATCCTTGAGAATCTCCAGGTGCAGTTCTCCCATACCGCTGATGATGGTCTGTCCCGTATCCTCGTCCACGCGCACTTTAAATGTCGGATCCTCTTCGGACAGCGCCGAAAGCGCATCGCCCAGCGCTTCCTTGTCCGCCTGGGTTCGCGGTTCGATGGCCATGGAGATAACCGGCTCCGGAAACACAATGCGCTCCAGGAGAACCGGCTGATTTTCCACACACAGGGTGTCGCCGGTGGTTACGTCCTTCAGCCCCACCAGACCGCCGATTTCGCCGGAGTACAAGGCTTCCAGCTCCTCGCGATGATTCGCGTGCAAACGAACAATACGACTGATCCGCTCCCGTTTCCGGGTACGGGGGTTGTACACATTCTTGCCCTTTTGCAGAATGCCGGAATACACGCGCACAAAATGGAGACGTCCGATATACGCGTCCGTCGCGATCTTGAACACCATGGCGCTCATCGGTTCAAAATCGTCGGCTTTCCGTTCCTCCCGTTCCTCGGTTTTGGGATGATATCCCTGTATGGCGGCCACATCCGGCGGCGCCGGGAGGTAATCCACCACGGCATCCAGCAACGGCTGAATACCCTTGTTTTTCAGGGCGGATCCGCACAACACGGGAACCAGTTTCCGGGCCAGCGAGGCCCGTCGAAGACCCGCACGCAGCTCTCCGGTGGGCACATCGGGATTTTCCAGGTAGATCTCCAGGATCCGTTCATCGACCTCGGCCACCGCCTCGATCAATCGCGCACGCGCCCGCTCCGCATCGGCGGTCCGTTCCGGAGGGATGTCGCCCACGTCCATTTGGGCGCCCATGCTCTCATCATCAAACGCAACGGCACGCATATCCAGCAGATCGATTACGCCCCGGTAGTTCTCCTCGCTCCCCCAGGGAATCTGCAGCGGCACCACGGGTGCGACGAGCTTCGCACGAATATCGGCGATGGCCCGCTCAAAATCCGCGCCTTTCCGATCGAGCTTGTTGATAAACACCAGGCAGGGAACCCGGTATTTCTGCGCCTGTCGCCATACGGTTTCCGATTGCGGTTGTACGCCCGCCACCCCGCAAAACACGCCGACGGCGCCGTCCAGCACGCGCAGGGAACGTTCCACTTCCACCGTAAAATCCACATGGCCGGGCGTGTCAATAATGTTGACCTGGTGATCCCGCCAGAACAGCGTGGTCGCCGCACTGGTAATCGTAATACCCCGCTCCTGCTCCTGGATCATCCAGTCCATGGTCGCGGTGCCGTAATCGACCTCGCCGATTTTGTGTACGCGCCCGCTGTAGAACAGCATGCGTTCGGTCGTCGTCGTTTTCCCGGCATCGATATGCGCCATGATGCCGATATTCCGGATACGGGACAGAGGACGCCCGCGCCCTTCCGCCTCGCGGCGTGAGGGTTGGTCCGAATTCGACTTTTTCGACTGTTCCAGCACGTTCGCCATTTTCAAATCTGTTTACCATCGGTAATGGGCGAAGGCCCGGTTGGCCTGCGCCATTTTAAACGTATCTTCCCGTTTCTTGACGGCGGATCCCTGATTCTTGTGCGCGTCCATCAACTCTACCGCCAATGCACGCTGCATGGGCATGCCCTTGCGCGCCGCGGAATACTGAATAATCCATCGGAGGGCCAGCGATACCTGCCGTTCCTCGCTGACTTCCACCGGCACCTGGTATGTCGCCCCGCCGACTCGCCGGGACTTGACTTCGAGGCGGGGCTTCACATTATCCAGCGCCTGGGTCAGAAACTCCACCGGCTCCTGTTTGGATTCCTTTTCAATCTCATCCAGGGCGCCGTAGACGAGGCGCTCCGCCACGGATTTCTTCCCGCGACGCATTACCTGCTTGATAAAGGTCGCCACCAGTTCGTTGTTGTGCTTCGCGTCGGCCACGCGAGGTCTTTTTACCGCTCTGCGTCTTCTCGCCATCGTATGATCCCTTACGGTTTCGGCTTTTTACTGCCGTATTTGGAACGGCCCCGCTTGCGTCCGTCGACCCCCAGGCTATCGAGCGCGCCGCGGACAATATGGTAGCGCACACCCGGCAAATCGGGTACGCGGCCGCCCCGCACCAGCACCATGCTGTGCTCCTGCAGATTATGTCCCTGCCCGGGTATGTAGGCGGTCACTTCATACCCGTTGGTCAAACGTACACGCGCCACCTTGCGCAACGCCGAGTTCGGCTTCTTGGGAGTCTGTGTCTTGACCTGCAGACATACCCCTCGCCGCTGCGGCGAATTGGTCAACGCCGGCGACTTCATCTTCTTCCGTATCGTGCGCCGTCCCTTATTCACAAGTTGATTGATAGTCGGCATATTTTTTTCTCTCTTCCTGGCAAAAACAAAGGGGCGAGAACCCTATAAAACATTTCGTGGATACGCAACATGAACGTGCGCTTCTACGAACTTTTTTTCTCCTCCAGAAAATTATCGCCCAGCAATTCCTCGGCCGAGATCGGCTCCGCCAGCGGAACCAGTTTGATGTTTCTATGCATTTTGAACCCGGTGCCGGCGGGGATCAGATGCCCCATGATGACGTTCTCCTTGAACCCGCGCAGGTGATCCACCCGGCCCAGGGTCGCCGCGTCCGTGAGCACGCGGGTCGTGTCCTGGAAAGACGCGGCCGAGATGAAGCTTTCCGTCTCCAGCGCCGCCTTGGTAATACCCAGCAGGACCGGCGAGGCTTCCGCCGGACGCTTGCCTTCCGCCATGGCGGCCTCGTTCACTTCCTGGAACACGTACCGCTCGACCTGCTCGCCCCAGATGAAATGCGTGTCGCCCGGATCGGTAATCCGTACCTTGCGCAACATCTGGTGCACGATGATCTCGATGTGCTTGTCGCCGATTTCAACCCCTTGCAGGCGATACACCTGCTGGACTTCGTTGACCAGGTACTCCTGCAGCTCCTGCGGGCCGCATACATCAAGAATTTCCTGCGGAAGGATCGGCCCTTCGGTAAGCTGTTGCCCTTTTCGGACATGATCCCCCTGGAATACGACTATATGCCGTCCCATCGGGATCTCATGTTCCTCGACTTCACCCGTACCCGTGTCCCGAACCAATATGCGGCGCCGTCCGCGCGCCATCCCGCCGAATTCAACAATGCCGTCGATCTTCGCGATCTCCGCGGCATTCTTGGGCGTGCGCGCTTCGAACAATTCGGCCACCCGCGGCAATCCGCCCGTGATATCCTTCGTCCGTGACACCTTGCGCGGCGTCTTGGCCAGCAAGGCGCCCGCCGGCATCTCATTGCCTTCGCGCACCATGACGTGCGCACCCGCGGGAATCGAATAATAATGGAGCATCTCCCCGGACGCCTTGTCCTTGATGACGATCTGCGGATGCAGATCCTCCTTGTGCTCCATGACCACAAGCCCTTCCATTCCGGTCGATTCGTCCACTTCCTTCCGGACCGTTACCCCTTCGATAAAGTCGTGAAAATCAATGACGCCGGTTTGTTCGGCCAGAATCGGAACATTGTACGGATCCCATTTTACGAAACTTTGGTTCTTCTTGACCGATCCGCCGTCCGCCACGGATATCACCGCCCCGATCACGATGGTATGGCGCTCGAGCTCGCGCCCCTCCTGATCGTACACGCCCACCACCCCGCTCTTGTTCAGAACGGTGTAGTTGCCGTCCAGCGAACTGACGACCCGGAGATCATGATACCGGATGACGCCGTTGTGTTTCGCCACGATTTGAGGCTGCTTGAACACGGAGGCGGCCGTACCGCCGATGTGGAACGTGCGCATGGTCAACTGTGTGCCCGGCTCCCCGATGGACTGGGCCGCGATAATGCCCACGGGCTCGCCCAGCGCAATCGGCAGGCCGTTGGCCGGATTGCGTCCGTAACACTTGGCGCAGCAACCGAAGCGCGATTCGCACGTGAGCACGCTGCGAATCCGCACGGAATCGAAACCGACTTTTTCGATCTTCTCCGCCGCGGACTCATCTATCTCCTGACCGGCCGCCACCAGGATGTCCTTGGTCAGAGGGTCCCGTATATCATCCAACGCGGTACGGCCCACAATCCGGGACCCGAGGGGCACGAGTTCCTCGTCGCCTTCGTAGATGGCCTTGATGTCGATCCCGTTCAACGTGTGGCAATCCTGCTCCACGGTGATGATGTCCTGCGACACGTCCACGAGCTTTCGAGTCAGATAGCCCGAATCGGCCGTCTTGAGCGCGGTATCGGCCAACCCTTTCCGGGCGCCGTGCGTACTGATGAAGTATTCCAGCACGGTCAAGCCTTCGCGGAAATTCGAGATGATGGGACGCTCAATGATTTCGCCCGAGGGACGCGCCATCAACCCGCGCATCCCGGCCAGCTGCCGGATCTGCTGCTTGCTCCCGCGCGCCCCGGAATCCACCATGATAAAAATAGGATTCAGATGATTCCGGTTGTCGTTGTATTCCATCATCCGGTACATCGCCGCGGAGATTTCGTCGGTAACGTGAGTCCAGATATCAATGATCTTGTTGTACCGTTCCCCGTCGGTAATGATGCCCTTTCGATACTGGGCATCCACCACCGCGATGTCCTTGCGGGCGCGTTCCACGATTTCCGGTTTATCGTCCGGCACGATCATATCGTCCATGCCGATCGAAATACCGGCCCGCGTGGCATGTTCAAACCCCAGCGCTTTGAGCCGGTCCAGGGTCTTGACCGTTTCTTCCTGCCCGGCCAGGCGATAGCATTCCAGAATCAACCGCTCCATGTTCTTCTTGCCGACCGTCATGTTGATGAACCCCATGCCGTCGGGCCAGATTTCATTGAAGAAGACGCGTCCCACCGTGGTTTCAATCACGGACCGGGTGGCATCCCCATGAAGGGTTTCACGCTGGTGATCGGGATTCCGATAGCGAATGCGGTCGTGCAGTTTCAATTCGCCCTCGTCATGGGCGCTATGCACCTCACTGGCATCCAGCAGAATCGGAAGATGGACGGGTTCGGCCGGCTCCTCCAGCTTGCGCCGGCTTGCAATGCGATCCTGCTGGGAATCGCAGGTGAGGTAATAACATCCCAGGGCGACGTCCTGCGTCGGCGTGGTGATGGGTTTCCCGCTGGACGGTGAAAATATATTGTTGGGCGCCAGCATGAGCAGGCGGGATTCAAGTTGGGCCTCCACGGAAAGCGGCACATGGACCGCCATTTGATCGCCGTCGAAATCGGCATTGTAGGCCGTACAGACGAGCGGATGTACCCGGATGGCCTCGCCCTCGATCAACACCGGCTCGAACGTCTGGATGCCCAGACGGTGCAGCGTCGGCGCGCGGTTCAACATGACCGTATGCCCATGCGTTACCTCTTCCAGGATATCCCATACCTCGTCGGCTTCACGTTCTATCATCTTTTTGGCGCTGCGCACGGTGTGCACGATGCCCAGCTCCTTGAGACGACGGATGATGAAGGGCTCGAAGAGCACGAGCGCCATTTTCTTGGGCAGACCGCATTGATGCAGCTCCAGGTCGGGTCCGATCACAATCACGGATCGCCCCGAATAATCCACGCGTTTGCCCAGGAGGTTCTGCCGAAAACGACCCTGTTTGCCCTTGAGCATATCGCTCAGCGATTTGAGCGGCCGGTTTCCGGCGCCGGTGACCGCCCGGCCGTGACGACCATTGTCAAACAAGGCGTCGACGGCCTCTTGCAGCATGCGTTTTTCATTCCGGATAATCACGTCGGGCGTTTTCAGCGCCAGCAGGTTGCGCAACCGGTTGTTTCGATTGATAACGCGACGATACAGGTCGTTCAGGTCCGAGGTCGCAAAACGTCCGCCCTCCAGGGGCACCAGCGGCCGCAGGTCGGGAGGAATGACCGGCAGCACTTCCAGAATCATCGACTCCGGCCGGGTATGGCTTTTGTGAAACCCTTCCAGCACCTTGATACGCTTGGTCAGCTTGGTCTTGATCTGCTTGCTTCGCGTATTTTCCATGTCGGCTTCCAGCCCGGACAACGTCTCCTTGAGATTGATGGTCTTCATCAATTCCCGGACCCCTTCCGCGCCCATGAGTGCCGTAAACCCGTCTCCATACTGATCCTGGGCCTCGCGGTATTCCATTTCGCTGAGCAACTGTTTCTGCTGCAACGCCGTGTCGCCCGGATCCACCACGATATAGTCCTCGTAATACAGCACCCGTTCCAGCGCGCGCGCCGTCATGTCCAGCACCAAACCCATGCGGCTCGGCGTGCACTTGAAAAACCAGATGTGTGAGACCGGAACCGCCAGCTCGATATGTCCCATCCGTTCCCGCCGCACCCGGGACAGCGTTACTTCCACGCCGCACCGGTCGCAGATTACGCCCTTGTGCTTGATCCGCTTGTACTTTCCGCACCCGCACTCCCAATCCTTGGTCGGACCGAAAATACGTTCGCAGAACAGCCCACCCTTTTCCGGCTTGAAGGTCCGGTAATTGATGGTTTCCGGGTTCTTGACTTCACCGTGCGACCAGGACCGTATCGTCTCGGGCGACGCCAGCGTGATGCTGGCGTAATCGTAGCCGAGATCCATATCCACACCTAATAGTTTGGCGGCATCCGTATGTTCCAATTTGGGTCCCTCCCGTTCAGACATCGCTTTTTCTCCAGATATAAATCGTTACTCGCTCTGTCGGTGCACACGCATATCCAGCGCCAGGCTCTGCATTTCCTTCAGCAGCACGTTGAATGACTCGGGCACGCCGGCTTCAAGCGAATTTTCGCCTTTGACGATGGCCTCGTAAATCTGAGTCCGGCCCATCAGATCGTCGCTCTTTACGGTCAGCAGCTCCTGGAGCGCGTAGGCCGCACCATAGGCTTCCATGGCCCACACTTCCATTTCCCCGAATCGCTGGCCGCCGTACTGCGCCTTTCCGCCCAGCGGCTGCTGGGTCACCAGCGAATACGGGCCCACTGCGCGGGCATGAATCTTGTCGCTTACCAGGTGGTGCAGTTTCAGCATGTAGATCTTGCCCACCACGACCTTCTGATCGAAGGGCTCCCCGTCCCGACCGTCGTACAAGACGGTCTTGCCGTCCTCCGGCAAACCGGCCTCAAGGAGCATCTCCCGGATATTCTTTTCCGAGATGCCGTCGAAGACGGGGGTGGCGGCGTGCAGTCCCAGCAATTCGCAGGCCCAGCCCAGATGCGTTTCCAGTACCTGCCCGACATTCATGCGCGAGGGCACGCCCAACGGATTGAGCACGATCTCCACCGGCTCCCCACTGGGAAGAAACGGCATGTCCTCTTCCGGCATGATCCGGGCAATCACCCCCTTGTTTCCATGCCGGCCCGCCATCTTGTCACCCACGGCAAGCTTCTTCTTGCTCGCAATGTACACCTTGACCTGTTTGATGATGCCGGCGTCGATGTCATCGCCACTCTCCAAACGGTCCATGGCGCGCTCATGCTCCTCCTCGATCTCGGCAAACTTCGCGGTGTATTCCGTGATGATGCCCTTGATCTTGATCTGGATCGGACTCGGGTCGATCTCGATATGGTCGTGGGAGGCGGCCAGCTTGCGCAACAGTGTCTTGGTAATCTTGCGGTTGGCCGGGATGATGATCTCGCCGGTTTCCACATCCACGACATCCAGCGGAATTTTCTCACCCAGCAAAATGTTGCTCAACGACTCGGTCAAGTCCTCATGCAGCCGCTGCTTGCGCTCCTTGTATTCGTCCTGAAGAATTTTCGACTGCTTGCGCTTTTCGCTGGCCGACACGGTCGTCCGCTGAACCGGGTTCCGGGCGGAGACCTTCACATCCATCACAATCCCCTCCACTCCGCTCGGCACCATCAGCGAGGTATCTCGCACATCCGCGGCTTTTTCCCCGAATATGGCCCGCAGCAAGCGTTCTTCCGGGGCCAATTCGGTCTCACTCTTCGGAGTAATTTTCCCGACCAGGATGTCTCCGGGTTTGACCTCGGCGCCCACACGGACCACGCCGCCTGAATCCAGGTTCGCCAACGCTTCATCGCCCACGTTGGGAATGTCGCGCGTAATTTCTTCGGGACCCAGCTTCGTATCCCGCGCACCGCACTCGAACTCCTCGATATGGATTGAGGTGTAATAATCCTCGCGCACCAATTTTTCGCTGATCAGGATGGCGTCCTCGAAGTTGTAGCCGCACCAGGGCATGAAGGCCACCAACGTGTTCCGACCGAGGGCCAGTTCCCCCTCGCACGTGCCGGGTCCGTCGGCCAGCACGTCTCCTTTCTTCACCTTCTGGCCCAGCCGCACAACGGGTTTCTGATTGAAACAGGTACCCGAATTCGACCGCATGAACTTGCGCAGGGAATACACGCGGTAATCGCTCTTCGGGGTCTTCTTGACGGGACGCTCACCCGTTTTCGAAACAATAATCTCGTTGGCCGTAACCCGGGCCACCTTCCCCGATTCTTCCGCGGTGATCAGCACGCGGGAATCCCGCGCCACTTTTTCCTCAACGCCCGTGGCCACGTATGGACGCTGCGTAATCATCAACGGAACCGCCTGGCGCTGCATGTTCGATCCCATCAGCGCCCGATTGGCGTCATCATGCTCCAGGAAGGGAATCAGGCTGGCCGCCACACTGACCACCTGCTTGGGGGATACGTCCATATAGTCCACGCGGTCCTTTTGCACTTCCAGGAAATCTCCGCGGTATCGTACCAGCACCGTATCACGGACAAACCGGCCCTTCTCATCCAGCGGCGCATTCGCCTGCGCAATCACGAATTTCTCTTCTTCATCCGCGCTCAGATAATGGATTTCCTCCGACACGCGCCCTTTGTCCGCCTTGCGATACGGCGTCTCAATGAATCCGAACTCATTGACCCGGGCAAACGTGCTGAGCGATGATATCAGGCCGATATTGGGGCCTTCCGGCGTCTCGATCGGGCAGATGCGGCCATAATGACTGCTGTGCACGTCGCGTACCTCGAAGCCCGCCCGTTCCCGGCTCAAACCGCCCGGGCCCAGCGCGCTCAAACGGCGCTTGTGCGTCAGTTCCGAGAGCGGATTGGTCTGGTCCATGAACTGACAGAGCTGGCTCCGGCCGAAAAAGTCCTTGATGACCGCGGCCAACGCCTTCGGATTGATCAATTTCTGCGGCGTGAGCTTGTCCGCCGTAGTATCAAATATGGTCATGCGCTCCTTGACCAGCCGCTCCGTACGGGCCAGCCCCACGCGACACTGATTCTCCAGCAGTTCACCCACCGTCCGAATGCGCCGGCTTCCCAAGTGATCGATATCGTCAATGGACCCTTCGCCCATGCGCAGATTGATCAGATACTTGAGGGCGGCAATCAGATCCTCGGGCTGTAAAACCCGGGATTCATTTTTCTTGTCCAGCCCCAGTTTCTGCAGAATCTTGTAGCGGCCCACACGGCCGAGATCGTACCGGCGTTCATCAAAGAACGTGCGCTTGATCAGCTGTTTGGCGTTGGACACCGTCGCGGGATCGCCGGGACGCAGTTTCTGGTAGATGTCCTTGAGCGCCTCTTCCATGGATCGCGTTTGATCCTTTTCAATGCTCTTGAGCAGAATCCCCTCGTCCCCGCTCACATTGACCACCTCCAGGCTCTTATAGCCCGCCGCCTTCATCTGCTTGAGCAGTTCCTTGGTCACCGGTTCGTAGGCGCGCGCCAGGATGGACTGGGAGTCCGCATCGATTACGTCATGCCGCGTGACCCGGAATTGGATTTCCTCTTCCTTGTGCGGGCCCTTGAGCTTGATGGTCTCAAAGGAATAGAAGAGCTTGAGAAGTTCCTCGTCCGTACCGTACCCCAATGTCCGCAACAAGGTGGTAGCCAGAAACTTACGACGGCGACGCTGCCGGTCCAGATACATGTAGATCATGTCCGATGTATCAAACTGAACCTCCAGCCAGGAACCCCGGTCCGGAATGATCCGGAACGAATACAGCACCGATCCGTTGGCGTGGATGGACTGCTCGAAACAGATCCCCGGCGAACGATGGAGCTGGCTCACCACGACCCGCTCCGCGCCGTTGATCACGAAGGTGCCCCTATCCGTCATCAAGGGAATCTCACCCAGGTAGACATCCTCCTCGCGCACCTCTTCGCCGTCCTTGAGCCGCAAGGTGATATACAGGGGCGCCGCAAACGTTTCCGCTTCCCGTATGCATTCCAGGGCGTCCGCCTTCGGTTCGTTGATTTCGTATTTCACGAAATCCAGCACAAACTGCCCGTCATAGCTTTCAATGGGAAAAACTTCCTTGAATACCGCCTGCAATCCCGTCCGTTTACGCCGGTTCGGCGACACATCGGCCTGAAGAAAGTCCTTGTACGATGCTGTCTGAATCTCAATCAGATCAGGCATCTCAACGACGTGCGGCAACTTCCCGTAATTAATTCTCTCTGCCATGTGACACCTAGTGCTTATGTTTCAAGTGAGGGGCGACCGGTCACGACAGGATGCGCTTCGCCCGTTCGCTGCAGTTTCGCTTTCTGCGGGCAACGCTCCATCATGCCGAAAACCATTCTTCCAGATGTATGCGCGGTACGACTCCAACCTTCGAGCGAACTACTTCACTTCGACTTTGGCGCCGGCCGCCTCGAGTTTCTTCTTGACCTCCTCGGCCTCTTCCTTCGTAACGCCTTCCTTGACCGGCTTGGGAGCGGACTCCACCAACTCCTTGGCTTCCTTCAAGCCCAACGTGGTCAATCCGCGGATCTCCTTGATCACCTGGATTTTTTGAGATCCCACGTCCGCAAGGATCACGTCGAATTCCGTCTTTTCCTCTTCGGCCGCTTCGCCGCCACCCGCGGCCGGACCCGCGGCGGCAACCGCCATCGGCGCAGACGCCGTTACGCCCAAACGATCCTCCAGGGCTTTCACCAACTGGGACAACTCGAGAACGGAAATCCCCTCGATCCAGTCCACAAACTCGGCCATTTTCCCTTCCAGTTTGGGTTTGGATTCCTCCGCCGCCGCCTCGGTCTTCTGTTCAACTTTTTCTTCGGTTTCCTTTGTCTTCTCCGCCATGACTTCGTCCTCCTGACTGATGTTGCTGATACACTGTTTCCTTATTGTGACTTCTTGTCCTCGACCGCCTTCAAGACGTATAGCAGACTGCAGATCTTCTGATGCAGAACGCCGACCATCCCGGTCATGGGCGCCGCCAGCGTGCCGACCACCTGTCCCTGCAGGATCTGTTTGGGCGGCAGGCTTGCCAGTTGCTCGATATCCTCGGAGGAAAGCAGCACCCCCTCCAGGGCGCCCAACTTGATCACCGGCATCTGGTTTTCCCGGATGAAGGCCTTGAGTACCTTCGCCGCCTCCACGACATCACCGTTTCCCGCCACCATGGCCGTCGGGCCGCGCAGCCCGTCATTGAGCATGCCATAGCCCGCATCCTCCGTGACCTGCCGCAAAAGCCGGTTCTTCACTACGTTGAACTCGGCGTCCACGTCGCGCAACCGGTTGCGCAATTCACTGGCGTGACCGACATTCAACCCGCGGTAATCGGTGAGGATGACAAACACCTTCCCGCCGATCCGGTCTTTCAACTCATTAGCAATGGCTGTCTTTTCCGGTCTCATACAAATCCCCTTATGCCGCTAATTCCCTGGATGTGACCCGCAGTCCCGGCCCCATGGTCGTACTGATGGTGCACCGCTTGATATACAAACCCTTGGCCGCGGCCGGTCGGGCCGCCTTGATCGCCTTTATAACCGCCCGGCAATTCTCCGCCAGCGCTTCTACGGGAAAGGAACGTTTTCCGAAGGGCACCATGACATTTCCATGACGGTCCATTTTGAATTCAACACGTCCCGCCTTGAATTGCTGGATCGCCGAGGCCACATCGTCCGTCACGGAACCCGTCTTGGGATTCGGCATCAACCCCCTCGGCCCCAGCACCTTACCGAGCTTCCGGACCTCTTTCATGGCTTCCGGCGTGGCCACGGCCACATCAAAATCGGTCCACCCGCCTTGTACCTTCTTGATCAAATCTTCAAATCCCACTTCGGCCGCACCGGCTTCCTTCGCCGCTTCCGCCGCTTCGCCCGTGGCAAACACCACGATCCGGACTTCCTTGCCCGTGCCATGCGGAAGAACAAGTGTGCCGCGAACGCTTTGATCCGATTTTGTGGGATCCACGCCGAGCCGGAAGGCCACTTCGAACGTTTCGTCGAATTTCGCCATCTTGTTTTCCTGCAGAAAACGAATGGCTTCCTCCACCTCGTGATCCTTCACCGGATCGATCTTGGCTTTCACCTGTTTGTATTTCTTGCCCTGCACCGTCATGATTCCACCTCAATCCCCATGCTTCTGGCCGTCCCCTGAATGATACGCACGGCGTGATCGGCATCCCGGGCGTTCAAATCCTTTTCCTTGGTTTTGGCTATTTCCACGAGCTGTTCCCGGGTCACCCGCCCCACCTTCTCCCGGTTGGGCGTTCCCGATCCCTTTGCGATTCCCGCCGCGCGCTTCAGCAACGTGGCCGCGGGCGGACTCTTCGTAATGAAGGTGAACGACTTGTCCTGATAGACCGTGATCACCGCCGGAATAATCATGCCCGGCTGGTTCTGCGTCGCGGCGTTGAACGCCTTGCAGAATTCCATGATGTTCACACCCTGTTGTCCCAGGGCCGGTCCCACCGGAGGCGCCGGATTGGCCTGCCCCGCCGGAATCTGCAACTTGATAATGCCTATTATTTTTTTCGCCATGGTATATGGTTAGGGTTATGCGTTTTGGGATGGGGTCATCCGGTTCATCGATGCCCGCCGGGACCGCACCCGGCAACCGACGATAAACAGCCCGTCTCCCTCTCTTCCTAAGCTTTCTCCACCTGCCAGTATTCCAACTCCACCGGCGCCGTCCGCCCGAAAATGGACACCGATACTTTCAATTTGCCCCGGTCCGGATCGACCTCTTCAATCACGCCGCTGAAATTCAGAAACGGACCGTCCGTAATCTTGACCGTCTCTCCGGGTTCAAAGCTAACCTTGGGTTTGACCTTCTCCTTCTTCTCTTCGATCTGATTGAGAATGGTCGCCACTTCCTCTTCCCGGAGGGGGGCCGGTTTATCCCCCCCCACAAAGCCGATGATCCCCGGCGTGTTCTGGGCGAAATACCACGCTTTGTCGTTCAGCGCATGTTCGTCCGTATACAGGTTCATGCGAACCAGCACATAGCCCGGGAAAAACTTCCGGGTGGTGGTCGATTTCTTTCCCTGCCGGATTTCCGATACCTTTTCCGTGGGAATGAGTATTTCATCGACATACTCCCCCATTTCCTCGAGCTTGATGCGACGCTCCATGTTTTCCTTAACCTTGTTTTCCTGGCCGGAAAGCGTCTGTAATACAAACCAATCTTTTCGCATAACCATCACCGGGTTAATGAAATACGCTAACGGATCACCAAGTTGAGCAACTGAATCAGGACGGCATCGCTTATGCCG
Source organism: Kiritimatiellia bacterium (assembly GCA_007134735.1). Classification (GTDB taxonomy): domain Bacteria; phylum Verrucomicrobiota; class Kiritimatiellia; order SLAD01; family SLAD01; genus SLKG01. The sequence goes on from SLKG01000066.1 coordinate 17,821, forward strand.
ACGAAGGTGGCCAGTATGAGGCAGGAAATAACTACCACTCCAGTCGATTCCAGTAACTCCGGCCGGGTCGGCCAGGTGCACTTGGACAATTCCACACGGACCTCTTCAAGAAAAGATCGGATCCCCGTGAAAAAATTTTCGATTTTGTTCATAGCCAACCTGTTGCTCGTTCATCCGAATTCAATTCTTCCGACCCCGTGAAGCAACGCGTTCCCGCTCGCCCCCCAGGCCGTCCGGCCCACCACCGGGTCCGGCGTCATGGCAGGCCAGGAGGGACTCGAACCCCCAACACCCGGTTTTGGAGACCGGTGCTCTGCCAAGTTGAGCTACTGGCCTACCTTTTCACGCGACGTGACACAACACCGCCCCTGAGAACCGCCCCCGGGACGCATCCGCTCACATCAATGAAGTGTGCGAAACCACACGCCGCCCGGCATGATGAACGCGCGCTCGTCCTGCATTCCCCGCCGGTCTCCATCCCGTCTCACCCCGCCTCCGTCCCGGGCCGACCGGCCCGAACGAATCCACGCACGCCACCTCCTCGAGGGAGGATCGAATGAATCAGATTATTCCGTAATTTCGACTACGCGTCCGGCACCCACCGTGCGACCGCCTTCTCGAATGGCGAAGCGCATGTGCTTCTCCATGGCGATCGGCGTAATCAGCGCCACATCCATACTGATGTTGTCGCCGGGCATGACCATTTCCACTCCTTCGGGCAGATTGACATCGCCCGTTACGTCCGTGGTCCGGAAGTAGAACTGGGGCCGATACCCTTTGAAAAACGGGGTATGACGCCCGCCTTCCTCTTTGCTCAATACGTAAACTTCCGCCTTGAATTTGGTGTGCGGCGTGATGCTCTTGGGCGCCGCCAACACCTGGCCGCGTTCCACGTCTTCCTTCTTCGTGCCGCGCAGCAAACAGCCGACATTATCGCCCGCCTGCCCCTGGTCCAACAGTTTACGGAACATTTCAACGCCGGTTGCCGTCGTCTTCTGCGTGTCGCGCAGACCGACGATTTCCACCTCATCACCGACCTTGACCACGCCCCGCTCGATCCGGCCCGTCACCACCGTTCCACGGCCTTCAATCGAGAACACGTCTTCGATCGGCATCAGGAACGGCTGGTCAATCGGGCGCGCCGGCTCCGGCACAAAGGAATCAATCGCATCCAGAAGCTCCTGAATGCACTTGGCGTCCTCCGATTCCGGATCATCCGTTTTCGTGGCCGCGAGCGCCGCCCCGCGAATAATGGGGGTGTCATCACCCGGAAACTCGTATTTATCAAGCAATTCGCGGATTTCCAGCTCCACCAGGTCCAACAGTTCAGGATCGTCAACCGTATCCACCTTGTTGAGAAAGACCACGATCGCCGGCACACCCACCTGGCGGGCCAACAGAATGTGTTCCCGCGTTTGAGGCATTGGACCGTCAGCGGCGCTCACCACGAGAATAGCACCGTCCATTTGCGCGGCGCCCGTAATCATGTTCTTCACGTAGTCCGCATGTCCCGGACAGTCCACGTGCGCGTAGTGCCGCTTTTCGGACTGATACTCGACATGCGAGGTGGCGATGGTCAGAATCTTGGTGGCGTCACGGCGACCCGCACTTTCAGACGCCTTGGCGACTTCATCATAGGAGATGAATTCCGACAGCCCCTTCGCCGCCTGTACCTTTGTAATGGCCGCGGTGAGCGTGGTCTTACCATGATCCACGTGACCGATCGTACCCACGTTCACGTGCGGTTTGGTTCGTTCAAATTTATCCTTTGCCATTGATCAGTCCTCCTCAATTACCTTTCGTTGCCTCGTTTACCCGTTTTCCTTTTCACCTGAAAACCACATCCGCGCACAGCGGGTACTCCTTGCTTCGTCCGCCCGGTCCCGCCGTCCGGCACATGCCGCTATACGCTGGAGCCCACGAGCGGGTTTGAACCGCTGACCTCGTCCTTACCAAGGACGTGCTCTGCCACCTGAGCTACGTGGGCCGCACCGTCCCGCGATACAAGAAACCCGCGCCGCATGCCTGAACAGCACCCTGCCGGTACCAGGAAGCCCCCCCGAAGAAAAAACAACCCGAATTACCAACGCCTGTTTTGGTCGAACACCATGAATTCGCATACAAATAAAGACACTTCCCCACCTTCTGTTCGTTCCGCTCGAATTGGAATGAACAGTGCGCCGGAAGTATATCCGTACTTATATATGCGAGCCACCCGCGTACAGACCACGGCCCATGAAATGTAGAAGACCTTATTCGAAATCACATAGCTGTCAATAAACTTTTTAGGAAAATGTTGTATTTTTCGCGGTCGGCACGGTCTGCTCCGAAAAAAACCGATTTCAGGGCCGAAAGGCCGTTTATGCCGATACGGTCTATTTCCGTTCGTACGCAACCCTTCGGTATGCCGGCACTTCCGGTTCGGAACCTCACCGGAGAACCCTCCCGGGGAGAAAATGGCTTGATTCCCCTTCCCAAAAGCTCATCATGTGGGGCCACGTAATGAAAGATAACCGCATAAATGCCATTGAGAAGAAACGGTATTCCCGGGGGTCCCTGTTGTTCGGGGTGCTGTCCGTGAGCGCCGTCCTCGGCATCGGCTGCCTGCACGATAGCGACAGCAAGCCGCTTGGACACGGTCATGATTTCGGCGATATGAATCGCAACGTAGTGCTGGCCATGGGTGACAGCATCACCGCGGGGGGATTTTCCGGTGGTCCTCCATGGCCCGCCCGTCTATCGGGCATGCTCGGCAAGACGGTCGTCAACGACGGGATTCCCGGAGCCCAAAGCGCCGTGGGTACAACACGCGCCCAAAGTATGATCAATCAGCATAGACCCGGGTTCGTTATAATTTTTTACGGAGCGAATGACGCCATCCATGGCGTTGACGTCAACGCCACCTCCGCCCGTCTTCGTTCCATGGTGGTCACGGCCAAAAATAACCAATGCATTCCTCTTATCGCCACGGTACTGCCGATGAGCGGGGGGCGCAGGATCTACAATGGACGTGTGGATGCGATCAATGAGGAAATCAGCAGGATCGCCCGTGAGGAGAAGGCCAAACTAATACACACGCACCGGGCCGTCAACCGAAGCCCCGATTTGTATCTGGTGGACGGCTTGCACCTCAATGACCGGGGTGAAGAATTGATTGCTCTTGAATTTCTGGATGCATTTAGATGATGTCGCTGAACCCGACCGAGCCATCCGAGCCGCCGCCCCCTGACCCGCATTCGGTTCCATCGCCGGAAGAGCATCGCACAACCCGGTTCCATCACATTGGGCCCTACGTCCGGCTCGCCCGGCCGGATCATTGGTTTAAGAACGTCTTCATGGTCCCCGGTATATTGCTGGCGTTTTTCTTCGATCGCACCCTGGAATGGACTCCGGCGGCCGGAGGCATCGTCCTGGGTTTTGCGGCCGCCTGCCTTATCGCGTCCAGCAACTATGTCCTGAATGAAATCCTGGATGCGCGGTTTGACAAGTATCATCCGAAAAAACACGTGAGGCCCCTGGTGAACGGGACCGCCCGTGTTTCGATCGCATGGGGGGTCTGGATCGTGCTGGGCCTGGCCGGAATCGCGCTGGGATTTCTAATCGATCCGCGGTTCGCCGCAAGCGGCATCGCCTTGTGGGTCATGGGCCTGTTGTACAATGTTCCGCCGATTCGCCTGAAAGACCGCCGCTACAGCGATGTCTTGAGTGAATCCATAAACAACCCGATCCGTCTCGCGCTGGGATGGTACGCCACGGGAGTCGGCGCCATGCCTCCATTGTCGATCATTCTCGCCTATTGGATGTTCGGCTCTTTTCTGATGGGCGCGAAGCGGTTTGCGGAATTCCGCCATATCAACGATTCCGACCGCGCATCGCTCTACCGGAAATCCTTTGCCTGGTACGACGAGGAGCGCTTGATCGTCAGCCTTTTCTTTTATGCGGCGGCCTTTGCGCTCATGAGCGGTTTCTTCATCGCGCGATACCGTTTTGAACTGATCCTGGCGGCCCCGGTGCTGGCCTACGCCATGGCCTATTACATGCACATGGCCTACAAGCCCGACAGTCCCGTGCAGGCGCCTGAAAAATTGCACAGCCAAAAGAAGTTCATGCTGATTCTGACCGTCGCTGTTCTGTTGTGCGCGGTGCTGCTCTTCGTTGACCTGCCCGACTTGCGTCACGTATTCGATCCGTGGATCGATCCGCCCGCATACCCCTGAGGACGCATTCCGCCCGGGGGTTCTACCTCTCCCGGATACGCACGCGGGCAATGCGGATTTCCCCGTTACCCAGGTAGTGCACGCGGGGCTCCACGGAAAGGTAATCATCCACTTCGAACTCCATGCGCACGGTATGCCAGGGCGTGGAGCCCGAAATCGTCCGGGAATCCAGGATCCACCGCGCATAGTCCGCGGCCAATTCCAGAACGGCAATCGGCGCATCATCCTCTTCGCCGTTTTCGGTGCGAACATCGAATTCGAGAACGAACGAGCCCGGGAACATGCGCACATAACGACCGAACATCAGCAGATCCGGTTCGTCGGTTTCCTGCGCAACGCGTACCAGCGCGTTTTGGCGGTCCGGATCGACCAGATTCGTTCCGGTCAGGCGATGCATACGTTGTATCGCGATCACCGCATCAAAGGGGCCGGGATCGAAAGGCCGTAATTTGTAACGGTCGCCATCGCGCGCGAGCATCACGGGCGTATGCGTATCGAAATAATGCAGAAGCGAAACATCGACGGCTCCAAGGTGACGCGCCACCAAGACGGAACCGTCCAAACCGCGTTCGTTGAACACCATGTCGTTGATCGGCCAGGCGGAACGCGTAACCCGTTCGTGCATTATAATCAAGGTCTGCGGCGGAGCGGAGGCGATCGTGTCGAGCACACGTCCCCGCAACCGCGTGGTCTCCTGCAGGCGTTTGGTTTCCTGCGTGACAAATGACCACGAGCCCGCGCCGAACCATACCAGCACCACCGCGACCAGGGCGACGGCACGATATGCGGGTCGGGTCAACCAACGCCGCCGTATGGCGGCCAGCCCCATGGCCGCCGTCAGTATCATGACCGGCAGTGTCTCGAAATAGTAGTCCGGGCCGGCCTCGTTCCATCCGGAATACCAGAACGCCACATACCCGAACCAGACCATGAGCACGAGCCCGACCAACAGGACGCTCCACTTCCGGTCCCAGCCGATCACCGTCAATCCCGCCCACACGAGCAAGGAACCGGGAAATCCCCATAACCAGGTATCCAGCAATAGCACATTTTCCCATAGGGCGCTCAATCCCGCGCTCAACGTGTGCGTGACCGGCAATGGAAGGGGATAGACGGGATGATAATGCCGCAGGCCGAAGCCCAGGCGATCCGACGGATCAAAATAGAGATACGTCATGGTCAGTGGATTTCCCACCGCCGCATAATTGTAGACCATGACGATCAGAACACCCACGGCGGCGGCCCCCGCGAAAAAACCGGCGCCTCGAATGCTCTGCCGATCCCTGCTTTCCCACACCGTCCACAACGCATGTACGCCCATCGGCAACGCCATCAGGACGGCGGTATATGTTCGATTCGTGAAAAGCCAGCCCCAAGCCAATCCTGCGATCACGGCCCACGCGTTGCCGCCGCCCTGCCGCCATGCCACATAAGCGCCCACCATCAGCGCCACGGCGACAAACCCCGTCGCATGACTCAACATCGTGCCATACATGAACACATACCACGGCGAAAGGAACAAGAGAATCACCGCGAACAGGGACGACGCGCCGAGCCCGCGGGCGCACCACGCGGTCAGCGCCATGCCCAGTCCCGCGGCCAGCGCGATCGCCAGAAACGGGGAACCCATCCGGATTCCGAGCGCCAGCCACGCGGGATGGCCCGGAGGATACCGGGACAACCAGCCGACCTCTTCATCCATAATGATCATCGAATACAGGAAGGGCTCCGGGATGGTGGGCGTTTCCCTCCGGATCCGGCCCTCCGCGAACAAATGCGCCTGGAACAGATAGCTCTGTTCATCCGCGGTGACCGGCGCGTGATGATAGACGGCGCGCGCCATCCACCATGAGAGGCCCGTCATCAAGAGGGCTCCAATGCATACGAGTATCGCTATGTGAGAACGCTTCATTTGATTTCCGGATTATTACCGATGATTTCCCGTATGGCAACCCGATGGACTTGTATGTCGCCTTGCCGCAGGTAATCAATGCGGGGTTCGATTTCCGTGAACGAATCCGTTCGAAATCGAAGGACAATGGGTTCGTCCGCGGAAGCCTGTTCAATTTCCATTTCGGCCCGTATCTCGGCGCCCCGCCCTGATGCCACATCGAGCCGTGCCACGGCCCGTCCGGATCCCGGTTCCCGGGGTTCCGCGTCTATGATGAATTCGACGGCAAATTCCCCGGGATAAATATGCAGATACCGTCCGAACAGCAACCAACCCGCCTCGTGTTCATCCGCCCGCGCCACCCGGATTACGCGCCTGTTGTCGTCGGGATCCGGCACATTCGCCCCGGTGAGCCGGTGCACGGAAGGAAGATGAAATTCCGCATTCAAGGGCTCCGGTGGATCCGCCGGATCCAGTCTGAACCCATCGCGCCGGCGCCGCAGATAATACGGCTCGTACTCCGAGAAATAGCGCATGACGCTGATGTCCGCCTCGCCCAGACTGCGCGTCAGAATGGACGGCCCCTCCAAGCCACGAGGATTGAAATTAAGGCCCCCCGCCCAAAGCACACCCACCTGCCGATCGTCCACCATAACCAGTTTCCCCGGAGGAATGGTTTGAATAAATTCGAGATACCGACCCAGCCGATCCGTGGCCCGCCTCAAAGACCGGATTTCACTTGCCCTATGATCCGATGACAGGAACAGCATGAGGATCATCAAAAGGAGCGCTGCGCTCCAGCGGACGATGGACCGGCGCGGCAACAGGTTTCCGACCCGGTATACACCGAAACCCGCCGTGATCATGATGAAGGGAAGCACTTCCACATAGTAGTTCGGGCCCGTGACATTCCAGCCCGGATACCAGAAGAACACATAACCCAGCGGCACCATGATCGCCGCCGCGAGAAACAGCGGGCTCCAGCGACGATTCCAGCCGATCATGGCCAGCGCCGCCCAGGCCATCGCGGTCCCGCGAAAACCCCACAGCCAACGATCCAGCAGACGCACATTGGTCCAGAGATCGGACAGCCCTTTCGTAAACGTATGCTCGACGGGTGACGGGTGGTGTGTGGTGACCATGAGATAATTGCGCCGACCGAATCCCAGCCCTTCGCTGGGATTATAATAGAGATAGGTCATGGTGAACGGGTCGCCCACCATCAGGTAATTGTATCCAAGCAGCGTAACGATCCCCAGCAGCGCGCTACCGGCAAAGGCCAAGGTTCCCTCCAGCGTCTTTCGGTCACGGGCGCGCGCCAACAGAATCAGACTGTGCACCGCAAAGGGAACCGCGATCAACAACGCCGTGTACGTCCGATTATGAAATATCCAGCCCCACGCGAGACCCGCCGCCACCGCCCACCGCAGCGCGCCGCTCTGCCGCCACGCGATATAGGCCAGCACCATCAGCGCGGTGGCCAGGTATCCGCTGGTATGGCTCAAGAGCGTCCCATGCGTGAAGACGTAGAAGGGCGAGATCAACAACATCCCGGCAAGCAGGGCGGGCGGAAGGCCCAACCGGGCGCCGACCCGCGCGGTTATCCAGACGCCCAGCGCGGCCGCCCATGCAATCATCAGATACGGATCGCCAAGCCAGATACCCGGCGTCAGCCACACCGCATGTCCCGGCGGATAGCGCGAAAACCAACCGGCCTCCTCACGCTGAATAATCATCGGGAACAAGAACGCTTCCCGAAACGGCGGCGCCTCGCGTTTCAGTTGGCCTTCCGAAAACAGTTGCGCCTGGAACAGGTAGCTCAACTCGTCGGTGGTCAGCGGGGCGCGATGGAACACATTCACGCTCAACCACAGGGACAGCGCGAACGCCATCACGGCAAAGACGCCAACCACACTCCAGGAAATTCGCATATTCATGATTTCAGTTCCCGTCGGAAAAATATGATCTAAACCGAATCGGTTCGTTTCATCAAAACAAATTCATCCGGATCGCCTGCCGTCAAGTAATGCGTTGACGCGTCAGGCCGACTTTAGTAAGGCACTCTGATCACGATCGCCTGAATTTTCCGTCGACGGTCAACACATGAAAAAACACGCCACGACCATTCGTTTACTGATCAGCCTGGCCTTGTTCGCGGGGCTGCTTTACTGGATCGGCATCGGATCGCTTCTGGACAGTTTCCGCGCCTTTCATCCGGGCTGGTATGCCCTGGCCGTTGCGCTCATCTTCTCGCATTTTTTCCTGCAGGCTTTTGTGCTGCGCACCCTGCTGCGCTCGAAAGCCATTTATGTACGGACGCGCAGCGTATTCCGCATCACGATGATCAGCTACTTTTTCGGATTCTTCCTTCCCGGCGGCATCGGCCCGGACCTGGTTCTCTGTTATAACCTGGTTCGCACCGCGGAAAAGAAGGAGGATGTGCTCAGTGCCGTCGTGTTTACGCGCATTTCCGTCTTGTTCATCATGGTGGCCTTCGCCTTCCTGTTCAGCTTCCTTCCGGTGGCCGCCGGGTTGCGCCTCCAATGGGTGACCGGTCTCATCGTGCTCGGTTTTCTCGGCTATTATTTCATCATGGCCAACAAGAACAGCCTGTCCCTGGCGCGCCGGCTCCTCAACTTCCTGAACCGGCATCACCTGACCCGCCTGCTGTACAATACGTATTTCGCCCTTTCCGAATACGGGCGCGACCGTCACCTCGTCGCGAAGGTGCTCCCGTGGTTTATCACCTCGGCCTTTCTGAAAATTATCGTTGATTTCATTATCGCGCGCGCACTCGGGATTGATGTTCACCTGGCCTATTTCGTTATCTTCGTACCGCTCGTTTCGATCGCGGCCGTGATCCCGCTCACGTTCGCCGGGATCGGGATTCGTGAGGGATCGTTCGTCGGCCTGTTCGGCCTGGCGGGAGTGGATGCCGCGGACGCGTTTTCCATATCGGTCCTCTCGTTCAGCCTGAATTTCTGGCTGGCCCTGGCCGGGGTCCTGTTTTTCGCCATCCGGGGCTCCGGTATCATCACCGCGAAGACCATCAAGGCGGAAGAACGCGAGTCGACGTCATGACCCCCGATCACGCGAAGAACCGCCACTCGGATTTCTGCCGCGGATTGTTTCGCCGATCCGTCCGGTGGGCGCCCGTGTTGCTGTTTCTCCTGGCCCTGTATCTGCGCACGGCGGGCCTTTCACACGATCTGCATTTGGGCAACGTCTATCATCCCGATACGCCCAAGCAAATCCGGGCCGCGGATCAGTTCCTGGCGGGGCTGTACCATGCGGAAACCGGCCATCCCGATTACGATGGGTATCCCTATTTCAACAGTCATCTGGTCGCCCTGCTCGCCCGGACCTGGCATAGGACGCAAACCTGTGTCCGCGCGCACCTGGGGCTGCCGTATGAACCGTTCGCGCCGTCCCTGCACGCCCTCTACTGGATGACGCGCCTTCTGAACGCGTTTCTGTCGGCGCTGGCCGTGCTGGTTCTTTACGCCATGGGAACCCGATTCTGGAACCGGCGCGCGGGACAGTTGGCGGCGCTGTTGCTGGCATTGTCCCCCGCCGATATCACGGCCGCTCATTTCGCGATGGGAGACACCACCGCGGCGTTCCTGGCCCTCGTCGCCGTGTACTTTGCCCTGCGGGCTTATCAGGATACGCGGGTCATTCATTATGCGCTTGGAGGTTTGTTCGCCGCGGCGTCCTTCTCGGCCAAATACCAGGGAGCCATGGTGTTGACGGCTTTCCTGGCGGCCCACCTGGCCCGGTATCCCCTCCGGGGACCGGCGTTCTCGACAAAATCCATTCGGCGCGGCCTGACGCTTATCGGCGTCTTCATCGCAGGCGTTTTCGGGACCACTCCCGCGCTGCTGGTCCGTCCGAGAGTCGCTTTCCAGCAGATACTTCAGTTCATCGATCACACCTCCGGTTACGGAATGCGCCAGGAAATCGCGGACATGAACCTGTTCGAACAATTTATCGCCGGCCTGCGCATGAACCTGCCGGTCTTCATCGATATTCTCGGCCCGATAGCCGCTATCGCGGCGTTGATCGGCCTGATCCTGGAATTCCGCAAACGGCGCATGTGGATTCTGGCTATCGTCCCGATCGTTTATCTGTTTGTGGGGCTGACCTTGAAACCGCTGGCGCATCCCACCTATCACACGTTCGTCACCCCCATGATGTTCCTGGCGGCAGCCGTGGCGTTTGTCCGGCCTTTTGAATCCGCAAACCGGCGCCGTACGATCACCGTCCCGGTGCTGGCCTGCGCAGTACTTTCGATTCTGTACCTGGGCGACTATGCCCGAAGGGAACTTTTCTTCTTCCGCCATAATGACACCCGGCGCGTAGCCGAAACGTGGGCGCATGACAACATTCCCCCCGCCATCTTTCTGGACGCCCGCGCCTATACGTTCCCGAACGATCACTGGCGACAAGGTGGAAAGGATCGGCGGCATCGTGCGTTTGTGTTTGCGCGCGACCTGCGGGAAACCATAGCAACCGGGTTCAGGATGCATGACGTACGGTTCGAAACACACAAGCTGACGCCCTTTCGAAACTGGCCTGTTCGCTTCTTCATGCGCGACTCCGACCTGATCCGGGAAGGGTTCCATCCCCCACCCTTTCAGCCCATACCGGCCTCACGCATCGACAATATGATCCCGGTGGATGCACCTACGCTGTACCGGAATCCCAGGGTGCTGGATGTGCTTCAGGGGCAACGTTACGAGTTCATTCTGGTCTCCCCCGAAAAATTGGATCACATCCATGTGCTTGCCGGTACCCGCATTATTCCGGCGCGGATCAAAACCCGCATGGGAGGACACCGGCATCATCTGACACTCGGCAACCGGGACACACGGCTCATTACGATCGATCATCCGCGCCCCGTGCGGATGCGTCGAAACCCCAATTATTTCTATCGATGCTCCATTCGCGTGCCTTTCGGGACCGCGCGTGTCATGGTCCTGACCACGCCGCGCGAGAAAGCCTGGGCTACTTTCTACGAGGGTGAATATGCCCGGGCCTACGACGCGCTTCAGCAAATCCCCTGTGGAGAACGCGGACCCGCGGAAGAAGCCATACGCTTCATCAGCGGGCTGTTGACCGGGAACATGGATGCACCCGACGCACGCCGGATCATCTCCGGGACGCTCCTCGAAAAGCATTCGCTCAACACGGCGGAATTCTTCGATCTCTTCGGTGTGGCGGAAACCTATCTTCGGGATCTTCCCTATTATGCGTTCACCTTTGAGGATTTTATCGGTGCCCGAATCGATCTTCTTGCGGACGACGAACCGGTCGCGGCGCGCGATCTTGTCGAAATGGATGAACCCTATGCCCCGCAACTCGAATGGCATACGCCCTTCATGACGCTCGAACCGGGGGCCTCCATCGCGCGTATCCGGACAACCGATGTGGAGGCCCGGGGCTCCGTGCGCGTCCTCGATCCATTCGGCCGGGTGTTTGGAGAAACCGTGTTTACCACAGGTGCGCCGACCAACGTCGTGGATATTCCGTTTATCGTTTCCCGGCCGCAGGAGAAGATCCGGGTTCATCTCGCCACCGGGGAATCCATCGAGCGCGTCGTAAAGGAAATCGGTATCCGGCCGGATCCCGTGACCACCATGAATGCCTGGTTGAGGCTTCTTGACGGATTGATCCGGGAGCAACCGCCGGAAACCCTCCATCCCCTCTTCTACCGGCCCTACCTTTTTCTCGGCAATCGCCTGGCGGCGGAAAATCGCCCCACCGAGGCATTCGAATATTATGACGCAGCCCGGCGCGCCGATCCTGCGCGTTTGACGCCGTATCGGGAAATCGAACGCCTGCGCGGCCGCGTTTCATATTCCGATGAAGAAATCGAAGACCGTCTGACGCCCTACCGGGCGGTCGAAACGCATCTGGCCTGGTATCCGGCGCATGCGACCTTCAGAAACCATATACGGCTCACGGGCTTTCGCCGGGGTGACGATCCCGTCCGGCCCGGCGATTCCTTTCCCCTGAACGTGTATTGGCAACCCTTGCATCTGAATCAGGATCTCCACCGGATCGGCGTATGGGTGCATTTCATCGATCGCGACACCGGCGCAACGGCCTTCCAGGGTGATCACCGATTCGCTCCGTCCATTCGGTACGTCTCTCCGCACGACCGTAATCAGTTAAACCGTCTCACGCAGAATTTCAGGCATACGACCGCCCTATTCCTGAATCCCGACCCGGACCATCTCCGCATTTATTTTCATCGCGTGAACATCCCGGCCCATGTTGCTCCGGGAACCTATCAGATCAAGGTCGGATTATGGATACCTCCCCAACGGCGCATTCTTCGCGTGTTGGAATCGGATCTACCGCATGATCGGCGCGGCGTGTTTCTGGGAGAAATATTGGTGGAAGAGTAACAAGCCGTACCGGGCTTGAAATTATGTTGTATCGGAAGCCGGGTCTTCCTATAAGGAGGGCGACAGGGGGACCCAGGTTGTCTTATGAGGGCATCGAGAACATTTCTCCGGTATGCGCCGGTTTTTCTAATGGCCATCCTGGCCGGTGTTGGCCTCATCCTCATGGTCCACGAAAGCGGCAAACTATTTCGCACCCATTATCTTAGTCACCTGCTCGCCTGGGCGCCGATCGTGTTGTTTCTGTTCGCAGCCGGGGGGCGGAAAGACGCACGGCCGATCCCTCCGCGGATATGGGCGCTGATTATCCTGACCCTGTTCATGGTGCTGGCGTTGTTTTCCGGGTGGGTTGAACATCGCTGGTTTTTTTTCCTGCGTTGGACCCGTCCCACCTTCCTGAACTACGGACCGCTGAACACGATCATGATGGTGTTTGTCTTCATGACCGCCCTGCTGACCCCCGTCCTGCTCAAACGCCCGCGTTGGGTCATCGGCCTGCTCGGGATGGCATTGATGTATGGTACGGTCTGGAGCCTGTATACCTTTTATCAGCGTACCGGATGGACGCTATTGATCCGGGACGATCATCCCTCCTTCGCCTTTCGCATCTGGAAATTCAGTGAAACATTTCCGCAAATCCTATCGTACAATCCGTACTGGAACGGCGGGGAGGTGCAGGCTTATGCCCTTTCTTCGGGTGCGGTCGGTCCCGGATTGTTGATGTATCCATTTTTACGGTTTTTCACCGTCGATCAGATCTATACGCCGGCCGTGGGCATCATTTTTGTTCTCGGGCTTCCGCTGTTGGCCATCGGTTCCGCATACTTGACCGGCGTGGGACGGACAGGCCAACTCGCCGCCGGATTGCTCGCCCTGTGTGTCAGCCACTATTACTATCTCTGGCTGTTGACCTACGGGACGCTCGGCGCAAACATGGCGGCCGTTTTTGTCATGCCGGTCGCCGCCTGTCTGTATCGCATCTTTTTTCTGGATCGCCGTTCGTGGCCGGTCGGTTTCATCCTGGTGATATCCGCCGTCTTCCTCATCATGTGGCCGCCGGGCATGCTGATGGGCGCGTTGCTCTCGCTGGGGGTGCTGGTCTGGCCGCGCTACTGGAGCTGGCCGAAGTGGCGCTTTCTGCTGATCTGTGCCGCCGTCATCCTGGCCGTGCAACTGCGCTATTATCTGGTCGTGGCCGGCTCGGACGTCTTCGGCCTCATCGAGGCCAAGCAGGTCGAAACCGAAACCGGCGCACACGCCGCCTGGGGGGAAATCGCGCGTGCGGCCGGATCCTGGTTGCGAGCGCATTTCCGCCAGGCCAATCCCCTGCTGCTTTACCTCGGCCTGGGGGGCGCCCTGGTTTCCCCGTGGCGGCGCATGCGCCGTTTCTTCATTCCGCCGCTGATGGGTTTCGCGGTGGTGACGGGTTTCGGTCCGGAGCTCGTGGATATTCTACAGTTGGAACGGATGATCCTTCCCATGCTGTACGTAGCGGTCCTGCCCGCGGCGGTGGCCACCTCCTATCTGCTCCGCCTGCGCGCCCCATGGACGTCCCTGCCAAGGGCGGCCGTGGTCTCCCTTCTGATTCTGACCGGGTGGAACACACAGCGGCTGTGGAACAATGAGGGACGGCAGCGTCACCAGATCGCAAGCCCGGGATATTTTGAAATGGTGGATTTTATCCGCGAGGAGGTTCCGGAAGGAACGCGTCTGCTGTTTTTCGGGGCCACGGTGCATACCTACGGCGGAGGCCATGTGGCCTTTCTGCCCAAGCTTACCGGGCGCGAGATGATGGCCTGCGACTATTATCATTTCGATCCTCGCCAAATTGAGTACAACTATCCGCCCAGGCCGTGGCGTGATTCGATCGAAGCCATGCACAAATTCTTCCGGTTCTACAATGTGTCCATGGTCACCAGCCACCGCAATCGGTACATAACCCTGTTCAGAAATCATCCCGAATATTTCGAAGAACAGACGGTAGGGCCTGGCGACCATATTCCATTCTTCCGGGTACGCAATGCGACGGAATCGTTGTTCCTGAAGGGAAGCGGAAAGGCCGTAGCACATTTCAACCGCATCGACGTCCGGTTCGATTCCGATGAAGACAGCGTGATCGCCTACAACTGGGTGGACGGGTTGCGGTCCGACCCCCCGGTTCCCTTGTTCCCTTACGAAGCGGCACCGAACATCACGCTCATCGGCATCCGGCCGGACGGACAAACCAACATTACCATTCGATATCGCGGCCGCCCGTGATAAACATCCCACCGGAAATCCCGGTGTTCCGGGATGCACATCGTTGTCCATGATTGCCTCTTGGGGCGCTCTGTTTTATAACTCCCGCATGAAATGTACACGTACGCGATTCCGTCCCGAGACAATGGTCCTGTGCAGCCTGCTTCTTCTCGGAGCCGCGGCACGCCTGTTCGGATGCTGGGCGTTAAGGCACAACATGAACCTTGACGCCGGGGTGGTCGCACTCATGACCAAGCACATCGCGGAAGGGAAGGCCTTTCCCGTCTTCTTTTATGGACAACCGCACATGGGCAGTCTCGAAGCCCTGTTCGGCGGTCTGTTCTCCCGGTTGTTCGGCCTTTCGGGATTTACGGTATGCCTGGGCACGGCTTTTGTGGCCTTCTGGATCCTGCCGATCGTATATCTGTGGGCACGCGACTCGGCCGGCCGCACGGCCGGGTGGGCGGCTACGGCTTTCTGCATCATGGGCCCAAGCGGATTCTTTCACTACAATGTCTCTCCACGCGGCGGTTATGCGGCGGTCCTGACGTTCGGCGCCCTTCTACTGTGGTGGAGTACGCGCATGGCCACCCGTTGGATCCGGGATCGCCGGCAATCAGGCCTCGATTTCTTTCTGCTCGGCATCGGCGCCGGCCTGGCCTGGTGGAACAGCCAGTTGACCACGGCCGCCATTCTGACCGCCGCACTTCTGTTGCTGATCGTGCTGCGCCGGCAGGTCTTTACCTGGCGGCTCGGACCTGGAGTCCTCGGATTCTTCACGGGGAGCGCGCCGTTCTGGGTTTACAATATCCGCCATGACTGGGCCTCCTTTGAATTCGCCGGCACGTTCGGGCGTGTCAAACTCTCCGATGGACTGACCTGGTTTTTCACGGACCGGTTTACCAGCCTGATGGTCCCGCACATCGGGCCGGATTGGTTGCCTCCGCTTGTCGTATGGTTGTATGTGCTATTTGCCTTGTATGGATGCTGGCTCCTGTACCGCGCATATCGCATTAAGGAATGGCCCCTCGCGCTCTCGCTGTCGGGGATCCTCCTGTTCACCCTGATCTTTTCGCTGCTGTACAGCAGTTCCCACTTTGCCGCGATCCGGACACCCCGGTATTTTTTGCCCATGGTAGCACCGCTGGCGGTCCTGATGGGCATCGCCACCGCCCAATGGACCCGTCGCCTGCCCAGGCCCGTCGCCTGGATGCCCATCCTGTTCCTGATCGGAATGCAATGGCCCGTTCTTCCGTGGGCCCTATCCACGGAGAAACGACAACATACCCAACTGAAGTTCGTTCACACGTTGGAGGAATTTCTCGAAGGCGAAGAACTGGATATCGTGTTCGCTTCGAATCGTCGCCGCGCCTGGAACTTCGCGTTGCGGGAACGGATTGCCTTCGTGGATCTGCAGGGTGACTTCTATCGGCCCAACGCTCAACGCGCGGAATGGGCCGAACGGATCGCCGTCCTCGAGAATTATGGAGCGCTCAGAGAATTCGCGAGAACCGCCGGCATCAGCCATCGCACACATCGGGTCGGGCGGATCGATGTGGACTACGACTTCGAAGCCTTGCCTGTTGGTTGGAAGGCCATTCCGCCCGATCAAATCCGGTCCATTGAAGATCCAAACGGGCGAGATGTGCGCGACGCACTTATGGATCACAACATGCATACCCGATGGCACGCCCAACATGCGGACCGGGAGGAATATGTGATCGTGAACTTTGCGATGCCCGTTGAAATCAGCGGATTGCGTATGCTGGCAACGGATCGGAACGGATATCCGTATCATTGGAGCGTTGAGGGGAAAACACCGGAAGGAGAGTGGAAGACGTTGAGGGAACCCGCCGGCTTCACCCGGTATTTCTGGTCCGGTTCACGCCCTTATTGGGCCGGACCCTATTTTCGCCTGGAAGCCCGATTCCCGCCGGTCCGGCTGACCCGCCTTCGCATTCGCAATCAACCAAAACGTGGGGACTGGGTGTGGTCCATTCATACACTCCAGGTGTTCGGCCCCGACGATCCCGCCGTTCTAGAAGAGACGGAGCTGTCCACGCTCATTGACCTGCTGAATCGGCGAGGCATCAAACGGCTCTATGCCGACCGTTGGGTGGCCAACCGGGTATATCTTGAAGCGGAGGGCGCCGTTCAAACCACGCTGGATCCCCATTTGTTTCCGGACAGGGACATTTTGCATCCCAACCCCATGTGGTTGGATGACGGAACCGCGCTGCTGGTACGCCGGGAAGACGCGCCCGCCACGCGGCACGTACTGGCTTCACGGGCCCTTGAATGGTCCGAAACCCGTGTGGATCCCTGGATTCTATTCGATGGATGGCCGGCCGGATCGGAAGGTGAGGCCGGTCTGCGCTGGCAGGGGCACGCGCCCCTGCTGAACGACGCACAGTGGGCCGTCCTGCAGTGGCAACGAGCCCGGAACCGCATCGACGACGGCCTTCGTGATGAGCGAACCGCCGAACTCCTGGAATGGGCTTTGGAGATCAACCCGTATCTATACCAAGCACGTCGGGCCCTGATTGAAACATATCAAGCCATGGGAACGCATGAGCAGGTTCGGCTGGCGGAACAGGAATGGATCAACCACGCCCAACCGGATATTCCGGCGTACATCCGTTTCGCCAACGGCGCTGAATTTCTCGGATATCGCCTCGACCCCCCGCGTGTCCGACCCGGCGAGACGTTCCGGTTAACGTATTACTGGCGCGTGCCTCCGAAATTGCCAACCACGGATTTCGCCGTTTTCGTGCATTTTCGTAGAGGTCATATTTTGTTTCAGGACGATCATGTCTTCTTGCTGGATGTTCCGCCCGCGCTGATAACTGCCTCGCCGAACCCCGTCATCATTCCCGTCAAACGGGAAATTACAGTGCCCGGCGAAACAACAGAGGAACCCATTCACATTCGTCTGGGCATGCTGGAACGTCGACACAACCAGCGGCTGCGCCCGAATACGGATCTACCCACACGGCGCCATGCCGTCACCCTGCCGATGGAACTGGAAATTACGGATTGAGCGGGGACCCCTTCCGGCGGGCACCCCGAAGTCCGTGCCGAACAGGCGGGAGATTGCGGGGCCGCTTCCTGCCCTTCCGGACTCAAGGGTCGACGCGCTCTTCGGCGCGGCGTGCTATTTCCTCATCCAGGAAAACGATACGGGCCCGGATATGTTCGCGCACATCTCCAACCAATTCGGCATGCGAACGCTCGTTGTTGTATCTCCATCGGTCGTATTCCCATTCGATATAGCCCGCCAACTCGGATTCCATCTCATCCAATCGGACCATCAGTCCGTTTATGCACAAGGGACCCTCCCGCAGTTCCCGCCAGCGGGCATGCATCCGCTCCGCATAAGCGGGATAATCAGCCTCCAATCGACGGAACAACCCGTTGGCGTACCACGCATGACGCGTCGAGAACGTGGAATCAAAATCCCACGGCACATGAAAAAACCGGCCGTCCAACCCCGGTTCCCGGGCGAGGATATCGTGCATAACATACCGGAACGGCCAACCGTTCCGATTTTCCGTCACATTCAATAGTATTTGAAAATCGATCATATTATCCACGTCCATCCAATCGTCCAGTTCCCGGGCCAAACGTTCCACTGACGCATTTTCAACAAGGTCAACCAGGTCATGATAGGACTCGAAAGAATGTTCGTATCGGCGGGGCGGATAGATCGCCCGCATATCCAGGGGCTGTTCGACGGAGGTATAGCGGAGATTCTCCCGTTTATACAGAACGGCGCCATGGTCATCGGCGGGGTCGTAGGAATCAAATCCCACCATGTGCCGGTCAACCCGCGTCGTCATTTCGATCAGGCAATGGTAACGCCCGTTGACGAAGAGCTCCACCCATTGCACCTGAGGGGCATGACGCGGCGCTTCATCCGATCCAAAAGCGCGAAACAGGTCATACGCCGTTTTATTACGGATCAACGCCAAATCCCGTGGCGCATTGATCAGGTGAAGATGTCGTGTGTGCGTATCGTCCAGCAGGTAATGGGGATCGTCTAATCGTATGGAAAAAGACTTTCGCCGCGCCCAATAGCCCGTATGCCCCCGATGACTGACTCCACCCCGTCCGTGCTGGGCCGCGTCCAACCATCGGGACCCTCCCGCTGAACCCGCCTCAAGATATTCGATGGCCGCATTCACGCGGCGCGCTTTCTTGATATGTTCGTTGACGTAAACCATCAGGGCCGGGATCTTAATGTGTTCGGGCATAACGCGGAAGGACAGGACCGTTTCCTGGATTTCCCGATCATCCGCAATGGACACGGCCAGTTTTGCGCCCACGGGATGATCGCCGGAAGGCCGGAGCACCCGTCCCTGGTCGGTCAGTACATCGGGATTCATACTGGTCCATTCCATGGTCACACCGGGCAATCCATTTATATCCAGATTCAAATCGTCCGTGAGATAGAACGGGGATCGATTTTTTCCAAGCACCATGAACTCATTTAACGCCTCCTTGGTCCGGCGTGCGGGACCCCAATTCCCGGGCATCAGCGGCCAGCGATCAAGCAGGCTTCGACGATCCCTCCTGAGCCGATGCGCGATCCTGCGGCTGCTCAACGAACTATGGGTGTCGTTGATAAACAGGGCCCTGGTTTCCCGGTCCAGTTCATCGTGCCATTCAAGCAATACATCTTCGCTGATTGGAAACGGTCCCCGGATCGGCAACCGCGGGGACGGCACTCGAAACCCCCTGTCCCGAAACAAAGAGTGCCAGTCGCTGCCCAGTGTCGGACCAAACGGAAACGACGATCCGTTTCCCGGGAACACGCCCTTTCGGCTGTAATCCTCGTAGTAATACAGGCCGATCGGTTCGCCATTGATGAATAAACGGCACAATCCCACATCCACCATCGGAATATTCAAATATTCGGCCACCCGGGATTCCAATAGCGGATGGAGAAACCCCTCGCTTTCAGGAGGCGCAAAACGGATGCGATGCATTCCCATGATCTCCGGGCTGTTCCGGACGTTCAGCACGAAGGACGGTCGCTCATACGAGGCATACCGGATGTTGCTCCCGGCCAGAGACAATTCGGCGTTACCCGCGCGGCCTTCAAAAACATACTCGATGGACCGCGGCGATGCGGCTTGGTTTATCCGTCTTCCCGCGGCCAGACTCTCACGGTGTGTCCGGTTGAAATGACGGCGATCCGACTTGGATAGATACAGATGAACCTCGGGCAGTTCGACGGCATGAATGCGCCCTTCATGAAGACCGACATGAAAGTGATCAATCCATTTCAACACATGCTCGATACCGTTCCGAACGGATTCGGCCAATCGCCATTTGTGGTACATCTCCGGCTCAAGCGACCTCAATAGCGACCGGGGCGGCCGATACAGGGAGGCCGCCTCTTCTTCGGTCAGGGCGCGGTTCCAAATCGCGGTCTCCCCCAGGTCCCCTCTCAGGGGATGGCGCACACCGATCCACGCCCTCTTCCCGAATTCTATATTGTGCCGAAACGTCCTGATTTTATCTATCGGCCCGGATGCCTTGAGGCGGCCGTCCTCATACAAACGCGCCTGGCCGTTTTCCAAGTCCGCCACGGCAAGAATATGAACAAACCGCCCATAGCTTCGGAAGGGATAATGGACCACTTGATGGTCGTCGCGGGTGGGAACAAAGAAGGCCAGGTGACCCTGATCCAGCTTAATTCCGGTGGATACCCCGCCCGACTGGGAATAAAGGATTTCCTGATTGGAAGACTCCGCGTCCAATCGCACCCAGGTGGACAGCGTAAACGAACCCCTCACGCGCCTCCACCCCAGCGATGTCTCGATAAATGTACGCTGATGGCCGTCAAATCGACGGGCCATTCCAAAGGGGCCGGGAACCGCCTCTACGCCGGATTGGATGACATCCGCTCCCGAAGCCCATTCTCTCGGAGCGGACTCATCGAACGTCAACAGCATGAGCAATCCGTTCTCCCCCGCAAGTCTTTCACCCAAACGTGCTCTGTAATGCAATGCCTTGCGTTCGGGCCGGTCGAACACTATGCGGTCTCTCTCATAGACATATACCAATCCTGCCAGGACCAGTATCGCCAGGAGTAGTTTAAACAGAAAATACTTCATAATCCACGACCGACCCGGAACGGCCCGGCGAGGCTTATCATGTATCATCATCCCGCAACCCAACGCAACGATTTCGATGCCGGGACAATGGGTTGACACGTCCACAACCGCCGACTACGATGCGCCGATCAATGAAAACCGTCATTCCGTCCCTGGTCAATGAGCGCAAATACACGGCCCATGGTCTCGACTCCGATCGCGCCCTGACGATCGTGGGACACTTCTGCGGGTTGCACCCCGAATATCCGCGGGGTACCGTCAACAGCATTTACTTCGATACGCCGCATTTGAGCACGTACAAAGAGAAAATCGAGGGAGATACCCAGAAAAGGAAATACCGGTTCCGATGGTACAACGTGAATGGGGCACGCCGCGAACCGACCGCGCCTGCGTTTCTGGAAATTAAATATCGATACGGGAGCGCTCGCGACAAATTGCGACTGACCCTGTCCGTGGACCCCGAATGGATCGCAACCGCAACGTTGGACGATCCGGCATTGGTCCGTCTCCTATACGACCATGCCGGGAAACACGAGGATCACATACCCCTGAATCTCATTCCCGTCATAGGCATCTCCTATGACCGGCACCGGTTCGTATGTCCGCAGTCGGGACACACGGTGTGCGTGGACGTCAACATACGGGCCGGCCGCATGAACCCGAACGTATTGCCCGGAGTCAACCCTTTTGATTTGAATACGGTGGTCTGCGAATTCAAGAGTTCCGGCCTTGATGATCTGCCCTGGGCGCAGAGTCTGTATCACGCGGGTTTTAGAATTCGCAGTTTCTCAAAATACGGAGAATGCATTAATCAGATTATGCACGGGGGCGCCCCCACGGTCATTCGGATGAGCATATGAAAAAGGTGTCGCGTGTCGGGCGCGGGGACGCTCCCGAACGCGCCTGGAGTGTTCAAACAATAAGCATATCCGTATATCATTTGGAATCGAAACAACCATAACTACAGGAGAGTAAGCATGGACAGCATCAGTGTATTCCGGGTGTTGGAGGATTTTCAGGCGGTTCAGACCCGCATGGATTCAGGCCTGTTTCTGGTGGCCCTGCTGGTTTCGTTGACGGCCTCGTTTGTGGCGTCCGGTTTCTATCGCTTTTTCTATGAAAGCCGGGCAACGGGCAGCCAGGTGCACCGGGCGTTTCCCCTGTTGGGGGTATCGATCACCACCCTGTTCATCGGGGTACAGCTATCGATTCCGCTGTCGCTGGGTTTGTTGGGCGCATTGTCCATCATCCGTTTCCGCACCCCCATCAAGGAGCCGGAGGAAATCGGATTCATCATGCTGGTGATCGCGGCATCCATTTCATCGGCTACACTGAACTTCCGCTTCATCCTCGTGCTGTATGCCGTGGCGTTTTTCGCCCTGGTGCTCATCCGCGGGGCGCGCACCTGGAAATTCCTGCGCCGGGACGGGGTCCTGGTCGTTACGATGTCCGACCAGGAAGCCGAGGCGGCCACCCCGCGCATCATGGAATACCTCAAGCAGTATATCAGCCGAAGCCGCCTCGAAAGCGCGTCCAGCCGCGAGGGCGTTACGAGTCTCCAGATGTCCTTCTCCGGACTGAAATCGGACGTCTCGGAACTCCAGTCCGGATTGCGCAAGGCGGCATCCATTCAATCCATCAATGTCTTCCTGGATCGGCCGGGAGGCATTCGATGATATGACCCGCTTCCTCATTAAAGCGGGCCTGTTTCTACTGGTCGTTTGGGCCTTGTCCGCTCTCTACCTGTCGGACGATATCCTGTTCGATCGGCCTGAGCGGAAAACAAGGTATTACCAGACCAAACTGGGGGAAGAAATCGCCGGGCGGCACCCGATTGCCTTATTGGTAACGTTCGACGAACCTATTCCGCGCGAATGGATCACCGGCTCCGAGCTCATCGCGAGCGGTGTGGAAGCGGCGCCGGGCCGCCACGGCCTCGGGCGCCGGTTCACGGGCACCCGCTGGAGCATGATGCATACGCCGGTCAACTGGCTGACCGTTTCGCCCACATACTCCATCTCCATGTGGATCAAACTGCTTCCGCCCCCGGACAAACAGGATATCCTCTTTTCCTTTTACCAACAGCGCCATACGGGGCTTCGCCTGGAAGAAGGGCAATTGACCTTTCACATCCCGGCGCCGGGATTCCAGCAATCCATCTCGTATCCCTTTACCCGTTGGGAGGAGTTCGTTCACATCACCGCCGTGGCCGACCCGGATGCGGGGGTGGCACGCCTGTATGAGAACGGCCGGCTGATGGCCGAAGGCCCGATCGAGACCGTGGATTTTCCTTCCCACAACATTGAATTCGGCACGCGCCGATGGTATGTCACACGGGATTTCCTGAATGCCGTGGTGGACGAAACCGTGATCTGGAACAAGGCGCTTTCGGAATCCGAGATCAAGCGTTTGTATCGATCCCACAAACCCATTCTGGCCGGGCTCGATCCCTCGTATTATCGAAAGTGGAGGTGGACGAATCGCGCGGAACGCGGATTGAAGAGAGCCGTAAAATATGTCGACTACTTCAACCCCCTGCTCCACCCAGGACGCATTCAGCGCGCGGATATCCCCGAGATTCAACTCTTCCCCAGTAACCCTCAGCTCCGCCATTTCAACCGGGCCCATTATCACAGCCTTCGAAGCGGCCGCCGAACCGTCGACGCCGCCGATTTTAAGAATATCGAATTCTTGTTCAACGGAAAGGCGTCGCGCGGCAAATTGGCCTTGGACGGAAGCGATATGCGATACGGCTCATCACCCCGAAAAGCGTTCCTTCTCGACGTGGGGGGAACGCCCATACAGGGCATGCGCAGTGTTCGTCTCACCCCGCCGGAGGACCTGGACTTCATGATCCCCCTGATGGACGCCCGCGTCGCCCAACATCTGAATCTGCCGCACACCCATAACGGCCTGTGCCGCCTTTATGTCAGCGGGCAATTCGCGGGGGTTTACTATTTTGAAGACGATACCCGAATGGCCGTGTCTCCGGAAGCATCGTACGACTATATGCGTGGGCCCACTTCCGTGGTGGATTGGCCGTTTCTGTTTCGCCGCCCCCAGCCTTTTCACCAGGCGCCGCGCGGCCCCTCCCGCCGGCAGGTCCCGATCTCGAAGGAAACGTTGCAGGCGCTGTATGACGACCTGGAAGCGGAGGTGTTGGCCCTGTTGATTCATGACGGGATGGCCCCTATGAGCAATCGGGAGGTCCGATACCGGCTCCGGCTTCAACGAGAGCAGATCGGGGAACTCTGGATCCCCGCGGAGGAAGGCTCGCCGGCCGAACAGGTGGCCGCCTATATAACGCCCTTTATGCTGCTCGGTGGAAATCCATCCCCGCACTATATCCGCGAAGACCTCGAGCTTCGCGTGTTCCCCCTGCCCGGATTGCACATCTCGTGGAGCAGTTCAGACCCCGGACTGATCGACCCGGAAGGCCGCGTCACCCCGCCGGATGGCGATCTTCCTGGCCGTGTTGTTCTGACGGCACACATTGCCGATGACAGGAAAACGGTCGACCGATCCCTGACCTTTCGGGTCATGCCCGAACAACCGCGCATACCGGCCTTTATGATCTATGTGAACGACGGATTACAGAAGCATCGACGGGTGGATTGTCGCGTCGAATATTATGCCCCGGGAAACCGCCATCCCGACCATTATCGGGCGTTCCATGGAAGCCGGGCCGGTGTCAAATTCCGGGGCAACACCAGTTTCTGGCAGCGCAATATACGGGGTCTCGAGGATTTCAGTCTGCGAAAAATCGCCCTGTCCCTTCGGTTCGAAGATCCGCACCATCTCCTCAACGACACCGCCACCCGCCATATGTATTTCGCAACAGGCTACTCGGACACCGCCCTGATCCGAAACAAGCTTTCCTACGATCTCTTCAAAGCCATGTCCGAACCCGATGCGCCGCGGTCCGCACCCGATGTTCAGTGGGCGGAGGTGTTCCTCAATGGACAGTACCGGGGCATGTATGAAAACAACACGCGCATCGACCGGCATAAACTGGGGTTTCCTCGATCCGAAGAGGATGCCGTTCACCCGGCCGTTCTATACAAGTTCGAGGGGGGCGGTAATAATTTTGGCGAACAGCGTATCCACGCCATCACCCAGAAACAACCGCCACGAGCACAGGGGACGCACTGGGAACCCTATCGGGCCCTGATCCGCGGCATCCGGTCGGCCAACCCTGAAGAGTTCGGCAAGACGATGGAGGAATGGGTCGATGTCGACTATATCCGGGACTATCATCTCTTATTGAATCTGACCGAGAACATCGACGGCATCAATGTCAATCTGTACGTCGCCCGCGACGCCGGTCCCGAGGCTCGCTTGTTTATTGTGCCGTGGGACTACGACAAAACCTTCGGACCGGGACGGAGGCATCGATGGCATTCAAACGCGTTGACCACCCATCTCATGGAAAACCATCCGGACTACGCGAACGGGCTAAACCGGCGCTGGGCCGAACTGCGACAGGGTCCGTGGAGCAATGACGCCGTACGGGAGCGCATCGCCGAAATGGAACGACATCTGAACGGTGTCATCCAGTGGGATTACGAAATCTGGAACCACCAATACAACAGGGACCGTTCCTTCGAACAACAGGTTGAGGATATTCGCACGCGGGCCCAGGAAAGGCTCGCGCACCTGGACCGGTTCATCCCCACCCTGGCGGAACAATCCGAAGATCTGGAAGAGGCCGTTCAAGACGACCATCGCGACGTGATACCCGACGCGGATTAGAAACATGCGGCCCTGTTGACCGGATTTCGCCGTGGCGATACGAACCGATACTTGAGAATGCACCAGATCGCGGCAAATCCGTCCTTCCAGGTGATTTTTTTGCCTTCTCGATAACTCCGGCCGTAATAGGAAATCGGCACCTCGTAGATCACCCACTCATCCCGCGCCACCTTGGCCGTAATCTCCACCTCGAATCCAAACCGGTTTTCCTTCAACTCAATAGAATCCAGAACCTCTTTCTTGAAGACCTTGTAGCACACCTCCATGTCGGTGAGATTGAGGTTCGTCATCATGTTGGAAAGCGTGGTAAGAAAACGGTTCCCCACGTAATGCCAGAAATAGACCACGCGATGCGGTCCGCCGCCCAGAAAACGCGATCCGTACACCACGTCGGCGTGCCCGTCCAGGATCGGCGCCAGTAATTTCGGATATTCGTTCGGGTCATATTCCAGATCGGCATCCTGAATAATGACCAGGTCCCCCGTCGCCGTTCCGAAACCGGTCCGCAAAGCCGCCCCCTTGCCGCGATTAACATCGTGATAGGCGAACTTCCAGTCGGGATGCTCCGACTCCAGTTTCTTCATCACATCCCGCGTACCGTCCTGTGAGCAATCGTCCACAAGCACAATTTCCTTCTCCAGCGGGATTTCCACGGCATTGACATGGCTGACCAGGTCTTCCAGGGTCGCCGCCTCGTTGTAGACCGGAATGACGATGGATAGTTTCATAAATCACCCCCGTATATAACGAACGCGCTTCAAAGGCGCAAATGGAAAAGACCGCGAGGTTCTGTGTCGGGTGGCAAATCTTGAATCCTGATCATAATCTTAATAACAAATACCAATAACTCAACACACTTCATCTCTTGTTTGAGATATACGCGAAGTGCGTTATGATACGCCATATATGTGCAGAAATAAACAGATTAGCCGGTATACCCTCTACGCCCTCATCCTGTCCGGTTTACTCATGACAACCGGTTGCCGGAGTGAGGAGCAGATCCGGATTCAACAGACGGCAAAGGCGGTGCGCGCCCTCACGGATGCCCGGACCCGCGTGGTCTGGGCTGAGGACGTGGGCGATAACCGGGACGTCTTTGCCCGGGACGTTCAATTGCGATTGATGGGGTACGATTCGGACGACGGAAAAGGCGCCCGTATCATACGCCGGGAAACCGCCAATTATTCAAAACCGCTCATCACGCCGCGCGGCGATCGAGTGGTCTATACGGATTTCGACCGGGAACTTGTGTACCGGATTGATTTCGACGGTACCCACCACCGCAAACTGACTCGGGGCACGGCACTGGATGTCTGGCTCGATGTCCGGACCGGTGTGGAGTGGGTCTATGTCGGACGAGACCGGGTCGATGCGCGCGGTGATCCGTACCGGATGGTGTACCGGGTACGCCTCGATGATCCCGATATCGAGGAACTCGTTTGGGATCGGCGCGTGGTCGGGACCGACAACTTCCAGTTGTCGGCCAACGGTAAACGCGCCTCGGGGGTCTTCCCCTGGCCGAACGCGGGCGTGGCCGATCTGTCCGACGGAAGCTGGGAACGGTTGGGCAACGGATGCTGGCCCTCACTGGCGCCGGATAACTCCTACCTGTTCTGGATCTTTGACGGCAGTCATCGGAATATTGCGATGTTCGATACGCAAAACGATCGGCGCTGGGAAATGCGCATCAACACCGCGCCCGGCATCGACGGCTACGAGGTGTATCACCCGCGCTGGTCCAATCACCCCCGGTTCATGACCATGACCGGTCCATACAAACATCGCGTCGGTGGAAACAACATCCGCGGAGGCGGCCCGGATGTCGAAGTCCATATCGGTCGATTCAACGAGGACTTCACCGAAATCGAAGCCTGGACCCGGGTCACCGAAAGCGATCGCGCCGCCTTCTTCCCGGATGTATGGGTGGAATCCGGCCTGACCCTCCTTACGGAACGGACGGATGAGGAACCGGTAGTCAAGCGGGAAAAACCGGCGGACACGTGGCCGGTCGTTCAGGACAACCTGGTATTTATCTGGGAAGATCGCTCAAGGAACAACGAAATCAATGATCAACGTTCCGGCGAAATCATCATGTGCCAGGTGGAACCCGAAGGGAAAGCCCGGTACGGACGCTTCTTCGACATGGACGTGCGGCACGATCGCTTCGTGGCCGAAAATGCCGAAGAACGCCTGGTGGAACAATTTCGCGGAAGCCCGGAATTTGCCTTTGAGGCGCTCATCACACCGTCCGGGACGCCATCGGACACACCCGGCCTGATTGCCGGGATGTCGGAGGGACCGGACCGCCGGAACTTCGGGCTCGTTCAACAGGGCGATACCCTGTATTTCGAACTGCGCTTGTCCCCGAATGATGGATCCTCCGAACTGGAGGGACGCGCTTCCGCGCGTCC